>NZ_LT906480.1:4305000-4620000 GCF_900186865.1 Stenotrophomonas maltophilia
GTGCTCGCCTGGCCGCGCGCGGCATCGACGTGCTCAGCCTGGAGTTCGGCGACATCGAGACCAACCTGGCCCAGGCCCGGCAGAAGATCACCGTCAAGCAGGGCATCGAGCAGAAGATCGCCAAGAAGATCGCGGCGGCCCTGAAGGACGCCAAGCTGAAGGTGGAAAGCCAGATCAACGGCGACAAGCTGCGCGTGCAGGGCAAGAAGCGCGATGACCTGCAGGACGCCATCGCCGTGCTCAAGGCCGGCAAGTTCGAGCTGCCGCTGCAGTTCAACAATTTCCGCGACTGAGCCACCTGCCGGGAATCCCCCGGCGCTGCCAGCCGCAGGTACGACGGCGCGTTGCCAGCGACGCGCCTACAATGTCGGCCCCGCCAGCCGACGTGCCCGCCATGACCGATTCCGACCTGTCCACCGATGACCCGATCGCCGCCACCCGCCTGTGGCTGGAGCGCATCGTCATCGGCCTGAACCTGTGCCCGTTCGCCAAGGCGGTATACGTGAAGGACCAGGTCCGCATCGTGCTCAGCGATGCGACCACGACAGAAGCGCTGGTTGAACAGCTGGCCGAGGAGCTGGTGCTGCTGCGCGACACGCCGGCCGAGCAGATCGATACGACGCTGATCGTGCATCCGCAGGTGCTGACCGATTTCCTCGACTACAACGACTTCCTCGACAACGCCGATGCGGCGATCGAGGCACTGGACCTGCAGGGGATCCTGCAGGTGGCCAGCTTCCATCCGGATTACCAGTTCGAGGGCGTGGCCGCCGACGACGCCAGCAACTACACCAACCGCGCGCCCTTCCCCACCCTGCACCTGCTGCGCGAAGACAGCGTGGCGCGCGCGGTGGATGTGTATCCGGACCCGGACGTGATCGTCGAGCGCAACATCCAGACCCTGGACCGCATCGGCGTGGACGGCTGGCATCGTCGCCTGCGCGGCGAAGACCTGACGTGAGCACGGTGCCGCCGATTGCCGCATGGCCGGCCGCGCCACTGTCGGGCAAGGTGGTGCTGGTCACCGGCGGCGCCAACGGCATCGGTCGCGGTATTGCCCAGGCCGTGCTCGGTGCCGGCGGACGCGTGCTCATCGGCGACCTGGACAGGGAGGCCGGCCAGGCCTGCCTGGACGAATGGCAGCGCGGCGAGGATGCCGCGTTCCAGCGTTTGGACATCACCGACGAAGCCAGCGTGCGCGACTTCATCGCCGAGGCGCTGCAGCGTTTCGGACACATCGACGGGCTGGTCAACAATGCCGGCATCGCCGGGCCGCACGGCACGCGGCTGCAGGACATGGACTGGCACGAATGGCAACGCCGGCTGTCGTCGCTGCATGGCGCCTTCCTGTGCAGCAAGCACGCGCTGCCGGCGCTGACGGACAGTGCTGCGGGCGCGATCATCAACATCGCCTCCACCCGCGCCTGGCAATCCGAAGCGCACAGCGAGGCCTATGCGGCGGCCAAGGGTGGCCTGGTGGCCTTCACCCATGCGCTGGCGATCAGCGCCGGCCCGGCGGTGCGGGTGAACAGCATCAGCCCCGGCTGGGTCGGTACCACTGCGTGGCAGGCACCCTCACGGCGCCATGAACCAGAGTACTCGGCCATCGACCACGCACAGCATCCGGTCGGCCGGGTCGGCCGCCCTGAAGATATCGGTGCACTGGCGGTGTACCTGCTGTCGTCGCTGTCCGGTTTCAGCACTGGCCAGGACTTCATCGTCGACGGCGGCATGACCCGGAAGATGATCTACGCCGAATGACCGGTCTTCGGTGGTGCCGGCCGCTGGCCGGCATTCCGGTAGATCCACGCCATGCGTGGATGGCGGTGAAGTGCCAACCAGGGTTGGCACCCACCACAACGGTTTACGCCATGCCCGAGTGGCGCAGCAGCGCGTCGATCTGCGGTGCGCGCCCACGGAAGGCCTTGAAGTTTTCCGCCGCCGGACGGCTGCCACCGCGCGACAGGATCTCATCGCGGAAGCGTGCACCGGTCTCGGCCAGTGCCTGCGGCGCTTCCTCGAACGCCGCATAGGCATCGGCACTGAGCACTTCAGCCCACTTGTAGCTGTAGTAGCCGGCGGCGTAACCGCCCGCGAAGATGTGGCTGAACTGGTGCGGGAAGCGATTCCAGACCGGCGGGTGATTCACCGCCACTTCCGCGCGCACGCGATCGAGCAGCGCCAGCACGCTGTCCTGCGCCGGTTCGAACTGGCTGTGCAACAGCATGTCGAACAGGCCGAACTCCAGCTGGCGCACGGTGGCCATGCCGCTGTGGAAGTTGCGCGCCGCCAGCATCCGTTCGTACAGCGCGCGCGGCAGCGGCTCACCACTGTCCACGTGCGCGGTCATCGCCTGCAGGTGGTCCCATTCCCAGCAGAAGTTCTCCATGAACTGGCTGGGCAGCTCCACTGCATCCCATTCCACGCCGTTGATGCCGGCCACGCCCAGTTCGCCGATGCGGGTCAGCAGCTGGTGCAGGCCGTGGCCCATCTCATGGAACAGCGTGGTCACTTCGTTATGGCTGAAGGTGGCCGGCTTGCCATTGGCACCGCGGCCGAAGTTGCACACCAGGTAGACCAGCGGTGTCTGCACGCTGCCGTCTGCGCGCACGCGACGGTTGCGGCAATCATCCATCCACGCGCCACCGCGCTTGCCTTCGCGCGCGTACAGGTCCAGGTAGAACTGGCCAACCAGCGCGCCCTGCGCATCGACCAGACGGAAGAAGCGCACGTCGTCATGCCACACCGGTGCGCTGTCCTCCTGCACGCGCAGGCCGTACAGCTGCTCGATCACCGAGAACAGGCCGCCAAGCACCTTCGGTTCGGTGAAATACTGCTTCACTTCCTGTTCGGAATAGCTGTAACGGGCCTGCTTCAGGCGGTCGGCGGCGAACGCCAGGTCCCAGGCCTGCAGGCTGTCGATGCCCAGCTGCTCGCGTGCGAACTGCTCCAGGTCGGCCCGGTCCCTGGCCGCGAACGGCTTGGCGCGCGCGGCCAGGTCACGCAGGAAACCCAGCACTTCGGCCGGGTCCTGCGCCATCTTGGTCGCTACCGAATAATCGCCATACGAATCGAAGCCGAGCAGCGCGGCCAGTTCAGCGCGCAGGGCGAGGATCCGATCGATGTTGCCGCTGTTGTCCAGGGACTCATCGCCGAATTCGGACGCACGCTGTGCGCTGGCGCGGTACAGGATCTCGCGCAGGTCGCGGTCCTCACCCCAGGTCTGCACCGGCAGGTAGCACGGCATCTGCAGGGTCAGTTTCCAGCCGGCCTTGCTGTCCTTCTGTGCTGCGGCATGTGCGGCGGCCTTCACGTCTTCCGGCAGGCCCTTCAGCCGCGCTTCGTCCTCGATGATCATCGACCAGGCATCGGTAGCGTCGAGCACGTTCTGCGAGAACTTCGCCGACAGCGCCGACAGTTCTTCCTTGATCGCCGCGAAGCGCTGCTGCGCCTCCGGCGCCAGCTCGGCACCACCGAGGCGGAAATCGCGCAGGGTGTTGTCCAGCACCTTGCGCTGGGCCGCGTCGAAGCGCGCCGCCTCGGCACTGGCGGCCAGCGTCTGGTACTGCCGGTACAACGCCAGGTTCTGGCCCAGCGCGCTGGCGAAGCGGGTCACCCGCGGCAGGTTGCTGTTGTAGGCCTCACGCAGTTCCGGGGTGTTGACCACGCCCTGCAGGTGGCCGACCAGACCCCAGGCGCGCCACAGGCGCTCGGTGGCGTCATCCAGCGGGGCAACGAAGGTCTGCCAGGTGACCGGCTGCACCTGCTCGGCGGCGCTGACGGCGGCTTCGGCCTCGGCCAGCAGCACGTCCAGCGCCGGCGCCACGTGCTCGGGGCGGATGGCCTCGAAGCGCGGCAGGCCGGAAAAATCGAGCAGGGGGTTGGCAACGGTCACGGCAGATCTCCAGGGTACGGGCCCGGCAGGCGGGCAGCATGCAGGATATGGCGCTGGCAGGCGGGGCTGACAAGGGGGCACGGCCCGGCATTCACGTCGGCCTTACGGTCGCGCACCGAAGCTCTGGCTGCGGGGGAGTCCGCAGCGGTACGCACCGAACGAGGCCCTACATGGAAGGTCTGGCTGCAGTTGCATCCGCCTCACCGGCCCGGTCACTGGCATTGTCCGCCAGCCCGGCCGAACTGACCTGGATCGCCGCATTGTGCGATGCCGGCGATGACGCCCCGCGCCATCTGCAGCAGTTGCAGGCAGTGCTGCAGCAGGGCGGCACGTTCAACGATGCGCAGGAGTGGTACCCGTTCGAGGTGATCGAACGCGGCGCCAGCCAGCTGCGGCTGGGCCATGAGCGCGAGTTCGTGATCTGCGTGCTGCTGTGGCTGCAGGCGCTGGCCCAGGGCCGAGCGAGCATCCTGGACCCGAGCCTGCATCTGGATGATCGCGCGGTGGACATCGAGGCCTTGCCCGATGCACTGCGCGACGCGGTGCTGGACGCGTTCACTGCAGCGGGATATTGAGACGCCCCGGCGACCGGGTAGAGTCGACTGTTAGTCGACTTTCGCGCGCAGCGCGGGATTTTCGCGACCTGAACCTGGAGCAGTCGACTAACAGTCGACTCTACCCAGCCGACGCACAGCCGGCCGTGCGTTGCCGCGTTACAACGCTTCCAGGCTGCACCACGGCAATTCGGGCAGTCCCTGCCCGGCCACCGCCGCCGCCAGTTGCGCATCGGCGCCGTCGACATCGATGCCCTGGCGCGCATACCACGACGGGTCGTAGTAGCTCTGTGCGTAGCGCTCGCCGCTGTCGCACAGGATGCTGACGATGCTGCCCTGGTGGCCCGCCTCGCGCATCCACTGCGCCGCCTGCAGCACACCGATGAAGTTGGTGCCGGTGGAGCCACCGACACGGCGGCCCAGCTGGCGGCTGACATGGCGCATCGCGGCCAGGCTCAGCGCATCGGGCACCTTCACCATCGCATCGACACTGGTCGGGATGAAGCTCGCCTCTACCCGCGGCCGGCCGATGCCTTCCACGCGCGAGCCACCGCTGCAGGTCAGGCCGCGCCAGTCCTGCTCACCGGCAACGGCGGTTTTGTAGCCATCGAAGAACACCGACACTTCCGGGTCCGCACAGAGGATGCGGGTGTCATGCCGGCGATAGCTGACATAGCGGCCCAGCGTCGCTGCGGTACCGCCGGTACCGGGGCTGCACACGATCCATTCCGGAACCGGGCTGGGCTCTTCGGCCATCTGCTTGAAGATGGACTCGGCGATGTTGTTGTTGGCGCGCCAGTCGGTGGCGCGCTCGGCATAGGTGAACTGGTCCATGAAGTGGCCGCCGGTTTCACGGGCCAGCTTTTCCGAATCACAGTTGAGGTCGCAGGCACGTTCGACCAGGTGGCAACGGCCGCCGTGGAACTCGATCGCGGCGATCTTTTCAGGCGAGGTGGAGGCCGGGATCACCGCAATGAACGGCAGGCCGAGCAGCCGCGCGAAATAGGCTTCGGACACGGCGGTCGAGCCGCTGGAGGCCTCGATCACCGGACGCCCTTCACGCAACCAGCCATTGGCCAGCGCATACAGGAACAGCGAGCGCGCCAGCCGGTGCTTCAGGCTGCCGGTGGGATGGCTCGACTCATCCTTCAGGTACAGGTCGATGCCCTCGAACCCTGGCAACGCCAGCGGGATCAGGTGGGTATCGGCGGAACGGTTGAAATCAGCTTCGATCTTGCGGATGGCGGCAGCCACCCATTCACGCTGCGACATGGCGGGCAATCGTTGTCAGGACGGAACGGTGCGATCCGGTCATTGTACGTCGCAGTGCCGTCAGGTGCTGGCCGGTAGAATGGCGCCATCCGGCCGGCAACGGCCCTGTCTGAAGGACCTCCCCCATGACCATTCCCGCCCTGCGCGATGTTCCCGGCGTCGCCGCCCAGGCCCCGGCCGAAACCACCGGCTTCGTGTTCAACCACACCATGCTGCGCGTGAAGGACATTGCCGCTTCGCTGGACTTCTACACCCGTGTGCTCGGCTACCAGCTGATCGACAAGCGCGACTTCCCCGAGGCCCAGTTCAGCCTGTACTTCCTGGCCTACGTGCCCGCTGGCGTCACGGTGCCGGAAGATGACAACGCCCGCCGCCTGTGGATGGCCGGGCTGCCGGGCGTGCTGGAACTGACCCACAACCACGGCACCGAAACCCAGGACGGCGCGGTCTACCACGACGGCAACAGCGACCCGCGCGGCTTCGGCCACATCTGCGTGTCGGTGCCGGACATCGAGGCTGCCTGCCAGCGCTTCGAGGATCTGGGCGTGACCTTCCAGAAGCGCCTGACCGACGGCCGCATGAAGAACCTGGCTTTCATCAAGGACCCGGACGGCTACTGGGTCGAGATCATCGCCAACGTCTGACCCGAAAAGGGGACGGAGGGGATTAAGTCGTTTCTGGCATTATTGGGCTGGAAGCGACTTAATCCCCTCCGTCCCCTTTTTCTGCGAGGTTGGTATGGAAACGATGGAACTGCACCGTGGCCGCCTGATCGACCACATCCAGCTGGTAGTGCGCGACCTGGCGGCCAGCCGCCGCTTCTACCAGGCGGTGTTCGATACGATCGGCATCCCGATCGCCGGTGAAGGCGATGACTACTTCTGGGCCGATGAGCTGTTCATTTCCAGCGCCAGCAGCACGGCCGCCACCGGCCAGCTGACCGGCCGCCACCATCTGGCCTTCCAGGCCCGCGACAGCGCCACCGTCGATGCCTTCCATACCGCCGCGATCGCCGCCGGCGGCACCGACAACGGCGCGCCCGGTGAACGCCCTTACCACCCGGGCTACTACGGCGCGTTCGTGCTCGACCCGGATGGCAACAACATCGAAGTGGTCTACCACGGCCCAGCCAGCTACAGCGCCGACTCGGTGAAGGTCACTTTCTGATTTCACCGATGCCGTGAACGAAGAAGCCGGGCAATGCCCGGCTTCTCTGCTTCCAGCGCTGCAGCCCTCAGTGGGCGGCCATGTAGATGTCCTGCAGCACGGCCTTTTCCAGCTCCAGCTCGCCCAGCAGGTTCTTCACGATGTCGCCCAGGCTGAGGATGCCGACCAGACGAGTGCCTTCGGTGACCATCAGATGACGGCGCCGCGAGTACGTCATCAACGACATGGCCTGCTTCAGGGTGGCCTCCGGGGCGATGCCCTCCAGGCCGGTGGACGGCAGGCTGGAAATCACCCGGCGGCCGGCCTGCGGGCCGTCGTCGGCCAGGGTACGCACGATGTCCTTCTCGGAAATGATGCCGACCGGGGCATCGTCCTTCATCACCACCAGTGCAGCGATCCTGTTCGCGCTCATCTTGTGGGCGGCGGCACCGATGGTGTCTTCGGCATCGATGGTGATGACAGCTTCTTTCTTGGATTGCAGGAGTTCGCGGACGTTCATTCTTGTTTCCTGGTGCAGGTCACTGAAGTCAAAAAGTGTGCTCTTCCGATACGCCCCCTCCCCGGGAACAGACCTTTCAGCGCACGTCTGGCGCACCCGGCTGCCGCTTGGAATGGATCGGCAGACGACGTGCTGCAACGCGAACGAGGTGGGCTCAACCGCTCAACCCGGACCTCGGTCAAATCGATTCTACGACTGCGACCATCGGTCACTACCGGCATCGATGGGACAGTTCGTCGTGGGAACCAACCGACGATCCAGAGAATGGCACCGCGGCTGAAACCGCCGCTGAATACACGCGATGCCACGCGTTAAAGATTGATTGCCTGCTGCCGACGGTGGACAGAACACCCTGTGACTGTCCCACTTGCCGCTGCCACCGGCACAAACGAAAGGGGGCCCACACGGCCCCCTTCGCTTGCAACCTCCAACCGAGCTGACGGGTGTTACTCCACCGTCACGCTCTTGGCCAGGTTGCGCGGCTTGTCCACGTCGGTGCCGCGCGCCAGCGCGGTGTGGTAGGCCAGCAACTGCACCGGAATGGTGTGCACGATCGGGCTGAGCACGCCGGCATGACGCGGCGTACGGATCACGTGCACGCCTTCGGACTCGTTGAAGTTGCTGTCCTGGTCGGCGAACACGAACAGTTCACCGCCACGCGCGCGCACTTCCTGCATGTTCGACTTCACCTTCTCCAGCAGGCTGTCGTTCGGCGCGATCACCACCACCGGCATGTCCTCGTCCACCAGCGCCAGCGGGCCATGCTTCAGCTCGCCTGCCGGGTAGGCCTCGGCGTGGATGTAGGAGATTTCCTTGAGCTTGAGCGCGCCTTCCAGCGCGATCGGGTAATGCAGGCCACGGCCCAGGAACAGCGCGCTGCTCTTGCGTGCGAAACGCTCGGCCCAGGCAGCGATCTGCGGCTCCATGTTCAATGCGTGCTGCACGCTGCCCGGCAGGAAGCGCAGCTGCTCGAGGTAGTCCGCTTCCTGCGCCGCGTCGATGCGGCCGTGCAGCTTGCCCAGCACCACGGTCAGCTGGAACAGTGCCGCCAGCTGGGTGGTGAAGGCCTTGGTCGAGGCCACGCCGATCTCGGCACCGGCACGGGTGTAGCACACCAGTTCGCTGGCGCGCGGAATCGCACTTTCCGGCACGTTGCAGATCGACAGCGTGTGCTTGTGGCCCAGCGACTTGGCGTACTTCAGCGCTTCTAACGTATCCAGCGTTTCGCCGGACTGGGAGATGGTGACGATCAGATGCTTCGGGTTCGCGTAGGCCGCGCGATAGCGGTACTCGCTGGCGATCTCCACGCTGCACGGAAGGCCGGCGATGGCTTCGATCCAGTAGCGCGCGGTCAGGCCGGCGTAGTAGCTGGTGCCGCAGGCGATGATCTGCACGCCTTCAGTGCCCGACAGCACCGCTTCGGCGTTCTTGCCGAACAGCCCGGCCGGGAAACCACCGGCATCGATCGCCGCCTCGATGGTGTCGCCCAGCGCGCGCGGCTGCTCGTGGATTTCCTTCTGCATGAAGTGGCGGTACGGGCCCAGCTCCAGCGATGCCAGCGACACATCGGACAGATGCACGTCGCGCTCGATCGGCCGGTCGTGCTCGTCGAAGATGCGCACGCCATCGCGACGGATCTCGGCGGTATCGCCCTCTTCCAGGAAAATGACCTTGCGGGTGGCCGAGATCACCGCCGAGACGTCGGAAGCAACGAAGTTCTCGCCCTCGCCCAGGCCGATCAGCAGCGGGCAGCCCATCCGCGCGCAGACGAAGCGTTCCGGCTCGGCGCGGCTGACCACGGCCAGTGCGTAGGCACCGGTCAGCTCCTTCACCGTATGCTGCAGCGCCACCAGCAGGTCGTCACCACTCTTCAGGTGATGGTGGATCAGGTGTGCGATGACTTCGGTGTCGGTCTGCGACTCGAAGGTGTAGCCCAGCGCACGGAGCTTCTCGCGCTGCTCTTCGTGGTTCTCGATGATGCCGTTGTGCACCAGCGCCACGCCATGGCTGATGTGCGGATGCGCGTTGGCCTCGGTGACGCCCCCATGGGTGGCCCAGCGGGTGTGGCCGATGCCCAGCACCGCGTTGAAGCCCTCGGCCTCGGCCGCCGTGGCCATTTCCGACACACGACCGGTACGACGCACGCGACGTACATCGCGGCGCTCACCCTGGTCGATCACCGCGATGCCGGAGGAATCGTAACCACGGTACTCCAGCCGCTTCAGGCCTTCGATCAGCACCGGCACTACGTCGCGATCAGCGATCGCACCCACGATTCCACACATGTCACGCGTTTCCTTGAAGACGATCGTCGCATTCTAGCCTGCGTGCCCGCGCTCCCCCTCCTGTCCGCTTAATGAAAGTGTCCGGAAAGGTGTCCGCGGACACCCGGACACTTCACACCACATCCCAACTCATTGACCCATAAGGAATTAAAGTTGGCACGCTACGTGCTTGGTACTGGCTACCACCGTCAGGCACGCACCCGATGATCCGCGACACTTCCGCCCAGGACCAGATCGTTTCCTCCACTCCGGCCAGCGCTCCGCGCGCCAACTGGCTCCGTTACCGTTGGCCGGCGCTGGGCACGATCGCCCTGCTCGCCGGCATCGGCTGGGCCGTGCACGCCTGGTCCAACGCCAGCCGTTCCTTCGACAGCAGCCGCGTGCGCATCGCCGAAGTGAAGCGGGGCGACCTGGTCCGTGACATCGCCGCCGACGGCCGCGTGATCGCCGCCAACAGCCCGGTCCTGTATGCCATCTCTGCGGGCACCGTGGACCTGAAGGTGGTCGCCGGTGACGTGGTGAAGAAGGGGCAGGAGCTGGCGGTCATCGACAGCCCCGAACTGCGCAGCAAGCTGGCCCAGGAACAGGCCACCCTGGCCGGCCTGGAGGCCGAGGCCAGCCGTGCCGCGCTGGACGCCACCCTGGCCCGCGCCAAGTCGCGCAAGGAAACCGACCAGGCCACCATCGAACGGCAGGCCGCCGACCGCGACCTGCAGCGCTACCAGCGCGGCTACGACGGCGGGGCGGTGCCGCAGATCGACCTGGCCAAGGCCAAGGACTCGCTGAAGAAAGCCGACATCACCCTGGCCAACGCCACCACCGATGCCCGCCTGCAGAGCCAGGGCGCGGACCTGGATGCCCGCAACAAGCGCCTGCTGGCCGATCGCCAGAAGGCGGTGGTGGCCGAAGTACAGCGCCAGGTCGATGCGCTGACGCTGCGTGCCCCGTTCGATGGCCAGGTCGGCCAGGTGCAGGCGGTGCAGTCCACCAACCTGGCCGCCAATGCCCCGGTGCTGGGCGTGGTCGACCTGTCCAAGTTCGAAGTCGAGATCAAGGTGCCGGAGAGCTTCGCCCGCGACCTGGCGATCGGCATGCCCGCACAGCTGACCGGCGGCAACGGCCAGCCCTTCCCGGGCGAGATCAGCGCGGTGTCGCCGGAAGTGGTCAACGGTGAGGTCAACGCGCGCGTGCGCTTTGCCAGCGCGCAGCCCGAAGGCCTGCGCCAGAGCCAACGGATGTCAGTGCGCGTGCTGCTCGATACCCGCAAGAACGTGCTGAAGGTCGAGCGTGGCCCGTTCGTCGAACAGGGCAACGGCATGGCCTACGTGATGGATGGCCGCACCGCCGTGCGCCGTCCGGTGGAACTGGGCGTCAGCAGCCTGGGCGAAGTGGAAATCAAGTCGGGTGTGCAGCCGGGCGACCGCATCGTGGTCTCCGGCAGCGACCTGTTCAAGGACGCCGAACGCGTCTCCGTCAACTGATACCTGATACCTGAATCCTGGAGAGAGGACACCCCATGTACATGCTCGAAATGCGTTCGGTCGCCAAGGTCTTCCGCACCGAACAGGTGGAAACCCACGCACTGCGCTCGCTGGAACTGCAGGTCAAGGAAGGTGAGTTCGTCGCGGTCACCGGCCCGTCCGGCTCCGGCAAGACCACCTTCCTCAACATCGCCGGCCTGCTGGAAACCTTCACCAGCGGTACCTACATGCTGGACGGCCAGGACGTGAGCACGCTGGGCGACGACGCCCGCAGCCGCCTGCGCAACCAGAAGATCGGCTTCATCTTCCAGGGCTTCAACCTGATCCCCGACCTGAACCTGTTCGACAACGTCGACGTTCCGCTGCGCTATCGCAGGATGAGCGCCAACGAGCGCCGCGAACGCATCGAGAAGGCACTGACCCAGGTCGGCCTGGGCTCGCGCATGAAGCACTATCCGAATGAACTGTCGGGTGGCCAGCAGCAGCGCGCGGCCATCGCGCGTGCGCTGGCCGGCAGCCCGCGCCTGCTGCTGGCCGACGAACCGACCGGCAATCTGGATACGCAGATGGCCCGGGGCGTGATGGAGCTGCTGGAGGAGATCAACGCCGCCGGCACCACCATCGTGATGGTCACCCACGACCCGGAACTGGCCGCGCGTGCGCAGCGCAACGTGCACATCGTCGATGGCCAGGTGACCGACCTGGTGCGCGAGCCGGTGCTGGCCACGCCGTTGCGCCACATCGTCGCCGTCAACGAGTGAGGGCCCGACCATGTTCGCCTACTACACCCGACTGGCGGCGCGCAGTTTCCGCCGCAACAAGGTCCTGACCGCGCTGATGGTGATCGCCATCGCGCTCGGTATCGGCGCCTCGATGACCACGTTGACCGTATTCCACGTGCTGTCCGGCGACCCGATTCCGGGCAAGAGTGACCGCCTGTTCTACGTGCAGCTCGATGCCGCGACCGGCGCCTATGTCGCCGGCGAGGAACCGGAAACCCAGCTGACCCGCTTCGACGGTGAAGCGCTGCTGCGCGAGGCCAAGGGCGAGCGCCAGGCGCTGATGAGCGGCGGCGGCGGCACCATCGAACCGGACAACAGCACGCTCAAGCCCTTCAGCATCGACACCCGCTGGACCTCGGCCGATTTCTTCCCGATGTTCGAGGTGCCCATGCAGTACGGCCGCCCCTGGACGCGCGAGGACGATGAAGGCCGCGCACGCGTGGTGGTCATCTCCAAGGCGCTCAACGACAAGCTGTACCAGGGCGCCAACAGCGTGGGCCGCGACCTGCGCATGGAAGGCCAGAGTTACCGCATCGTCGGCGTGATGAAGGAATGGAGCCCGGAGCCGCACTTCTACGACCTGACCACCGGCAGCTACGGCAAGAACGAAGACCTGCTGCTGCCGATCTCCACCTCGTTGGACCTGAAGCTCGGCAACAACGGCAACATGAACTGCTTCGGCGAAAACCCCGACGGCAACAGCTACTCGCTCAATGCCCCGTGCGCGTGGCTGCAGTACTGGGTGGAAATGGACCCGGCCAAGGCCGGCGACTACCGCCGCTACCTGGAGAACTATTCGACCCAGCAGCGCGAGGCCGGCCGCTTCAAGCATCCGCCGAACGTGCGCCTGCGCACCGTGATGGAATGGCTGGACTTCAATGGTGCAGTGCCCAGCGACGTGCGCCTGCAGCTGTGGCTGGCGCTGGGCTTCCTCGGTGTCTGCCTGGTCAACACGGTAGGCCTGCTGCTGGCCAAGTTCCTGCGCCGCAGTGGTGAGATCGGCGTGCGCCGTGCACTCGGTGCCAGCCGTGGCCAGATCTTCCTGCAGTGCCTGGTGGAAGCCGGCGCGGTGGGCGTGGTCGGTGGCGTGCTGGGTATCGGCCTGGCCCTGCTTGGCCTGTTCGCGGTGCGCCAGCAGCCGGTGGAATACGCAAAGCTGGCCCACCTGGACGGCAACATGCTGCTGCTCGCGCTGGGCCTGACCCTGTTCGCCAGCCTCGCCGCCGGATTCCTGCCCGCCTGGCGCGCGATGCAGGTCACCCCGGCCATCCAGCTCAAGTCGCAGTAAGCACCCGAACGAGGACTCCCATGGACATCCGCCCCATCCTCAGCACGCTGCGCCGGCACAAGACCGCTGCCGCCCTGATCGTGCTGGAAGTCGCACTGACCTGCGCCATCGTCTGCAACGCGCTGTTCCTGGTCAGCCAGCGCGTGGAGAAAATCAGCATGCCCAGCGGTATCGCCGAGAGCGAACTGGTGATGCTGCGCGTCAGTGGCATCGGCAAGCAGACCGACGCCATGTCCCGCACCCGCGAGGACCTGGCATCGCTGCGCGCGATTCCCGGCGTCAGCAACGTCACCATCATCAACCAGGTTCCCTTCCGCAACGGCTCCTCCAGCAGCAGCATCTCGCGGGTGATCGACCAGGAACGGCCGACCACCAACGCTTCGATGTACACCCTGTCCGAGAACGGGCTGGCCACGATGGGCATCAATCTGATCGCCGGCCGCGATTTCCTGCCCGACGAGTACCAGAACTTCGAAGACGTCAGCAAGGGTGGCGCCAAGGAAAAGGCCATCCCGGTCATCCTCGCCCAGGCCACCGCCGCCAAGATGGAGCCCAACGGCAGCGCCCTGGGCAAGACCTACTACATGGGCAAGCAGTCGCTGCATGTGGTCGGCATCGTCGACACGCTCAGCACGCCCAATGGCTGGAATGACAACTGGACCAACTCGATGCTGCTGCCGATCCGGGTCAGCTTCGACAAGGGTGGCACGTACGTGTTGCGCACTTCGCCGGAACGCCGCCAGGAGGTGCTCGATGCCGGTGCCGCCGCGCTGGAGCGCAACGACCCCAACCGCCTGATGCGCGACAAGCTGACCTATGAAGACCAGCGCAAGGACTTCTTCAAGAACGACCGCGCGATGGTCGGCCTGCTGATCACTGTCAGCATCTCGCTGCTGGTGGTCACTGCGCTGGGCATCATCGGCCTGGCCAGCTTCTGGGTGCAGCAGCGCAGCAAGCAGATCGGCATCCGCCGTGCGCTGGGCGCCACCCGCGGGCAGATCCTGCGCTACTTCCAGACCGAGAACTTCCTGCTGGCCTCGCTGGGCATCGTGCTGGGCATGCTGGCGGCGTACGCGATCAACCTGGCCCTGATGAACCTGTACGAGCTGCCGCGCATGCCGCTGTACTACCTGCCGCTGGGTGCGCTGCTGCTGTGGATACTGGGCCAGATTGCGGTGTTCGGTCCGGCACGGCGTGCGGCGGCGGTACCGCCTGCGGTCGCCACGCGGGGCGCGTGAGATGCGTGCCTGCGCGATGTGCCTGATGCTGCTCCTGCCCCTGCCGGCGCTGGCCGGTGGTGGCAGCGCACAGACGCTGGAATGGCGCCGCGATGGAGCGCGGCTGTCGCTGCGCTCGACCGAAGGCCAGGTGCATGTGGAGGCCGCCAGCCCGGAAGTGCGCTTCGGCGTGCGCAGTGGCGATCGCATCCTCCGCGTGGACGACACGGCGGTGCGCCGGGTTGAACATCTGGCCGAGGCACTGCGCCATTCCCACGCGGCCAGCGCCTATCTGTTGCTGCGCCGCGACAAGCGCGAACTGACGGTGGCGGTCAACGCCGCTGCGTGGCGACAGGCATTGGAGGTCCCGCCACCACCCGCGCCACCACCTCCGCCAGCCCCACCCGGGCGCTGAGCATCATCCGCTCCTGCACGGCCACAGGTTTGGCTATGCTTGATGGGTGGCGCCGGGCTCTCCCGGTGCGTGGACACGAACGGCTCCATCGGCGCCGCCCATCCCTTTCTGCAGAACCGCTTGATGCCTGCGATCCTGATCATCGACGACAACGCCAGCGTGGGTACTGCGCTGGACGTGCTGTTCTCCCTGCACGACATCGACACCCTGCAGGCGCACACGCCCGCCGATGGGCTGGCCCTGCTCGAGTCGCAGCCGGTCGATCTGGTGATCCAGGACATGAACTTCAGCGAGGACACCACCTCCGGTGAGGAGGGCGAAGCGTTGTTCGCGCAGATCCGTGCGCGCCATCCGGACCTGCCGGTGATCCTGCTGACCGCCTGGACCCACCTGAGCAGTGCAGTGGACCTGGTCAAGGCCGGTGCGGCCGACTACCTGGCCAAGCCCTGGGACGACCGCAAGCTGATGACCACGGTCAACAACCTGCTGGAACTGTCCGAGGCACGCCGCGAACTGGACCGGCGCCGCAGCCGTGAACTGCACCAGCGCAACGCGCTGGAAGAGAAGTACGACCTGTGCGGCGCGGTCTTCGCCGACCCCGCCAGCGAGCGCGTCATCGCCCTCGCCTGCCAGGTCGCACGCTCGGAACTGCCGGTACTGATCACCGGCGCGAACGGTGCCGGCAAGGAGAAGATCGCGCAGATCATCCAGGCCAATTCGCTGGTGGCCAAGGGCCCGTTCGTGGCGGTCAACTGTGGCGCGTTGCCCTCGGAACTGATCGAAGCCGAACTGTTCGGTGCCGAGGCCGGTGCGTATACCGGCGCCAACAAGGCGCGCGAAGGCAAGTTCGAGGCCGCCGATGGTGGCACCCTGTTCCTGGATGAGATCGGCAACCTGTCGCTCGGCGGGCAGATGAAGCTGCTGCGCGTGCTGGAAACCGGCCGCTTCGAGCGCCTGGGTTCCAACCGCGAGCGCCAGGTCAAGGTCCGCGTGGTCAGCGCGACCAATGCCGACCTGCCGGCGATGATCCGCGAGGGTACCTTCCGCGAAGATCTCTATTACCGCCTCAACACGGTGGAACTGGTGCTGCCGCCGCTGGCCGACCGCCCGGGCGACATCGTGCCGCTGGCCGAGCGATTCCTGACCGCTGGCAAGCCGCTGTCCAGCGCCGCCACCGCAGCACTGCAGCGGCACCCCTGGCCAGGCAACGTGCGCGAGCTGCGCAACGTGATCCAGCGTGCCGAACTGCTGGCCACCGGCAACCGCATCGAAGTGGCCGATCTCAACCTGCCGCGCGCAACCGTCGTACCACGACCGGCACCCAGCGCAGACAATGATCCCGACCGCGCACGCATCGAGGATGTGCTGGCACGCAACCATGGCGTCATCGCCCAGGCTGCCGCCGAGCTCGGCCTGAGCCGCCAGGCGCTGTACCGGCGCATGGACCGCCACGGTATTCCACGCGAATGAAGCGGCGCTCGTTCACTTTCCGCCTGTTCCTGCGCCTGCTGCCGGTGCTGGCACTGGCTGCGGCACTGCCGTGGCTGCTGGCCTACTGGATGGACCATGGCTGGGTGGTGACCACGGTGTCGGCGCTGATCCTGCTGTCGCTGATGTGGTGGACGCTGCGTCGGGCTACCGCCCCGGTGCGGTCACTGATGCGGGCCCTGGCGGGCACCACCAGCAGCTATCGCGACGGCGAATACAACTTCGGCGTGCACTGGCCCGGCAATGACGAGCTCGGCGACCTGGTGCAGGCACACCGGGAGCTGGGTGATGTACTGCGTGAGCAGCGGCAGGGCCTGGTGCAACGTGAGCTGCTGCTGGACACCATGGTGCAGAATACGCCGGTTGCGATGCTGTTGATCGCCTCCGGCGGTGATGGCATCGCCCGCGTGGTGTTCTCCAACCTGGCCGCGCGCAAGCTGCTGCACGGCGGTTGGAAGCTGGAAGGCCAGCGCCTGGAAGACGTGCTGGAACAGGTGCCGGTGGAACTGCGCGATGCCATCGCCCGTGGCGGTGACAGCCTGTTCGCGGTGCACGCCGAGGGGGAGGACGGCGATGAGGATGACGAGCAGGTCTATCACCTCTCGCGGCGTGCCTTCCAGCTCAACGGTCGTCCGCACGACCTGCTGCTGGTGCGCCTGTTGACCGCCGAGCTGCGCCGCCAGGAAGTGCAGACCTGGAAGAAGGTGATCCGGGTGATCAGCCACGAGCTCAACAACTCACTGGCGCCGATTGCTTCGCTCGCCCATTCCGGCGGCGTGCTGGTGCAGCGTGAACGCTTTGACCGGCTGCCCGAGATCTTCACCACCATCGAGGATCGCGCACGCCACCTGGAAGGCTTCATCCGTGGCTATGCGCGCTTTGCCAAGCTGCCACAGCCGCAGCTGCAGACCGTGCACTGGGCGCCGTTCCTGTCCAGCCTGCGCCAGCAGATCCCGTTCGGCATGGAACGTGAGCCGGACGAGGAGCTGAGCAGCCGCATCGACATCGCGCAGTTCGGGCAGGCGTTGTTGAACCTGCTGAAGAATGCGCACGAAGCCTGCGCTGAAGCCGAGCCGCCCAACGACGATGTGCAGGTACAGCTGACCCGGCTGCCGCAGTGGCTGCGCCTGGACGTGCTTGACCGCGGCAAGGGCATGAACGAGCAGGTGCTGCAGAACGCACTGATGCCGTTCTATTCGACCAAGCGCAATGGCACCGGGCTGGGGCTGGCGCTGACGCGGGAGATCGTGGAGGCCCACGGCGGACGGGTGTCACTGCAGAACCGCAGCGATGGCGGGTTGTGCGTGTCGATCCTGCTGCCGGTGGGTTGAGCGGACCGATCGGGTAGATCCACGCGATGCGTGGATTTGCCGACCGAGGTCGGCACCTACCAGGCCTGCCGCATCGCCACGCGTAGATGCATCGGAAACCCCAGCGCGGCCTCTTCGGCCATCACCGCCTGCAGCCCTGCACCCCACTCCGCCTCCGGTACGGCGACGAACCCTTCACTGGCATAGAAGGCCGCATTCCACGGCACGTCGGACAACGTGGTCAGCACGGCCGAGCGATAGCCCTCCGCCCGGGCCTGTACCAATGCATGGCGCAACAACGTGCGCCCATGACCTTGCCGCGCGTGTGCAGGATCCACATCCATCTGCAGCACGTGGAACTCACCTGCCAGTTCGCCGGCAAGCAGATAGCCGGCGATGCCACCGTCAGCCGCATCCACCACCCACAGCTGCCCGCGTTCAAGGCCATCCTGTAGTGTCGGCAGGTCCAGGCCATGCCCGGCGAACACCGGATAGGCCTCATGGCCCCTCAACACCTCGCCGGCGCGCTGCTCGATGCCGGGCAGCACACCGAGTTCATCGGCGCGGGGAATGCGGGGCTCAGGACTTCTTGAGCGGGCGCTTCCAGCCATCGATGGTTTCCTGCCGGGCACGTGCCAGTGTCAGCTTGCCGTCCGGCGCGTTGCGGGTGATGACCGAACCGGCGGCAATGGTCGCGCCGTCGCCAATGGTCACCGGTGCCACCAGCGAACTGTTGGAGCCGATGAACGCGTTGTCGCCGATGGTGGTGGTCGACTTGTTCACGCCATCGTAGTTGCAGGTGATGGTGCCAGCGCCGATGTTCACCTTGCTGCCGATCACCGCATCGCCCAGGTAGGTGAGGTGATTGGCCTTGCTACCGACACCCAGCGTGACCTTCTTGGTCTCGACGAAGTTGCCGACGTGCACGCCATCGGCCAGCACGGTGCCCGGTCGCAGGCGCGCGAACGGGCCGATCTGCGCGGCGCCCTCGGTAACCACGCCCTCCAGGTCGCAGTGCGCACGCACTTCGGTGCCCGGCCCAAGGTTGACGTCCTTCAAACGGTTGAACGGACCGACGGTGACGCCGTCGCCGAGCACCACGTTGCCCTCGAGCACGACATCGACGTCGATCAGCACGTCGCTGCCTACGGTGACAGTGCCGCGGATGTCGAGCCGGGCCGGATCGCGCACGCGCGCCCCCTGTGCGCACAGGGCCCGTACCGCACGACGCTGCCAGGCGCGCTCCAGCTGCGAGAGCTGCCAGGGGTCGTTTGCCCCTTCGGCCTCCTGCGCGTCGGCCACCAGCGCCATTTCGGCCGGCGTGTATTCATGGGCGGCAAACGCAAAGACATCGGTGAGGTAGTACTCGCCCTGTGCATTGCTGTTGGAAAGCTGGGACAGCCAACGGCGCAGCGCAGTCGATTCGGCGGCGATGATGCCGGTATTGATCGTACGCACGCGCAGCTGGTCATCGGTGGCATCCTTCTGCTCGATGATCGCGCCAACCTTGCCCTCGGCATCGCGCAGCACGCGGCCATATCCGGTCGGGTCATCGACATCGGCCACCAGTACCGCCAGCCGGCCCGGCTGTGCGAGCAGGTCGCGCAGGGTCTGCGCACGGATCAGCGGCACGTCGCCGTACAGGACCAGCACCTGCGCCAGGTCGGGAACCTGGGGCATCGCCTGCGCTACCGCATGGCCGGTGCCGAGCTGCTGAGCCTGCTCGGCCCATTGCAGGTCGGGCTGGCCGGCGAAGTACTGGCGCACCGCCTCGCCGCCATGGCCATGGACCACGTGGATCGCCGCCGGCTGGAGCTCGCGGGCCGCGTCGATCACGTGCGCCAGCATCGGCTGGCCCGCGATCGGCTGCAGCACCTTCGGCAGCACCGACTTCATGCGCTTGCCTGCGCCGGCAGCGAGGATGATGACGTGCAGGGGTTGGGTCATGGGAACGGCGGTCCGTGGTTCGTTGCCGGTGATTCTAGAGCGTGCGCCGTTAACATGGGCATCCCTCCTCTCCTCGCCATGCCGATGAGCCTCGTCCGCCAGGGAAGCGCCTACCTCGTCATCGGGCTCGTGCAGCTGCTGCTCGACTGGCTCGTGTTCGTGGTCACCACCGCACTGGGCATGCCAGTGGCGCCGGCCAACATCGCCGGGCGCCTGGCCGGCATGCTGCTGGGCTTCTGGCTCAACGGCCGCTACACCTTTGCCGAGGCCGGCACCCGCAAGCTGGGATGGAAGCGATTTGCACGCTTCTTCGGCCTATGGCTGCTGCTCACCGTGGCGAGCACATTGCTGGTGAGCCTGGTGGACCACGCGCTGGGCCTGCAGTACACCTGGCTTGCCAAACCGCTGGTGGAAGGCGGCCTGGCGTGTGTGTCGTTCCTGCTGATGCGGTACGTGGTGTATCGCTGAGACGGCACCAGGATCGGGATCGGGATCGGGATCGGGATCGGGGACCGGGATCGGGATCGGGGACCGGGATCGGGGACCGGGATCGGTGATCGGGATCGGGATCGGGACTGGGGACCGGGACTGGGGACCGGGACTGGTAGAGTCGACTGGTAGTCGACTAACGCGCGCAGCGCGGGATTTTCGCGGCCTGAACGTAGAGCAGTCGACTAACAGTCGACTCTACCCAGTCGACTCTACCCAGTCGAATCCACCCGGTCGACTCTACCCAGCCACCCGAACAAAAACGCCGGCGCAGGGCCGGCGTTTTCGTGGATGCAGCGCGGAACCTCAGTGCTTGAGGGTCTTACGCAGGCGTTCCAGGGCCTGCAGCTGGACGACGGCTTCGGCCAGCTTCTGCTGGGCTTCGGCCACTTCCATGGCTTCACCGCGGTTGGCCAGGATGCGCTCGGCTTCTTCCTTGGCCTTGCGGACCGAGGCTTCGTCGATGTCCTGCGCGCGGATCGCGGTGTCGGCCAGCACGGTCACCACCTGCGGCTGCACTTCCAGGATGCCGCCGGAAATGGCGAAATCCAGCTGCTCGCCATTCGGCGTGGTCACCACCACCTTGCCCGGCTTCAGGCGGGTGATCAGCGGCGCGTGCTTGGGCGCGATGCCCAGTTCGCCCAGCTCACCGGTGGCCACGACCAGGGTCGCTTCGCCACGGAAGATTTCCTGCTCGGCGCTGACGATGTCGCAACGGATCGTGCTCATGCAAATCTCTTCGCTGTTCGCGGCGGCGCAATGCCGCCGTGGGAGTCCACCGGCGCGGGCGGTTGCCCGGCGCCGGCGTCAGGTCGGGCAGGATCGCTCCCGCCCGCCCCGGATCAGGCCTTCTCGGCCATCTTCTTGGCCTTCTCGACCGCTTCTTCGATGCCGCCGACCATGTAGAACGCCTGCTCCGGCAGGTGGTCGTACTCGCCATCGACGATGGCCTTGAAGCCACGGATGGTGTCCTTCAGCGGCACGTACTTGCCCGGCGAACCGGTGAACACTTCGGCCACGTGGAACGGCTGGCTGAAGAAGCGCTCGATCTTACGGGCGCGCGACACGGCCTGCTTGTCCTCTTCGGACAGTTCGTCCATGCCCAGGATCGCGATGATGTCCTTCAGTTCCTTGTACTTCTGCAGGGTCTGCTGGACGCGCTGGGCGGTGTCGTAGTGCTCGTGGCCGATGACCAGCGGGTCCATCTGGCGGCTGGTGGAGTCCAGCGGATCCACGGCCGGGTAGATACCCAGCGAGGCGATCGAACGCGACAGGGTAACGGTCGAGTCCAGGTGGGCGAAGGTGGTTGCCGGCGACGGGTCGGTCAGGTCGTCCGCGGGAACGTAGACGGCCTGGATCGAGGTGATCGAACCGTTCTTGGTCGAGGTGATGCGCTCCTGCAGGACGCCCATTTCCTCGGCCAGGGTCGGCTGGTAACCCACGGCGGACGGCATGCGGCCCAGCAGTGCCGACACTTCGGTACCGGCCAGGGTATAGCGGTAGATGTTGTCGACGAACAGCAGGACGTCCTTGCCCTTGCCGTTTTCGTCCTTCTCGTCGCGGAAGTACTCGGCCATGGTCAGGCCGGTCAGGGCGACGCGCAGGCGGTTGCCCGGCGGCTCGTTCATCTGGCCGTACACCATCGCCACCTTGTCGAGGACGTTGGAGTCCTTCATTTCGTGGTAGAAGTCGTTGCCCTCACGGGTACGCTCACCCACGCCGGCGAACACGGACAGACCGCTGTGCGCCTTGGCGATGTTGTTGATCAGTTCCATCATGTTGACGGTCTTGCCGACGCCGGCGCCGCCGAACAGGCCGACCTTGCCGCCCTTGGCGAACGGGCACATCAGGTCGATGACCTTGATGCCGGTTTCCAGCAGTTCGGTGGCCGGGGACTGGTCTTCGTACGACGGGGCCGCACGGTGGATTTCCCAGCTGTCGCTGGCGGCCACCGGGCCGGCTTCGTCGATCGGACGGCCGAGCACGTCCATGATGCGGCCCAGGGTGCCAGCGCCGACCGGCACCGAGATGCCACGGCCGGTGTTGACGGCAACCAGGTTGCGCTTCAGGCCGTCGGTGGAACCGAGGGCGATGGTACGCACCACGCCGTCGCCCAGCTGCTGCTGGACTTCGAGGGTGATCTCGGTGTTTTCCACCTTCAGTGCGTCGTACACCTTCGGCACCGATTCACGCGGGAATTCGACGTCGACGACCGCGCCGATGATCTGAACGATCTTGCCCTGACTCATTGCTGCATCCTCTAATGTGTGCTTTGAACGAACGCGGTCAGACTGCTGCCGCGCCGCCGACGATTTCGGAGATTTCCTGGGTGATCGCTGCCTGACGCGCCTTGTTGTAGACGAGCTGCAGGGTGCCGATCAGCTTGTTGGCGTTGTCGCTCGCCGCCTTCATCGCAACCATGCGTGCCGCATGCTCGGAGGCGACGTTTTCCAGCAGTGCCTGGTACACCAGCGACTCGATGTAACGCGTCATCACGTGCTCGAGCACGGTCGCGGCATCGGGTTCGTACAGGTAGTCCCAGTCGTGGTGAGCGACCTGCTTCTCAGCCGGCGGCAGCGGCAGCAGCTGATCGAAGCTGGCCTTCTGCACCATGGTGTTCACGAAGCGGTTGTAGACCAGGTACACGCGGTCGATCTTGCCTTCGGTGAAGGCGTCGAGCATGACCTTGATCACACCGATCAGCGATTCCAGCTTCGGCACGTCGCCGATGTGGGTCACGCTGCCGACCATGTTGACCTTCACGCGGCGGAAGAAGGTCGAAGCCTTCTGGCCGATGGTCACCAGGTCCACTTCCGCACCCTTGTCCTGCCATGCCTTGGCTTCGCCCAGCATCTTGCGGAACAGGTTGTTGTTCAGGCCGCCGGCCAGGCCGCGATCGGAGGAGATCACGATGAAGCCGACCCGCTTGACCTGCTCGCGCTCGACCAGGAACGGATGCTGGTAGTCGGTGCTGGCCTGGGCCAGGTGACCGATCACCTGCTTCATCGCCTGCGCGTACGGACGCGAGGTCTTCATCCGATCCTGCGCCTTGCGGATCTTGGAGGCCGAGACCATTTCCAGGGCGCGCGTCACCTTGCGGGTGTTCTGCACGCTCTTGATCTTGGTTTTGATTTCGCGTCCGCTTGCCATCTCTTGTTTCCCGTGGCGCGGGGCTGCTGCCCCGCGTTGTTCAACCGTTTGTCATCTGGTCCAGCGGAGCCAGCGGCTCCGCTCTACAGGACCGCGATTACCAGCTGCCGGTGGTCTTGAACTCGGCGATGCCCTTCTTGAAGGCACCTTCGATGTCGTTGTCCCAGCCGCCGGTGGCGTTGACCTTGCTGACCAGCTCGCCCTGGGTGTTGGCGAAGTGGGCGTGCAGGCCTTCTTCGAACGCCAGCAGCTTGTTGACCGGCACGTCGTCGAGGTAACCCTCGTTGACGGCGTAGATCGACAGTGCCTGGTTGGCGATCGACATCGGCGCGTACTGCTTCTGCTTCATCAGCTCGGTGACGCGCTGGCCACGCTCCAGCTGCTTGCGGGTCGCTTCGTCCAGGTCCGAAGCGAACTGCGCGAACGCAGCCAGCTCGCGGTACTGGGCCAGCGAGATACGGATGCCGCCGGACAGCTTCTTGATGATCTTGGTCTGGGCCGAGCCACCGACGCGCGACACCGAGATACCGGCGTTCACGGCCGGGCGGATGCCGGCGTTGAACAGGTCGGTTTCCAGGAAGATCTGGCCGTCGGTGATCGAGATCACGTTGGTCGGAACGAAGGCGGACACGTCGCCGGCCTGGGTTTCGATGATCGGCAGCGCGGTCAGCGAACCGGTCTTGCCGGTGACCTTGCCTTCGGTGAACTTCTCGACGTACTCCTCGGACACGCGGGCAGCGCGCTCGAGCAGACGGGAGTGCAGGTAGAACACGTCACCCGGGTAGGCTTCACGGCCCGGCGGGCGCTTCAGCAGCAGCGAGATCTGGCGGTAGGCGACAGCCTGCTTGGACAGATCGTCGTACACGATCAGCGCGTCTTCGCCGCGGTCCATGAAGTACTCACCCATGGTGCAGCCCGAGTAGGCGCTGATGTACTGCATGGCAGCCGATTCGGAAGCGGTCGCGGCCACCACGATGGTGTGGGCCAGCGCGCCGTTCTCTTCCAGCTTGCGCACGATGTTGGCGATGGTCGAAGCCTTCTGGCCGATCGCAACGTACACGCACTTGATGCCGGTGCCCTTCTGGTTGATCACGGCATCGATCGCCATCGCGGTCTTGCCGGTCTGGCGGTCACCGATGATCAGCTCGCGCTGGCCACGGCCGATCGGGATCATCGAGTCGACCGACTTGTAGCCGGTCTGCACCGGCTGGTCGACCGACTTGCGCCAGATCACGCCCGGCGCAACACGCTCCACCGGAGCGGTCAGGTCGGTGCCCAGCGGGCCCTTGCCGTCGATCGGCTCGCCCAGCGCGTTCACGACGCGGCCCAGCAGTTCCGGACCGACCGGCACTTCCAGGATGCGGCCGGTGGTCTTGGCGACGTCGCCTTCGCGCAGGTGCTCGTAGTCACCCAGCACCACGGCGCCGACCGAGTCGCGCTCCAGGTTCAGGGCCAGTGCGAAGGTGTTGTTCGGCAGTTCGATCATTTCGCCCTGCATCACGTCGGCCAGACCGAAGATGCGCACGATGCCGTCGGACACGCTGGTCACGGTGCCTTCGTTGCGCGATTCCGCGGCCAGCTTGACCTTCTCGATGCGGTTCTTGATCAGTTCGCTGATTTCGGAGGGGTTGAGCGTGGTTGCCATCGTCAAGTCCTAGTGCCGGCAGCGGGGCCGGACGTTAAATGAATTCAGTTAGCGAGCGCGGTCTGCAGACGGGCCAGCTTGCCCTTCAGCGAACCATCGATGACCACGTCGCCGGCGTCGATCACGGCGCCGCCGATCAGCGAGGCATCGACCGCGGTGGTCACGTCGACCTCGCGGTTGAAGCGCTTGCGCAGCGCGACCTTGATCGCGTCCAGCTCACCGGCCGACAGTTCGGCGGCCGAGGTGACGGTGGCCTTGACCACGTGCTCGGCTTCGGCGCGCAGGGCGTCGAACATGCCGGAAATCTCCGGCAGCAGCGGCAGACGATGCGATTCGGCCAGGATGGCCAGGAAGCGCGAGTAGGTCTCGCCGTGGGACACCGGCGCCAGCAGGGCGACGGCGTCGTCACGACCCAGCTCCGGGTTGGCGAGCAGGGCCGCCACGCGCGGGTCGGCGGCGACGTGGGCGGAGAACGCCAGGGCGTCCGACCACGGCGCGAACGCGCCTTCGTCGCGCGCGGTCGCGAACGCGGCGCGGGCGTACGGGCGGGCAAGCGTGAGGGCCTGGCTCATCCTTAGATCTCCGAGGCCAGCTCGTCGAGCAGCGCCTTGTGGGCGTTGGCGTCGATTTCGCGCTTGAGCAGCTTTTCGGCACCGGTCACGGCCAGCGCGGACACCTGCTTGCGCAGATCTTCACGGGCACGGTTGGCGGCGGCGTCGATTTCAGCCTGGGCCAGTTCCTTCTGACGGGTGGCTTCGGTGATCGCTTCGTTACGGGCAGCATCAACGATCTGGTTGGCACGCGCGTGGGCCTGATCGATGATCTCGTTGGCCTTGGTGCGTGCTTCCTTCAGCGCTTCGTTGACCTTCTCCTGCGCCTGGGCCAGATCTTTCTGGCTGCGGTCGGCAGCAGCGAGGCCTTCAGCAATCTTCTGCTGGCGCTCTTCGATCGCGTTCATCAGCGGCGGCCAGATCTTGGTCGCGATGATCCAGATCAGACCAGCGAAGGCCAGCGCCTGCGCAAGAAGGGTGAAATTGATATTCATGGTTAGCTCGATCGCTGGTTTCGGGGTGGACGCGCCGCCGTAGCGGCACATCCGGCCTTCATCCGAAACCGGGTGCATCAGCACCCGGTCGTCTCAAACCGCTGTATCAGCCGGCCAGAGCCTTGGTGACGGCGCCAGCGAAGGCAGCCGACAGCGGGTTGGCGAAGGCCAGCAGCAGGCCAACGGCGACCGAGATGATGAACGCGGCGTCGATCAGGCCGGCGGTGATGAACATGCGGACCTGCAGGACCGGGATCAGTTCCGGCTGGCGGGCGGCCGACTCCAGGAACTTACCAGCCATGATGGCCAGACCCAGACCGGCGCCCAGCGCGGCCAGGCCGATCATGATGCCGACGGCAAGGGCGGTGGAGCTCTGAATCTGCGCGAAGTTGGTCAGGACGGCGAAGTACATGGTTATCTCCAGGAACTTAAGTTGCTAAGGGTGATGAAACGGATGAAGGTTGAAACGCGTTGAAGCTTGAAACTCAGTGAGCGTCTTCCGACAGGCTCAGGTACACGATCGACAGCATCATGAAGATGAAGGCCTGCAGCGGGATCACCAGCAGGTGGAACAGCATCCAGCCGAGGCCGAACACACCACCGGCAATGGCACCGAAGAAACCGGCACCACCCAGCACCCAGATCAGCAGGAACACGATTTCGCCGCCGAACATGTTGCCGAACAGTCGCATCGCCAGCGAGATCGGCTTGCTCAGCCACTCGACGATGTTGAGGATCAGGTTGAACGGCATCATCCACTTGCCGAACGGGGCCGTCAGGAATTCCTTGATGAAGCCGCCCAGGCCCTTGGACTTGAGCGCGAAAAACAGCATCAGGAAGAACACGCTGATGGCCATGCCCAGGGTGGCATTGACGTCAGCGGTCGGCACCGGCTTCCAGTAGTGCACGCCCGCCCATTCCAGCGGCTTGGCGATGAAATCGGCCGGGATCATCTTCAGCAGATTCATCAGCAGAATCCAGAAGAAGATGGTGATGGCGATCGGCGTGACCAGCTTGCTCTTGCCGTGGTAGGTGTCCTTGGCCTGGCGGTCGACGAACTCCAGGCAGATTTCAACGAAGGCCTGCCACTTGCCCGGCACGCCGGCGGTGGCCTTGCGGGTGCCCAGCCAGAACGCGACAACGATCACCAGGCCCATCAGGACCGAGGTGAGGAAGGTATCGACGTGGATATGCCAGAACATACCCTCACCCTTGCCGACCGGCGCGGTCAGGTTGTGCAGGTGATGCTGGATGTAGCTGGTAGGGGTTAGAGCCTCGCCCGCCATGTGTCCGGAACCTTCAGTTAATTGAATTCTGTCAACGCCTGGCCATCGCCAGGACCTGGAACATCAAGCCGACGGCGATACCGGCCAACAGCGCCAATGCAGGCAGCTTGAAGACCAGGAACCCCACCAGCAGGACGCCGAAAACCACAACCCACTTGGCCACGATCGCAATGATCAGGCGAGCCATCGCCGATCCTGCGGCCAGTGCCCCACCGCCCAGTGCCATCCGTGCCGCCACCCAGCCACCGGCCGAAATGGCCACACCGGACGCCAGCGCGCCGAGGGCGTATTTCGGACCTACCAGCAGGAAGGCCAGGGCCAGGACAGCCACTGCGGCCAGCGGGTAGACCGCGGCGCGCAGCATCAGTCGCCGACCCGCATCAACGGAGTTCAGCACAGGACGTCCCGCGTGGTTGCAAGTGGAGGGCTGAGGCGGCTACAGCAGGGGGGCCTCATCGAGCCGCCAAATTATAGCAATGGGACAATTTGCGAGACAACCGCTCCCTGTTCATCCCTGGAAGCCGCAAGTTGCGGTAACGGTTACATTTTTGCGTGCCACCAGGGGGACAATGACGTCCGCACCATGTTGCGACGCACTATTGAACTTTGGTCGCAGGCTGCGGAACTTTCGTCAGACATGCCGGTCCGATCATTCGACCTGCCTGCAGCATCCTCGTCGGCTCCGCCCCGCAGGTCCCACGATGGCCCCGAAGCCCGGCTCCGGGGCCATCTTTTTGCATCGTCGCGACAGCACTGAACCGTACACATGCCATGGACCATACGTTCACGCATGGTGGACGGGCCTGTCCGGCACAGTGGCCTTCATTCTGATGAACCACTGCAAGGACTCTTCGATGCGCCCCGTACCCACCCTGCTCGCCTTCTCCCTGCTCGCTGCCGGCGCCTCGTTCGCCAATGCGGCCCACGCCGCCGAAGGCGATGACCGCTTTGCCATCCGTCTGGGTGCGATGAACATCGATTCGGACAACACCCTCCGCGGCAGCACCACCGTGGCCGGCCAGGACATCTCCCTGAACCAGGACTTCAAGCTGGGTGGCAAGGAATGGGAGCCGCGCATCGACGGCATGTTCCGCATCAGCAACCGTCAGCGCCTCCTGTTCAACTACTTCAAGTACGACAAGGACCGCCGCGAGACCCTCGACCAGGGCATTTCCTTCGGCGGTGAGAACGTGCCGGCCGGCAGCTTCGTGAAGGGTGAGCTGAAGTACCAGGTGGCCAGCCTGGTCTATGACTACTCGGTGGTTGATACCGACACCTTCGACCTCGGCCTGCAGATCGGTGGCGAGTACGCCAAGGTCAGCACCAAGGGCTACGCCGACCTGGGCACGGTGTACGAAGGCCAGTTCCTCGACGAGAAGGCCGATGGCGTGGCACCTGTGGTGGGCGCCCGCATGACCTTCACGCCGTCCGAGCGCTGGATGATCACGCTGCAGGGCCAGTACCTCAACACGCGCTGGGGCAGCTTCGATGACTACAAGGGCGACCTGAGCCGCGCCAATGCCATCGTCGATTACCGCTTCACCAAGAACTTCGGCGTGTTCGCCGGCTACGACTGGTTCAAGCTGGACGTGGACAAGAAGGGCAGCGACGGTACTGTCGGCCTGAAGCAGGAATTCAAGGGCCCGGTGGCCGGTATCAGCTTCGTGTTCTGATCCCCCGCCCCTTCCACGGCACCCTCTCTCCTGGCGCGGCCTCCGGAACATCGGGGCCGCGTTTTTTGTGGCATCGTCGAGCAGAGAAGCAGGTTGGTCGAGCGCGGGGGGAGAGGGGCTTGCGTGCGAATGTCCCCCGGCGCCGGCCTACGGCCGACGCCTCCTCCTTTACTTCGCACACAAGCCCCTCTCCCCCCGCGTGTCAGGAATCCGGGCGGCTTTGGCACTGGCTCTGACTATCCGCAAGCCGATCCACTGCGCGGGTGGCGGGCGTTTCGACAAAGTAAAGGAGGAGGCGACCGCCACAGGCGGGCGACGGGGGACATTTGTCGAAATGCCTGCCACCCGCGCAGTGGCCCGGACCCTCGCGATGACAACAGCCGAAGACATTCCTGCAGCCAACAAAAAACCCCGGCAGAAACCGGGGCTTTTCGTTCGGAACGGCGCGGGCGCCTTACTTCTTCTTCGGCATGTACAGATCGGTGATCGTGCCGTCGTAGATTTCCGAGGCCATCGCCACCGACTCGCTCAGCGTCGGATGGGCATGGATGGTGTGGCCGATGTCTTCGGCTTCGGCACCCATCTCGATCGCCAGGCCGATCTCGGCCAGCAGGTCACCGGCGTGCACGCCGACGATCGCACCGCCGATGATGCGGTGGGTTTCTTCGTCGAAGATCAGCTTGGTGAAGCCCTCGGTGCGGCCGATGCCGATCGCGCGGCCACTGGCGGCCCACGGGAACTTGGCCACGCCGACCTTCAGGCCCTTGGCCTTGGCTTCGGTCTCGGTCACGCCAACCCAGGCGATTTCCGGGTTGGTATAGGCCACCGACGGAATCACGCGGGCCACCCATTCCTTCTTGTGGCCAGCAGCCACTTCGGCGGCCAGCTTGCCCTCGTGCGTGGCCTTGTGGGCCAGCATCGGGTTGCCGACGATGTCGCCGATGGCAAAGATGTGCGGCACGTTGGTGCGCATCTGGCGATCAACCGGGATGAAGCCACGGTCGGTGACCTGTACGCCGGCCTTCTCGGCATCGATCTTCCTGCCGTTCGGCGAGCGACCCACGGCCACCAGCACGCGGTCGAAGGTGCCCTGCGCCAGCGCAGGCGCCTGGCCTTCCTCGGCAGCGTCGAAGGTGACGGTGATGCCCTTGGCATCGGCGGTGACGCCCGAGGCCTTGGTCTTCAGGTGCACTTCGATGCCCTGCTTCTTCAGGCGGTCGGCCAGCGGCTTGACCAGGTCCTTGTCGGCGCCCGGCATCAGCTGGTCCATGAACTCGACCACGGTGACCTTGCTGCCCAGCGCGCTGTACACGGTGGCCATTTCCAGGCCGATGATGCCGCCGCCGACGACCAGCAGCGAGCCCGGCACTTCGGCCAGCTCCAGCGCGTCGGTGGAATCCATCACGCGCTTGTCGTCCCACGGGAAGTTCGGCAGCTTCACCGCCTGCGAACCGGCGGCGATGATGCACTTCTGGAAGCGCAGCAGCTGGGTGCTGCCGTCAGCAGCGGTGATTTCCAGCTCGTTGGCCGAGATGAACTTGCCGACGCCCTGCGCGTTGCGGACCTTGCGCTGCTTGGCCATGCCGGCCAGGCCCTTGGTCAGCTGGTTGACGACCTTTTCCTTGTACTGGCGCAGCTTGTCCAGGGTGATGGTCGGCTTGCCGAACTCGACGCCAAAATCACCGGCATGGGCCACTTCGTCGATGACCGCTGCGGCGTGCAGCAGCGCCTTGGACGGAATGCAACCCACGTTGAGGCAGACGCCGCCGAGGCTGGCGTAGCGTTCGACCAGCACCGTATCCAGACCGACGTCGGCAGCGCGGAAGGCGGCGGTGTAGCCGCCCGGGCCCGAGCCCAGCACGACCATCTCGCATTCGATGTCGGCCGGCTTGCCGCTGGACAGCGCCGGCTTCGGCGCAGCCGGTTCGGCCGGGGCGCGGTGCGACGGGGTCACCGGCGGCTTGCTGGCCGGAGCGGCTGCAGCCGGAGCCGGCGCAGCAGCCTTGGCCGGGGCTTCGGCGGCGCCTTCAGCGTCCAGCACCACGACCACGGCGCCTTCGGACAGGGTGTCGCCCAGCTTGACCTTGATTTCCTTGACCACGCCGGCAGCCGAGGACGGCACTTCCAGGGTGGCCTTGTCCGATTCCAGGGTTACCAGACCCTGGTCCTTCTTCACCGTGTCGCCGACGGCGACCAACACTTCGATCACCGGCACATCGCTGTAATCGCCGATGTCGGGAACCTTGACTTCAATCGTGGCCATGGTGGGTTTTCCTCATGCCCGCCCGGCATGGCCGGTGGGCTGTCACTGCATCTGTTCACGCGGCCGCGCCAGGGGCTGCGGCCGCACGGTGGGGGCGAAGCGGGTGCCTTACAGCAGCACGCGGCGCATGTCGGCCAGTACCTGGGACAGGTACGTGGTGAAGCGTGCGGCCAGGGCGCCGTCGATGACGCGGTGGTCGTAGCTCAGCGACAGCGGCAGCATCAGCTTCGGAGCGAATTCCTTGCCGTTCCAGACCGGCTGGATGGAGGACTTGGAGACGCCGAGGATGGCCACTTCCGGTGCATTGACGATCGGGGTGAACGCGGTGCCACCGATGCCGCCCAGCGAGCTGATCGAGAAGCAGCCGCCGCTCATGTCGGCCGGGCCCAGCTTGCCGTCGCGCGCCTTCTTGGCCAGTTCGCCGGTTTCCTGCGCGATCTGCACCACGCCCTTCTTGTCCACGTCGCGGATCACCGGCACGACCAGGCCGTTCGGCGTGTCGGCGGCGAAGCCGATGTGGAAGTACTTCTTCAGGGTCAGGTTTTCACCGCTGGCATCGAGCGAGGCGTTGAATTCCGGGAACTTCTTCAGCGCCGCGGCGCTGGCCTTGATCAGGAAGGCGAGCATGGTCAGCTTGATGCCGGCCTTCTCGTTCTCCTTGTTCAGCGCCACGCGCAGGCCTTCCAGGTCGGTGATGTCAGCCTGCTCGAACTGGGTGACGTGCGGGATCATCGCCCAGTTGCGGGCCAGGTTCGCACCCGAGATCTTCTTGATGCGCGACAGCGGCTGGACTTCGGTCTCGCCGAACTTGCTGAAGTCGACCTTCGGCCACGGCAGCAGGTTCAGGCCACCACCGGCAGCGGCAGCAGCACCGCCGGCAGCCGGCACGCCACCACTGAGTGCGGCCTTGACGAACTTCTGCACGTCACCCTTGGTGATGCGGCCACCCTTCTCGGTGCCGTTGATCTGCAGCAGGTCCACGCCCAGTTCGCGGGCGAACACACGCACCGCCGGGGTGGCATACGGCACCTTGGCCGGCAGCACGCCATCGGCGTTGAACTGCACCGGCGGGCTGGACGGGGTACCCGCCGAGGCGATCTCGCGGGCCGCCAGCTTGTCCGGCTGCGCCGGCACAGCGACCGGCTCGACCTTGGTGGCGGTCTCGGCGGCAGCCGGAGCGGCCGCAGCGGCAGCCTTGGTCGGCGCCGGCGCGGCAGCGCCCTCGGCTTCGATGATGGCGACCACATTGCCCTGCGACAGAGTGTCGCCGACCTTGACCTTGATCTCCTTGACCACGCCGGCCACCGACGACGGCACTTCCATGGTGGCCTTGTCGCTTTCCAGCGTGACCAGGCCCTGGTCCTTCTTGACCGTGTCGCCGACGGCGACCAGCACTTCGATGACCGGAATGCCGGAGTAGTCGCCGATGTCCGGCACCAGCGCTTCAACCGCACCACCGCTGGCAGCCGGAGCGGCCGGCGCAGCTGCGGCTGGAGCCGGCGCGCTCTGGGTAGCGGCAGCCGGGGCAGCGGCCTTGGCCGGCGCGGCAGCCGCCGGCTTGGCGGCTTCGGCTTCGCCTGCGGCCACTTCGATCAGGGCCACGACCTTGCCTTCGGACAGGCTGTCGCCGACCTTGACCTTCAGTTCCTTGACCACGCCCGTCACCGAGGACGGCACTTCCATGGTCGCCTTGTCGCTTTCCAGCGTCACCAGGCCCTGGTCCTTCTTGACCGTGTCGCCGACGGCGACAAGCACCTCGATTACCGGGATATCGCTGTAGTCACCGATATCGGGGACAAGTGCTTCCTTGATTTCGGCCATGGGGATAACTCCGGCAATCTGGTGTAGGGAAACGTCTATTGTGCGGCCAGCGGGGGCCAGCGCCAACCGTTACAGGTGTTTTCAGTACGCACGCAGCCGGGACAGGCTGTTGCCCATGGGTCGCGGCCGCGACCAGTCGGTAGCGTATTGTCCGGACGATGTCCGCTTCATGTCGCCCGCGCGTCGGCCACCGGCTGCCAGGCCTGCCGCAGGCGCGGCAACGACCACGCCGCATTGGCAGGGCTGGTCGACGGCAATGCGACCAGCTTCGGCGGGGTTTCCAGCCGTGGCAGCACCCAGCGCTGGAATGCCTGCAGCGAGGCACCACCATTGCAGCCGATCAGCTTCAGCTCAGGCAGCGTGGCGATCAGTTCCGGCAGCGCATTGGCCACTTCCGTGCCACGCACGATGTCGGCATCCAGGCTGCCGCGCCGCTCGCAGCGGCCGATCACATCCCACAGGCCGATGCCCGCGGCGTTCAACGCCTGCAGCCGTTGCACATAGGGCAGAGCCGCGTCGAAACCGCAGATATCGGCCATCAGCGGCCAGAAGCGGTTGCGCGGATGCGCGTAGTAACGCTGCTCCTGGAGGGATGCCACGCCTGGCATCGAACCCAGCAGCAGCACCCTGCAATCCACGTTCACCTGCGCTTGCAGGCCGACGCACAGCGTTGCCGCGCTCACATCTTCTCCAACTGAATGAATGCCACTGACGACCAGAAACCCCATGGATACAGGCTTTTCGCGCTGATCGCTGAACAAGGAAAACTATTTTTTAACGCGCGTCGGATTCGATTCATGTTGAGGCGACTACGGTGTGCTCGCCCCGCAACCGGGGGCCCAAAACAAGAAACATTAGGAGATACCCCCATGCGCTCCATCCGTATCCTGAGTCTCGCCCTGCTGACCTCCGCCGCCTTCGCGCCGGCCGCTTTCGCCCAGGACAGCAGCTCCACCGATACCGCTTCGGGCAAGCATTTTGCCGTGGTTGGCGGCGTCGCGCTGCTGCAGCCGAAGAATGATCCGATCGACGGCATCAAGAAGGTCGATGGTGGCCCGGCGCCGACCGTCAGCTTCAGCTACTACATCAACGACAACTGGGCCGTTGAACTGTGGGGCGCCGCCGACAAGTTCGACCACAAGGTGAAGGGCCCGAACAATGCCCGCCTGGGCAACGTCGAGCAGCAGCCGGTCGCGCTGAGCGGCCAGTACCACTTCGGCCAGGCTGACAACGTGTTCCGTCCGTTCGTGGGCGTGGGCTACTACCAGTCCAGCTTCAGCAATGAAACGCTGGCCGACGGCAGCAGCTCCGACATCCGCCTCAAGGACGCCAAGGGCGTGATCGGCACCGTCGGCGTGGACATGAACATCAACTCCACCTGGTTCGCCCGTGCCGATGCCCGCTACATGCGTTCGCGTCCGGACGTGAAGGTCGGCGGCGAGAAGATCGGCGAAGCCAAGATGGATCCGTGGACCGTCGGCTTCGGCATCGGTGCCCGCTTCTGATCCAGGCAGCACCGGCTTCACTGATGTAACGCGACGGGCCCTGCGGGGCCCGTCGTCGTTTCCGTCACCCGCGTTCTGTAGAGTCGACTGTCAGTCGACCGCTCTTTCAAAAAGTCGAACATGGCTCGACTCTACAAGAGGCAGTCAACTGACAGTCGACTCTACGCACACACAGGACACGGAGACGCGATGGACGACGTCGACCTGCTGGTGATCGGTGGCGGCATCAACGGCGCCGGCATCGCCCGTGATGCGGCCGGCCGCGGCCTGCGGGTGCTGTTGTGCGAGCAGGATGACCTGGCCGCGCACACCTCCAGCGCCAGCAGCAAACTGATCCACGGCGGCCTCCGCTACCTTGAACAGGGCGAGTTCGGACTGGTGCGCAAGGCACTGGGTGAACGCGAAGTGGTGCGGGGGCAGGCCCCCCATCTGGTCCGTCCGTTGCGCTTCGTGCTGCCATGGGAACCCCACCTGCGACCGCGTTGGATGCTGCGCGCGGGCCTGTGGCTGTATGACCATCTCGGCCGGCGCAGCCCGAGTTTTCCCGCCTCGCGCGCATTGGACCTGCAACGCGACCCGCTCGGCCCCTGGCTCTCCCCGGCGCTGCGGCAGGCCTTCAGCTACGCCGATGCGCAGGTCGATGACGCGCGGCTGGTACTGCTCAATGCGCTGGACGCCGCCCGGCGTGGCGCACGGGTACATGTGCGCAGCCGCTGCATTGAACTGCGCCCTGTGCTGGGCCGTTGGCAGGCCACGCTGGAAGCCACCGACGGCCGGCAGCAAACGGTGATCGCCCAGGCCATTGCCAATGCAGCCGGCCCTTGGGCAGGAGGCCTGCTGGAACGTATGCAGGCGCGCGATGGCGGCCCCGCCCTGCGCCTGGTACAGGGCAGCCACATCGTGCTGCGCCGGCCCTGGCCCGACGACAGCGCCTGCCTGCTTCAGCAGCCCGATGGCCGCGTGGTGTTCCTGCTGCCGTTCGCCCACGACCACCTGCTGGTCGGCACCACCGACACCGACTACCGCGGCGACCCGGCCCGGTGCAGCGTGCTGCCTTCGGAGGTGGCTTACCTGTGCGAGGCCGCCAACCACTACCTGCGCGAGCCGATCACCCCGCAGGACGTGGTCTGGCAGTTCGCAGGGGTACGCCCGCTACTTGCCGATCCAGATCCGCGTGCAGCGAAGCTGAGCCGTGACTACCGCCTGCAGTTGCAGTCCGGCCCGGCGCCCGCGCTGCATGTGCTGGGCGGCAAGCTGACCACGTACCGCGTGCTGGCCGAAGAAGCGCTGGACCTGCTGCGCCCCGCCCTGCCGCAGATGGGACCGGCATGGACGGCAACGGGCCACCCACTGCCGGGCAGCGACTGGGGCGACGCCACGCAGGCGTGCTCGCGCCTGCAGGCACTGGCACCGTGGCTGCCCGCAGAGATTGCGCGCCGCTGGGCCGGCGCCTACGGCAGCCGCAGCGCGGAGCTGCTGCAGGGCCTGCGGGGTATGAACGATCTTGGCGAGGACTTTGGCGGCGGCCTGCATGCGCGGGAAGTGGCTTTCCTGCGCGACCACGAATGGGCGCGTAGCGCCGAGGACGTGCTGTGGCGGCGGAGCAAGCTGGGGCTGCGGCTGGATGCGGCGCAGGTGGCGCGGCTGCAGGCGTGGATGGGGGGTCGGATCCCTTTCCCAGGGAAAGGGCTCTGACCCCCGTGTTGCCACGTGTGCCAACCAAGGTTGGCAGCTACCAGGGTGGCCGCGCGCGACGCGATCGATGCATTAGGATTTCCCCATCGCCACCGGAGACGCTGCATGACGCCCCGCTACGTGCTGGCCATCGACCAGGGCACCACCAGTTCGCGCGCGATCCTGTTCGACCGTGCTGGCGACATCGTCGGCAGTGCGCAGCGCGAGTTCGCGCAGATCTTCCCGCAACCCGGCTGGGTCGAGCATGACCCGCGCGAGATCCTCACCAGTGTCTATGCCACGCTGACCGAACTGCTCAGCCGCGAACAGATCGACCCGCGTCATATCGCCGCGCTGGGCATCACCAACCAGCGCGAGACCACCGTGGTCTGGGACCGCGCCACCGGCCAGCCGATCCACAATGCCATCGTCTGGCAGTCGCGGCAGAGCCATGCCATCTGCGAGCGACTGAAGTGCGACGGGCATGAGGCACTGGTCCGCGAACGCACCGGCCTGCTGATCGACGCCTATTTTTCCGCCACCAAGGTGCGCTGGATCCTCGACCACGTGGAAGGTGCGCAGCAACGCGCCGAGCGTGGCGAGCTGCTGTTCGGCACCATCGACAGCTGGCTGGTATGGAACCTCAGTGGCGGCCAGGCGCATGTGACCGACTACAGCAACGCCGCACGCACCCTGTTGTTCAACATCCACACGCTGGACTGGGATGACGACCTGCTGGCGCTGCTGGACATACCCCGCGCGATGCTGCCGCAGGTGCGCGATTCCAGCACGGTGTATGCGCACACCCGGCCGCAGTTCTTCTTCGACCACCCGATCCCGATCGCCGGCATCGCCGGAGACCAGCAGGCGGCGCTGTTCGGCCAGGCCTGCTTCCAGCCGGGCATGGTCAAGAACACCTATGGCACCGGCTGCTTCATGCTGATGCACACCGGCACGCAGGCGGTGCGCTCGCGCAACGGCCTGCTGACGACCATTGCCTGGGGCCTGGACGGGCGCGTGGAATATGCACTCGAAGGCTCGATCTTCATCGCCGGCTCGGTGGTGCAGTGGCTGCGTGACGGCCTGCGCATGATCGAGCGTGCCAGCGACAGCCAGGCACTGGCCGCGCAGGTGCCGGACAGCGGCGGCGCGTATCTGGTGCCGGCATTCGTCGGCCTGGGCGCGCCCTACTGGCGCAGCGATGTGCGCGGCGCGATGTTCGGCCTGACCCGTGGCACCCGCAAGGCACACTTCGTGCGTGCCGCGCTGGAGGCGATGGCCTACCAGACCCGCGACGTGCTTGATGCGATGCAGTCCGATGCGGGCATCGCGCTGACCGAACTGCGCGCCGACGGCGGTGCGATCGGCAACGACTTCCTGGCCGGCTTCCAGGCCGACGTCCTTGGGGTGCCTCTGCTGCGGCCGCGGCTGACCGAGACCACCGCGCTGGGCGCGGCCTACCTGGCCGGTCTGGCCGTCGGGTTCTGGTCCAGCCGCGAGCAGATCGCCGCGCAATGGGGCCTGGACCGGCGCTTCGAGCCACAGATGGAAGTGGCGCGGCGCGAGAAACTCTATGCAGGCTGGCAGCAGGCCGTGGCGGCCACCCTCGCCTTCCACGTCGACTGAAGGTCGTGCCGGCCGCCGGCCGGCAACCCCATGATCCTTGGCGGCGTTTGCAGATTGCCGGCCAGCGGCCGGCACGACCGCATGGCCAGAACGCCCGGAGCGCCGGTCAGAACGCCGGCAGCACCGCGCCCTTGTACCTGGTCTCGATGAAAGCCTTCACCTGCGGGCTGGTCAGGGCCTTGGCCAGCTTCTGCACGCGGGCGTCGTCCTTGTTGTCCGGCCGCGCGACCAGGAAGTTCACGTACGGCGAGTCCTTGCTCTCGATCGCCAGTGCATCCTTGGTCGGGTTGAGGCCCGCATCCAGCGCGTAGTTGGTGTTGATCAGGGCCAGGTCGACCTGGTCCAGCACGCGCGGCAGCATCGCCGAGTCCAGCTCGCGGAACTTCAGGTTCTTCGGGTTGGCGGTGATGTCACGCAGGGTCGACAGCGCGTTGGCCGGATCCTTCAGCTCGATCACGCCGGCCTTGTGCAGCAGGATCAGCGCGCGGCTGTTGTTGCTCGGGTCGTTCGGGATCACCACGTCGGCACCGTCGCGCAGCTCGGCCAGCGACTTGACCTTGCGCGAATAGGCACCGAACGGCTCGATATGCACGCCGATCACCTTCACCAGATCGGTCTTGCGATCGCGGTTGTAGGCATCCAGGTACGGCTCGGTCTGGAAGTAGTTGGCGTCCACCTGCTTCTGCACCAGCTGGTCGTTGGGCTGCACGTAGTCGTTGAACACGCGCACGTCCAGGTCCACGCCTTCCTGCTTGAGGATCGGCTTGACCACCTCAAGGATCTCGGCATGCGGCACGGCCGTGGCGGCCACCACCAGCTTCTGCGAGGGCTCGCCGGACTTGCCGCAGGCGGTCAGGGCCAGCGCAGCGGCGAGCAGGGGCAGCAACAGGGTCTTCTTCATGGGCGGAGGAGTTCTCGGGGGGAGTGTCAGGATTTTTCGTAGTTGCTCAGGGCCAGCTCGAGCAGCGCCTTGGCCTGCTCGCGCAGCATCACCGGCTCGACGATTTCGGCATCCGAGCCGTAGTGCAGCACGTCCATCAGCAGTTCGCGTGAGACGCTGTACGGCACCTTCAGTTCATAGCGGCCATCGGCCAGGAAGCGGCCCTGCTGCTTGGAGTGCCAATGCTCGTCGGCCACCCAGCGCGCGGCCTTGGCACTGAACAGGATGGTCGCCCAGCCCTTCGGCGCACCGGAGAAGATGCCGTAGCTGGCACCCAGCTGCTCGTCCAGCTCGCTGTCGGCGACGTCACGGGCAGTGCTGTCGACCACGCGCGCCTTGTGGATGCGGTCCACGGCGAAGCTGCGCAGGGCTTCGCGGTCATGGTCCCAGGCATCCAGGTACCAGTTGTCGCGGTAATGGGTCAGGCGCTGCGGCGAGACGGTGCGCTTGGTCGGCTCGTCGGTGGAACGGGCACGGTACTCGAACGCCAGCTGGCGGCGCTCCAGCACCGCCGAGGCCACGCTGCGGAAGCTGCCTTCATCGAACTTGCGGCCGCGGTGCGGGATTACCCGCACACGGTCCACCGGCCAGTTGGAGACACCGGCCTGGGCAGCCAGCAGGCTCTCGATACGCTGCTGCAGCGGCGCCAGCACCGAGGACAGCACGCCGCCGCCGGTACGCGCCAGCAGGTGCTGCGAGGCCAGCAGGGCGTGCAGCTCCTCCGAGCTGAGCCACAGGCCAGGCAGTTCGAAGCGGTCGCTCTCGTCGGCCTGGTAGCGGAAGCCGGCCTCGCCGTCGCCCTCGATCGGTGCCATCAGCGCATCGCGCAGGAAGGCCAGGTCGCGGTAGACGGTGGCACGGGAACAACCGAGCTTGTCCTGCAGGGTCGCCACCGTCACCGGATAGCGCGCGGACTTGAGCAGACGATGCAGGGCGGTGATGCGTTCGTATCGGTCCATACCCCCGATTATGTCCGAGTCGCGGGTCTTGTGTGGGACGTTTGGGCTATCGTGGTCGCCCCCACCCCCATGGAATGCCCGATGCGCCGGTTGCCCGCCCTGTCCCTGCTGGCCTGCCTGCTGCTGGCTGCCTGCGATCGCGCACCGGCGCCGGCCAGGACCGAAGCCCCCGTGCCCGCGGCAGATCCGGCCCAGGCCGTACTCGGCGCCAGCCAACGCTTTGCGGCCCTGGGCAGTTTCCATGCCGAGCTGGAGGTGCTGGGCGCGCCGCAGCCGGTGCGCAGTGCCATGGACTTCGTCGCCCCCGACCGCTTCCGGGTGCAGACCCCGGGCGGGCCGCAGACGATCATTGGCGACACCATGTTCCTGCAGGCCGACGGTGCGATCCGCCAGGTTCCCACCCCGCCGGGCCTGCTGGAGCAGTGGCGCAATCCCTTGCCGGCCGACGCCCTGCCTGCCGAACTGCAGGCCGAAGACCTGGGCAGCCAATCGCTGGATGGAGTCGAGACCCGTCACTACCGCCTGCGCGGCGCGCAGGCCGGCGAACGCCTGGAGTACTGGGTGGACGCCCAGGGCCTGCCACGGCAGATCGTGCGCAGCGGCAGCAGCAATGGCCGCAATTTCCAGCTGCGCCTGCGCTATTCGCGCTTCAACGACCCGGCATTGCGTATCGATCTGCCCTGAATAGGCGTCCGCGGCAACGTCTGCTGAAGCGCGCCTTGGATCGATTCTGACCGCCATCACGCTTCCAGTATCATCACCGGCTGTCAACCGCTTCGGAGAAGCCCCGATGTCCCTGCGCGTGTCCCTGCTGATCCCCCTGCTGCTGTGCGCGCCGCTCGCGTATGCACAGGATGCCTCCGAACTGGCGGCGATGTCTTCGCCGTGGAGCGGCAGTGGCGGCGAGCTCGGCTTCGCCTCGGCACGCGGCAACAGCAGCACCGAGAGCTTCAACGGCCGCCTGCGCCTGCGCTACACCGACGGCGACTGGGTGCACAGCATGGACCTGGCCGGCCTGCGTTCCAGCTCCAAGGTGACCGAGACCCGCGACGACGGCACCACCACCCGCCGCAACAACACCACCGCCAACCGCTACACCGGCAGTGCCGGCAGCGCGCTGCAGCTGGGCGAGCACCGCCAGCTGACGGCCACGGTGCGTACCGAGCGCGACGACTTCGCCACCTACGACCGCCAGAGCTCGTTCGGTCTGGGTTACGGCACCCGCCTGTGGAACACCGAGCGCTTCTCGTTCGACGCGCAGATCGGCCCCGGTGTGCGCCGCACCCACAGCACCGAGGACGACCGCACCCGCACCGGCATGATCGGCCGCGGCCTGTTCGACATGAAGTACTCGCTGACCGACAACACCGACCTGGTCAACACCCTGCTGGTCGAATCCGGTTCGTACAACACCTTCGGCCAGAACGACTTCGGCGTGTCGGTGAGCATGAACGAGCACCTGGCGCTGAAGGCCGGCTGGCAGGCGCGTTACAACAGTGACGTGGCCGAGGACAAGCGCAAGACCGATACGCTGACCACGATGAACGTGGTCTACAAGTTCAAGTAAGAAACGGGCGCCAAGGGCGCCCGTTCTTCTTCCGGTAGTGCCGGCCGCTGGCCGGCACGACCTGCGATGGCTCAGACGTTCAGCAGTTCGCCGGCACCGGCATCCAGCAGCATCTTCGCCACCTGCTGGCCCAGCGCTTCCGGATCACTGCCTGGGCCCACGGCTTCGGCGCGCACCGCACGGCCGTCGCTGGCGCTGCCAACCAGCCCCTGCAGGTGCAGGTCATCGCCCTGCCACTGCGCGATGGCCGCCACCGGCACGTGGCAGCTGCCATGCAACGCACGGTTCATCGCCCGCTCGGCTTCCACGCAGGCACGCGTGGCCGCGTCATCAAGCGGGGCGAACAACGCCATCAGACGCGCATTGCCACTATCGCACTCCACCGCCACCGCGCCCTGCGCCGGGGCTGGCAGCCACTGCGGCGGTTGCAGGCGCGCGACGATGCGCTCGCCCAGACCCAGACGCTCCAGGCCGGCCACGGCCAGCACGATGGCATCGTAGCCACCGTTGTCGAGTTTGGCCAGCCGGGTGTTGACGTTACCGCGCAGGTCGAGCAGTTCCAGGTCCGGTCGCAGCGCGCGCAGCTGCGCCTGGCGACGCAGCGACGAGGTCCCGACCCGCGCACCGATCGGCAGCGCGTCCAGCGAGGCGTACAGGTTGGAGACGAAGCCATCGGCGGGATCGTGACGGGTCAGCATTGCCGGCAACGCGAACGGCGCATCCAGTTCCATCGGCACATCCTTCAGCGAGTGCACCGCGCAGTCGGCCTCACCGCGCAGCATGGCCAGCTCCAGCTCCTTCAGGAACAGGCCCTTGCCACCGATGGCGGCCAGCGAACGGTCGAGCACTTCGTCGCCGCGAGTGCTCATCGGCACCAGTTCCACATGCAAGCCGGGATGGGCCTGGCGCAGGCGGTCGGCGACGTGTTCGCTCTGCCAGAGGGCGAGCGGGCTCTTGCGGGTGGCGATGCGGACGGTTTCCATCCGGTCATTATCGCGCCTTCGGCGCGGATACGGCCAACGGCGGAGCCCCTCGTGGCTGGAGCGAACTGCTGGATCATTGCACTAGGCCGGGCGGGGCGGGTTCGCGGGGGACGCCGTGAATCCGTCCGTGGAGGCTTGGCCGCGGCATCCATGCCGCGGACACCCCCGCGAACCCGCCCCGCCCGGCCTCTGACAGTTTCCGTGTGCATCAGCCACGGAAGATCAAAAGAAAGAATCAAAAGCCGATTGCTTCCGGGGTCAGATCCCTTTTCCGCAGGAAAAGGGATCTGACCCCTCTTTCCCCACCCGATAACAACAATGCCTTTGCCGTCCGACGCGGGAAAAACGAGAGGGTTGGGCCGGGGTGGGGTGGCGGGACCGTTGGCGCCATGGATGGCGCCATCGAGCTACAGGGATGTACTTGCAGCGTGTCCCGCCACCCCACCCCGGCCCGACCCAGTACGTAGCACCAACGCGCCGACCAACCGCCGTTGCAGTTGCAGTTGCCGTTGCTCCAGACGTTGCTCGTAAGCAGTCGCGGCCGCAGGCCGCGCGGGACCACTCACAGATGCCGCAATTCCTGCTTCAGCGTCGCCACGCAGCGGCGGCTGACTTCCAGCGGCTGCTTTCCATGCCGCAGCACCGCCTGCACTTGACCACCCGCGCCTCGACGCAGCTCCACCAGCTCGTGGCGCGCCACCAGGCAGTTGCGATGGATGCGGATGAAGCGGCTGGCGAACTCTTCCTCCAGCGACTTCAGCGACTCCTCGATCAGGTCCTCGCCGCGCGCATGGTGCACCACCACGTACTTCTCTTCCGCCTGCAGGTAGTGGATGTCGTCCAGCGGGATCAGCCGCAGGCTGCCACGCAGGCGTGCGCACAGCATGCTGCGGGCCTGCTGCCCGCCGCTGTCCTGCGGCTGGCCATCGCGGCCGGCCAGGAACGTGCGTGCACGTGCGATCGCTGCGGCAAGGCGCTCGGCGCGGACCGGCTTCATCAGGTAATCGATGGCCGCCGCCTCGAACGCCGACAGCGCATGCGCGTCATAAGCCGTGCAGAACACCACCGCCGGGCGCGGCTCGAAGCTGGCCAGGTGGCGGGCGGCTTCCAGGCCGTCCAGCCCGGGCATGGCGATGTCCAGCAGGACCAGGTCCGGCTGCAGCTCCGCGCACGCATGCAGGGCCTGCTCGCCGTTCCCGGCCTCGGCCACCACGTCCACCCCGTCCTGCGCCGCCAGCAGGCTGCGCAGGCGTTCCCGCGCCAGCGGTTCGTCATCGGCGATGACTACCCTCACGGTCGTCCCCTCACTGGATCGGCACTGTCACCTGGCAGGCATAGTAGCCCTCGCTCCAGCCAGCCGTCATCCGCGCGGCGGCGCCGAAGCGCCAGGCCAGCCGATGAGCGATGCTGTGCTGGGCATGGCCGGCACCACGCGCCAGCGCCAACCCCGGCGCCTGCGGATCGGGTGCGGGATTGCGCACGCAGATCTGCAGCTCCTTGCCCTCGCGCACCAGCTGCAATTCGATGGTGCCGCCCTCGGGCAGCCGCGAAATGCCATGCAGCACTGCGTTTTCCACCAGCGGCTGCAGTACCAGCCTCGGCAGTGGCAGGTCCCACGGCAGCGGCTCATCGCGCTGCCAGCGCACCTGCAGACGCTCGCCGAGGCGCAGCGACTCTATCGACAGATAGCGCTCGGCCAGCTCGCATTCGTCACGCAGGGTGGAGTCGCCCTCGCCCGCGCCCAGGGCAGCACGGAACAGATCGGACAGATCCAGCACCGCGCGTTCGGCCACCGCCGGATCGCGATGCAGCAGGCTGGCAATCAGGTTCATGCTGTTGAACAGGAAGTGCGGCCGGATCCGCGCCTGCAGCGCGTCGGCCTGGGCACGCGCGTTGGCCTGCACCTGCGCGGCCCAGCGATCGCTCACATAGAAGTAGCGCAGGGCAAGCGCGGCGATCAGTGCCGTGGTTGCCGCACTGCCCAGGGTGAAGCGCCAGAAGCTGATGCCGCGGGCGAAGTTGTCGCCCAGTACCGCGTACAGTGCATGCACGATGCCGGCACAGACCACCGCGATCAGGGTCGCCAGCACGATCGCCGCGACAGCGCCCAGCACCGGCGGCAGCCTCGACAGAGCCTGCCGCAGGAGGCACAGGCTGGCGGTCACCGCCAGCGCCAGCCACAGCGCGAAGCCGCTGGCCGACAGCAGCTCGCCGAAGGTCCAGTGGCGGCTGCCATCGGGCGCCAGCGCCAGCACCACCACCACCAGCTGGGCCAGGCCGAGCATCGCCGCCAGCCGCGGCAGGCGGCACAGTTCCGGCATCCACGGCGATGTGCTGGCCGGGGGCATGGCTCAGGCAGCGCCCAACCGTTCCTGCAGCCAGTCACCCAGCGCCTGGATCTCTTCGGCGCAGACCTGGTGGGCCATCGGATAGCTGTGCCACTCCACCTCCAGGCCCAGCGCCTGCAGGGCCTGCGCGCTGTGTACGGCCACCGCCTGCGGAATCACCGGGTCGCTGCTGCCATGGGCCATGAACGCCGGCACCTGCACCGCACCGTCAACGCGCCTGGCGCTCTCGGCTTCCGGCAGGTAAGTGGACAGTGCGATCAGGCCGGCCAGTGGCGCGGTGCGCGACAGTGCAGCGGTGAGGATGATCGCCCCGCCCTGCGAGAAGCCGGCCAGGAAGATCTTCTCCGGCGCGACGCCGCGCTCGATCTCACGTGCGATCAGCGCATCCAGCTGCAGCACCGATTCCTGCACGCCGGCCATGTCGGCACGCGAGCGGAAGTCCATCCCGACGATGTCGTACCAGCCGCGCATCGGTACGCCGTTGTTGATCGTGATCGGCCGCACCGGTGCGTGCGGGAACACGAAGCGCAGCGCCGGCCAGTGCGGACGCACCAGTTCCGGCACGATCGGCGCGAAGTCGTGGCCGTCGGCGCCAAGCCCGTGCAGCCAGATCACCGACCACTGTGGCGAGGCGCCGGTTTCCTGTTCCACCGTTTGCAGCATGATGCGGCTCCTTCAAGTTCGAGCCGCATTATGCCGCTGGTGCAGGGCCATCAGTACAGCGGCGGTTGCTCGGCGGCTTCCCGGCGCAGCTGCGCGGCGCGCACCAGCACCGGTGGCGGAATGTTCTCTTCGGGGATGTCGAGCAGGCCGAGGCGATGCAGGAAGGCACCCGGACCGCGCGAGGAGGTCAGCGCCACCACCGGAACGGCCAGCACCATGCCGATCACCACCGGCGCCATCCAGGCTGCCAGCGACGGCGACACCGCCCACGCCAGCACACCCATGAACGCACCAAACACGCCCAACCCGCCGTAGCCACGGATCAAGGCCATCCACGAGATGCCACCATCGTCACGCTGCTGTGCGTCCCAGCCGGAATCGCGGCCGGACAGCACTTCGGCCACGCCGCGCGACTGCACGTACATCACTACCGGTGCCATCAGTGCGGCCAGCACGGTCTCCACCAGCATCGACACGAACGCACGGATCGCACCGCCGCAACCGCGGCGGTCGACAGGGTCCAGCAGCATCGCCAGATAGCCCAGCACCTTGGGCAGCAGCAGCACGGCCATGGTGGCGGCGAACAGGCGCACCACCTGCTCCTCGTCCTGGGCCCGCCAGTACACGCTGGGTGACAGGTGCAGCAGGGCGTTGAAATCGATGCCTTCCTGGAACAGCGGGATCGCAATGCCGATCAGCATCAGCATCGCCCACATCGGCGCGGTGAAGTAATGGCCGATGCCGATCAGCATGTGGGTGCGGCTGATCCAGTGCAGGCCACGGCTGCCGACCACCTTGCCGTGCTGCAGGTTGCCCTGGCACCAGCGACGGTCGCGCACCAGCAGGTCGGTCAGGGTCGGCGGGCCTTCTTCGTAGCTGCCCCCCAGGTACGGCACCATGTGCGCGGCCCAGCCGCCACGGCGCATCAGCGCTGCTTCGACGAAATCGTGGCTGAGCACGTGGCCGCCGAACGGCTTGCGCCCCGGCAGCGCTGGCAAGCCGGCGTGGTCGGCGAAGGCACGGGTGCGGATGATGGCGTTGTGGCCCCAGTAGTTGCTCTCGGCGCCATGCCACCAGGCCACGCCACGGGCGATCACCGGGCCGTACACGCGACCGCCGAACTGCTGCATGCGTGCGAACAGGGTGCGGCCACCGATCACCGAGGGCAGGGTCTGGATCAGGCCGACATCGGCGTTGTGTTCCATGCCGGCCACCAGGCGCACGATGCTGTCGCCGGTCATCAGGCTGTCGGCGTCCAGGATCAGCATCTGCGGGTAAGCGCCACCGAAGCGGCGCACCCAGTCGGCGATGTTGCCGGCCTTGCGCCCGCTGTTGTCGCCACGGCGGCGGTAGAACAGCCGCGTCTGGCCGTCCGGCACGCGCTCGCGCAGTTCGGCGAATACCTGCTCCTCGGCGCGTGCGATGTCCTCGCGCCGGGTATCGCTGAGCACGAAGAAGTCGAAGCGTTCGAGCTGGCCGGTGGCGGCCACCGACTCGTAGATCGCCTGCAGGCCCGCCAGCAGTCGGCGCGGATCCTCGTTGTAGGTCGGCATCAGCAGCGCGGTGCGGCTGTGCACGGTCGGCAGCGGCTTGTCCGGGTCGATGCCAAGGCGATAGCCGCGGTCGAACACGGCGGTCAGGAAGCCGGCCACGGCGCTGGCGAAGGACAGCGCGATCCAGGCGAACAGGCCGACGAACAGCACCAGCAGGCAGGCTTCCAGCACGCTGATGCCATTGGCCGACAGCACCCGCCACATCATGCGGGTGGCGATGGCGGTCATGGCCAGGGTGCCGCCGAAGATGTAGAACCGGCGCAGGCCGATCAGGCGTGGCGAGGTACGGTGCCGACGGACCTTCAGCTTGCCTTCGCGCAGGGTCTGTTCGGGCATCGGCAGCGGAGATTCGGCCGGCAGCAGCGCCCAGCCGGCGTCGAGCCGGGGCGCATCCGCTTCCGCGTGGATGGTTTGACCCCCCATCACCGCTTACTCCCCACGATCGGCATGGCCGGCCGTCCCGGCCGGGCTGCATGCGCGAAGGTTCCCGGCGCGCCTTCCCGGCGCCCGCACTTGTCCTGGCTGTACCGGCCCTTGGCCGCACAGTCGCTGTCTGTCACTACCGGAACCCACACGATCTCCAACGGGGCGGAATCGAAAATGCGGCCCAGTCTAGGGCGCCGGATGTAAGCCGAGTGCGAAGGTCTATGCCGGGATTTATCCCCATTCAGCAAACAGCAGGCGATGGTGGACCGCGCAGGGGAATGTCGCTTCGTGGCACCGGGTACTGGATCGTAACAAACGCGAACGGTTATCATTTCATTAACCAGGCAGGTCGCCGTCTTCCTTACGGCCGAGACCCACCCAGCTGCGCCGGCCCGAACCGTGCGCCCTACGACCCATGGAAGGGGGCTGCCTGCTGTCTGCGTGCGCCTGCTGCTTCCACCGGGTCCTCCTCCTCCGATGGAAGCCGTCATGTCCCTGTCGTTCCGTACCCCTTCCGCGCGCCTGCCGCGCACCCGCCTGGCCTGCGCCCTGGCCACCGCCTGCCTGCTTGCCCTGCCCGGCCTGGCCGCCGCAGAGGCCAGTGCCGATGCCTCCACCAAGGATCTGGATACCGTGGTGGTCACCGCCTCGGGCAACCAGCAATGGATCAAGGATGCGCCGGCCAGCATCAGCGTGATCAGCCGCGAGGACATCGCGCGCCAGCCGGTGCACGACCTGGCCACCCTGCTCAGCCGCGTGCCCGGCGTGACCGGTGGCCTCAGTGCGGTTGGCGAGCAGTCCAAGATCAAGCTGCGCGGCATGCCGTCCAACTACACGCTGGTGCTGGTGGACGGCAAGCGCATGGGCAGCTCGGCCTCGACCAACTACCGGCCGGACCTGGGCCGCCAGGACCTGAACTGGATCTCGCCTGACCAGATCGAGCGCATCGAAGTGGTGCGCGGACCGATGTCGTCGCTGTATGGCTCCGACGCCATGGGCGGCGTGATCAACATCATCACCCGGCGCATCGGTGATGACTGGAGCGGCAGCGCCACCCACAGCTATACCCGCCCGGGCGATGGCAAGCGCGGCGACACCCAGCAGATCGGTGCGACGTTCTCCGGCCCGCTCGGCGAGCGCTTCGGCCTGCGCATCGGTGCCAACAGCATGCGCCGCGATTCGGATCGCTCCAATGGTGGTGTCTACGGCAACGCGTATGCAGGCGAGAAGGACCGCAATGTCGATGCGCTGCTGCAGTGGAAACTGAGCGACGCGCAGGAACTGTCGCTCGAAGCCGGCCATGGCGTGCAGCAGGCCTTCATCGACGCTTCGCTGGAAAAGCAGGATGAAGGCGCCTGGGGTGCCAGCGAACTCAAGCGCAGCTCGCTGGCGCTCAACCACGATGGCAAGTGGAGCTTCGGCAATTCGAAGATCAGTGCGTACTGGACCGAGTACAGGAACGACATCGGTGCTACCGGCCGTTCCGAAGCCACCGATACGATCATCGAGGGCAGCCTGACCACGCCGTTCACCCTCGGCGTTGAACACCAGTTCGCCGTGGGCGGCCAGTGGAAGCGCCAGGAGCTGACCAACACCGACACCATCGGCCGCGCGCCGATCGACTATACCGGCAATGCCGTCAGCGGCTCCGATCTGGAAGTGGATACCTGGGCCCTGTTCGTCGAAGACGAACTGAAGCTGCACCGCACCCTGGCACTGACCCTGGGCGCGCGCCTGGATCACCATGAGAAGTTCGGTGGCCACGTCAGCCCGCGCGCCTACCTGGTCTGGCATCCGGCCGAGCAATGGACCATCCGCGGTGGCGTCTCCAAGGGCTTCCGCGCCCCCAGCCTGACCGAGAACTCCGCCAGCGCCGCCACCCAGTCCGGTGGCCGTGGCTGCACCTCGCTGATTCCGCTGGGCTATACCCGCGGCGGCTGCTACATGGCCGGCAATCCGGACCTGGACCCGGAAACCAGCACCAACCGCGAAATCGGCATCAGCTTCGACAACGATCTGGTCGATGCCGGCCTGACCTACTTCCACACCGACTTCAGGAACAAGATCGAGTACGCACCGCTGGGCAGGTTCAACGGCATCTGGTGGACGCGGATGAGCAACGTGCAGCGCGCACGCACCAGCGGCATGGAAGGCAACTTCAATGTCCGCTTCGGCGAGCACTGGCGCTGGCGCACCTCGGCGACGTGGATGAAGGAAGCCAGGAACCTGACCACCGGCCGCAACCTGATCGATACCCCCGAATTCTCGGGCTATTCGTCGCTGGACTGGACGCCCGACGCGGTGTTTTCCAGCAGCCTGTCGGCGCAGTACACCGGCAGGCAGGCCGGCACGGCGACGACCTTCCTCAAGGCCTACACGCTGTATGACCTGACCGCCGCCTGGAACGTCAATGAGGTACTGACCCTGCGTGGCGGCGTCAGCAACCTGGCCGACAAGAAGCTGTATGCGGAAGGCTCCACCGATTACTTCGTGGCCGGGCGCAGCTACTTCCTCAGCATGACCGCGCGGTTCTGACCAAGAGCGTCCGCCGCGATCGCGCTGGCGACGGGCCAGCGCGATCGGCGGTGTTGCGGATTACTCGCTTTCCAATGCGGCGGCGGGCGCCGCGCTCTGCGTAGCCGCCGTGCGTGCACGGTCCATCGCCACTGCCAGTTGCTGGCGTGCGAGCAGCTGTTGTGCCTGCACCACTTCAGGTGTCGGCAGGAGCACCGGTCCCGGTGCGTTTTCCGGTGTAGCAGGTGTGGTCATGCAACCTCCATGGACATCCCGCCGCCGCACGGATTCAGCTGGTGCGGCAGCGGAACTGCGCACCCTATCCTAAAAACAAGGCGGGCGGGTGACGGTGCGCGCCCCTGCCGCAGCAGCCGGAACAAGGCAGGCGTCACATTTTTGACGGTGACGCTTGGATCCTGAATAGGACTTGTCCTATCATGAAAACGTTTTCTCACAGGGATGTCTCCCCCCAATGAATACCACTGACCTGTCCCAGTTCAGCCCGAAGTGGCAGTTCCGCTTCAACTTCTTCCGCCAGCACGGCGCCCCCAAGAACCCCGGCTTCAAGCAGGCCTGGAAGGCGCTGTCCTTTGGTGACCGCCTGAAGATCAACCTGAACTTCTTCGCGTTGTTCTTCGGTGCCATCTACCTGCTGATTCTTGGCATGTGGCGCAAGGCACTGGTGGTGATCGGCATCAACATCGCGCTGGCCATCATCACCATGTTCCTTCCGGACGTCGTCGGGCGCATGCTGTTCATCGCCATGAACCTGCTGGTCGCCTCCAGCACCAACTACAGCTACTACCTGGAGAAGGTGGAAGGACGTACCAGCTGGAACCCGTTTGAAGGAATGTTCTGAGCCATCAGACCTGCGCAGGATGCGCGGCAAGGATGCCACCGACGCCCGGCCCCCGCCGGGCGTCTTCGTTTCCGGGATCAGGCCGCGCGGCGGGCCATGGCCTCCGGTTCGGCCCGCAGGCGGAAGCGCGAGACCGCCACGGCCAGCTGCTCGGCCTGCTCCTCCATCGCCCGCGCCGCGGCGCTGGCTTCCTCCACCAGTGCGGCGTTCTGCTGGGTGGTCTCATCCATCTGCACCACGGTCTGGTTGACCTGCTCGATGCCGGCGGACTGTTCGCGCGACGCAGCCGAGATCTCGGCCATGATCTCGTTGACGCGCCCCACCTGGCCGACGATGGCCTGCATGGTACGGCCCGCACCGTGCACCAGCTGCGCACCGGCACCGACCTGTGCCACGGATGCGTCGATCAGCTCCTTGATTTCCTTCGCTGCGCCCGCCGAGCGTTGCGCCAACGCGCGCACTTCGCTGGCGACCACCGCGAAGCCGCGGCCCTGCTCACCGGCCCGCGCCGCTTCCACCGCCGCATTCAACGCCAGGATGTTGGTCTGGAAGGCGATGCCGTCGATCACCGAAATGATCTCGGCGATGCGCTGCGAGGAGGCCTCGATCTGCTCCATGGTCTGCACCACCTGGTTGACCACTTCACCGCCCTCGCTGGCAACGTCAGCGGCGGATCCTGCCAAGGTATTGGCCTGCAGCGCGTGATCGGCGTTCTGGCGCACGGTGGAGGTCAGCTCCTCCATCGAGGCGGCGGTTTCTTCCAGGTTGGCGGCCTGCTGCTCGGTACGACGCGAGAGATCGCTGTTGCCCGCAGCGATCTCACCCGCCGCCAGGCGGATGCTGGCGGCCGACTGCTGGATCTGGCCGACGATCTGGGTCAACTGCTGCACGGTGCTGTTGGCATCGTCGCGCATCACCGCGAACACGCCATGGAAATCGCCGCGCATGCGTGCGCTGAGGTCGCCGGCGGCAATCGCGCGAAGCAGCGTCGAAAGCTCAGCCAGGTTGTGATCGCTGACCTGCATCATGATGTTGAGGGTCTCCACCATGCGGCGGAAATCGTGGTCGAAGCGCTGGGCATCACCGCGTACAGCGAAGTCGCCGGCCGCCGCGGCGGCGGCCAGCTGCTGGATCTGCTCGTTGATCGCGGCCAGGTTGCTCTTGGTGGTGGCCATCGCTGCGGTGAACACCGCCTTCTCGCCCGGCAGCGCTTCCATGTCCACGCTGAGGTCACCCACCGCGTAACGCTGCATCACCTCGACCAGGCGCTGGGTGACCGCATTGCTGGAAGCCACCAGCTGGTTGCTGTCGGCCACCATGCGGCCGTACTCGCCGGGGAAGGCAGTGGCGTCCATGCGGTAGCTCAGCTCGCCAGCATCGTGGCGGCGCGCCATTTCCGCCTGCGCCGCCATCACCGCCTGCAGCTGCCCGCGCATGCCCTGCATCGCGTCCAGCAGGCGGCCCACTTCATCGTTGCTGCGCGCAGGCAAGGTGCTGTCGAGCTTGCCGGCGGCTACGTCACCCGCCACCCGCACCGCTTCGGCCAACGGGCGGATCGCCAGGCGGCGCAGCAGCACATAGACGCCGGCACTCAGCGTCAACGCGGCCACCACGCCCACCAGCAGCGTCAACCACAGCAGCTGGCGCGCCTCGGCCACGATCACCGCGTGCGGCATCACCACGCCCAGCGCGAAGCGCTGCGGGGCATTGCCCACGCGTAGCGGCACGTAGACGCGCACGTTGCCGGCTGCATCGGGCGTGAAGGCTTCGAACCGGCGGTCGGCGGCGATGTCGGCCAGCATGCTGCGGGTCAATGCGTCGGTGCGCGGCTTGCCGATCTCGGCGGCATTCGCCGAGGCCAGCACCACGCCGTTGGGCGAAAGCAGCTCGACGCGGCCTGCGCCCATCGGCGTCAGCGTCGCCAGGTGCTTCTGCAGCGCCGCCAGCGAGAAGTCGACGGTGAACACGCCGAGGAAGGTGCCGTTTTCGACGATCGGCGAGCTCAACGTGCTCATCAGCACCTGCTGGCCGGCGATGTCGTAGGCATAGGGCTCGCTGACCTTGGGCAGCTTGTCGCGGCTGGGTACCACATACCAGTCGGCCGAGCCGTCGGCGGCTTCGGTGTAGTCGGTCATGGTCGACTGCTGCGGCTTGCCGTCATGCCAGGCCCAGTAGCTCATGTAGCGGCCGCTGGCATCGTGCATCGCGGTATTGGCGAACTCGGCATCCTTGCCATCGAAGGCATCGGCCTCCCACATGGTGCTCTTGCCCAGCCACTCCGGGTGGGTGCGCAGCTGCTCGCCCAGCACGGCAGCCAGGCTGGCGCGATCGGGCACGTCACCCCGCGCACGCTGGGCGAGCACGGCTTCGACCATGGCATCGTTGCTGGCAAACGCCGTGCCCAGATCGGCGGCGACCTGGCGCGCTTCAGCGTTGGCCTCGCTGGTCATGGTCTGGCGCGAGGCATCGATCAGGCTGGCACTGGCCTGGCGATAGATCAGGAACGCCGTCAGGCCGAAGCACAGCAGCGCGATGACGGCGGTGCCCAGCATCAGCTTGTGGGCGATGCTGCCCGGGCGGCGGGCAGCGGCGGAACGGGAAGAAGGCATGGAGGGGTCCGCAAGGCAGTTCAGGACGACCGGCACCGGGAGGGCACCGCGCAGGCGCGCGATCCGTCGCGCAGGCCACCGGCCGCCGGGACCCGCCCGGCGCAGGAAGCGCACCGGGTTAGCGGCCGCCTGCCAACGAGGTTGAGGCGACCGGCCTACACATTCCTGAATCCACTCAGGGACGGGACAGAGGATCCGTCCCCGCGTCCCCTATTCGGCCACCCGATCCTTGATCCACTCCGCGCGTGGCAACACCTCGATGCTGCCTGCGGCGTACTGCTGCAGCACGGCGTCCGGCCCGAAACGCGGCTGCCACCCCAGCTCCCTGCGGATGCGGGCGCTGTCGTAGACGCGGTCGACGCTCAGCGGCAATGGCCAGCCGCGGCGCTCGAACTCGGCCAGCAGCTGCGGTACGCGCCGGGCCAGTACGTTGCGCGGCTGGGTGGCCAGCTCGAGGCAATCCTCGCGACGGAACGGGGTCGCGGCGCAGGCGATGTAGCGGGCGAAGGCCGGCCCCTCATCCAGCAGCAGCGCGGCATGGGCACTGGCCACGTCACGGGCGTCGATCCCACGATGCAACCGGAACATCGCCATCCGTTCCGGCGGTTCCGGGAAGCAGCGCCCCATCCGCAGCACGCGCACCCCGAAGTCCGGTGCGGCGGCAGCTTCAGCCAGGGCCTCGGCCTGCAGCTTGCTGCGGTGGTAGATCGTTCGCGGCAGCGGCTCGGTATCCTCATCGATCCAGCGGCATCCCCCTGCCATCACCGCGTGGCCGTACAGCGCGGTGGTACTGGTCAACACGAACCGCCGCGCGCCTGCCTCGCGCGCCGCCTGCAGCAGGTGCGCAGTCGCGTCCACGTTGATCTGCTGGAACACCGCGTCCGGTACCAGGCCCACGTGTGGCGCATGCAGGGCCGCGGTATGGATGACCGCGTCGACGCCCTGCACCGCGCGCACGACGGCTTGATGATCGGTGACATCGGCAATGATGCGCGTGGTGGCAAACGGACTGCGGTCCAGACCCACCACTTCATGGGCAGCCGCCAGCGCGCCGAAGATCGCGCGCCCGATCCGCCCGGAACTGCCGGTCAACAGAATCTTCATTGAGTCCATTCACTCGAAGCGCCCGGGAACTACCGGGATGCTTCGATTCTAGGCATGCAACGGAACATCTGCGATAGGACGACCGCGCAACTGTGCGTTCATCCTGACGACTTCGGCGGAGCCAGCAGTTGACGCGCGATGGAGAGTGGATCGTCGCCGCCTGCCGCGTGGGGCGCGACACCGGTCCGTTCGCCGTTGCCACCGGTGCGCAGTCTGATCGGTTGCCGGTCCGGAACGCTGATCTGATAGCCATCGGGCAGCAGCACAGGATCATCGAACATATGTGCGGCACCGCCACTGCGGCCGCCGGCGTTGCCGCACATCCGAGGGCCGGCAGTGAATACGCGACGAATGCGGCCGCCGGGCCGGCTGCGTGATCATCCCGGTGCGCAGGGCGCGTGAAAACCGGGGCGAAGATAGCGACCTGGACTTAGCGTGCGATGGCCAAGCATGGACGCCGTCGTCCACGAAGGCGGCGTCCACACTGCAGGAGATTTCACATGACTGAGCAGAACCCGCGCAGCTCCAACCGGGGCTTCGCCTCGATGGACCAGGACAAACAGCGCGCGATCGCCGCCAAGGGCGGGCGCGCGGCACATGCCTCCGGCAATGCGCACGAATTCAGTCCGGCCGAAGCACGTGTCGCAGGCCGCAAGGGCGGCGAAGCGATCAGCCGCGACCGCCAGCACATGGCCACGATCGGACGCGAAGGTGGACACGCACGCCACGCCAACGCGCGCCAGCAGCAACAACAGCCTCAGGCGATCGAACGCACGGCAGAGGACCCGCAACGCCAGCAGGGCTGAATGCTGCGCGTCAAGCCGATGCACGCTGCCGATGCAGCCCAAGCGCCGCAAGCAGGGCCAGCGCACCCGCCACCGCCATCGCCCAACCGAACCCGCTGGCCATCGCACTGCGGTACCAGGTCAGCACCTGCGGCGTGGCGTGCATCGAGCCCGGGTGCAGGATCAGTTCACGCGCCTGCGCAACAAGCCGCTGCTGCCCTGCGGCCTGTGCGCAGGCGGTGAACTGCTGTACGGCACGCTGGCCCATCAGGCTGCCCATCAGCGCGATGCCCAGGCTCATGCCTGCCTGGCGCAGCGCGTTCATCGTGGCTGACGCGATACCTGCGCGTTCGGCCGGTGCGTTGGCCATGATCGCCATGCCGGTCGCCGGCACCGCCAGCCCCATTCCAATGCCAAGCAGCATCAGCACGGCAGTGGCATAAGCGCGCGAAGTAGCCGGTTCGAACGTGGCCATTGCGCACAGCGCCACACCGGCCAGGACGTAGCCCAGCACCAGCGCGGCATGCAGCCCGAGGCGGGCAACCAGGCGCCCGAACAACAGCGAGACAACACCCATCAACAGGAACTGGGGAGCCAGCTGCGAGCCTGCCAGCGCGGCGCTGTGCCCCTGTGCCTGCTGGAAGAAAAGCGACAGGAAGAACAGGCTCGCGTAGGCGGTGAAGCCCAGCACGAACGAGGCCAGGTTGAGCATGCGGAAGCGACCGTCGGCGAACAGGTCCAGCGGCAGCAGTGGCCGTGCCACCCGCCGCTCGACGATGCCGAACAGGATCAGCCCCGCAATTGCGGCGCCCAGCGCCAGAAGCGTCACCGGGGCCAGCAGGCCCTGCTCGCCGATCGCGATCAGGCCATAGCACAGCGTGCCCAGTGCACCGATGCTGAGCAGCTGCCCGGCCGGATCCAGCGCGGCGTGCTGCGGGTGCCGTCGCTCGGCGATACTCCAGGCGCCAAGCACAAACGCCAGCAGCCCCAAAGGCAGGTTGATCAGGAAGATGCTGGGCCAGCCGGCCCGCTGCACCAGCGCACCGCCGAGCAACGGGCCAAGCACCAGGCCCAGCGCGCTGAAGGCGGACCAGCCACCGATCACGCGTGCACGCTGGCCCGGATCGGGAAATGCGTGACTCAGGATCGGCATCGCACTGGGAATCAACAGCGCACCTGCCACGCCCTGCACCGCGCGCCCGGCAACCAGGGTCGAAAGGTCCTTGGCGCAGGCGCACAGCAGCGAGCCCATGGTAAAGGTGGCGACGCTCAGCAGCCACATCCGCCGATGACCGTAGCGATCCCCCAACGGACCGGCCGACAGCATCAGCGCCGACAGTGCGATCGCATAGGCGTTGATCACCCATTGCAGGCCCGCCATGTCGGTCTGCAGCGCCTGCTGCAGGGTTGGCAGGGCCACGTTGACGATGCTGATGTCCAGCGAAGCGAGGAATGTACCGAGGTAGGCCGCCAGCACCAGGGCGGGCCGTTGGAGGCGTCTCATGCGTGGATCCGGGGGGAGGATGTGCGCGCATCCTATCGACTGACTGACCGTCGGTCAATGACTGGCGGTCAGTCAGTGCGCAGGGGCAGCTAGAATGGCGTCCGTCACACCCGGATACCGCCCACCATGCAGACCCCAGCTGTCGCCAGGCCTCGCACCAAGCCCGCCGAAACCCGCCAGGAGGAACTGATGGACGCCGCGCAGGCGTTGTTCCTTTCGCAGGGCGTGGACGCCACCACCATCAGCGACATCGTCGCCGCGGCCGACGTGGCCAAGGGCACTTTCTATACCTATTTCGCCTCCCGCACCGAGATCCTGCAGGCGCTGGCGCAGCGCTACACGCGGCAGTTCATGGACGAGGTCGAGCAGGCAGTGCAGCAGCACCCTGCCGGTGATGGCGCAGCGCGCCTGCGCGCCTGGATCCGCGCCAACATCGAGATCTACGCGCGCACCCACGCGTTGCATGACGTGGTGTACGCCAACCATCACCACCACCAGCGGGGCAATGCCGAGCGCAATGCGATCCAGCAGCAGCTGCTGGGCATCCTCGAAGCGGGCAACGCAGCCGGACTGTGGCAACTGCCTGCTCCACAGGTCACCGCCTCGTTGATCTATGCCGGCGTGCACGGTGCCACCGACGACCTGATCGCCACACCCGCACAGGATGCCGATGCCTTCATCGCCGCTGTGGAAGCGGATTGCCTGCGCATGGTCGGCGTTCCGGCAGCGCCGACGCGCAGCGGCAGACGCCGCTGACGCAACGCTTCCCGCTCAGGTGTGGGCGAGAATGTTCAACAGCCGCCCGAACGGGTCGCGGACGAAGAAACGACGCACTCCCCAAGGCTCGTCGGCAGGGCCATACTCCAGCGGGATGCCGGCCGCGTGCATGCGCTCCAGCACCTGCTGCAGGTCGTCCACTTCGATCGACAGATCGGGCACCGCGGTGCCGGAACCCCCTTCGCTGGCAAAGCTCACCTGCGCCAGCGCACTGCCCTGCCCGCCATGGGTGACGATCCAGCCATGATCCATCACCACCGGCATGCCCAGCAGCCCGCCATAGAACGCTGCGGCACGCGCCGGGTCGGGCGTGGCGATGTTGGCGACAATACGTTTGACGGCCATGTGCAGCGGCTCCGGTGCGACTTCCCATCCTCGCCGCTGCGTGCATGGCCCGCAAGCGGGCTCGGGCCAGATGCCCGCATCGCCATCTGAGGCGATCGCTGGAACAGAAGAGCCCCGTCGATGACGGGGCTCTGCGTAAGGCTCAAACGGCGCGACTCACACGCCCATGCACAGATCGACCACGCAGGTGTTGTACGCCTGCTGGCATTCACCGGCATCGGTGCCACTGGCCAGGCACATCTGATAAGCCCGCCAGCACGGCTGGTCGCAGGGCTCGACCGGCCCTGCCACTGCCACCGAACCGGTACACGCCAACGCGAATACCGCCACTGCGATCACCTTCCTGACAACACGCATCGCCATCACTCCTTGATAAGCCTGGTGAGCCCAGGCCGGCCCACGTTAGCGAGGACACGGGGAGACGAAGTGAAGCCCACTGTCACGCACACTTAACCTGTTCACAATTCTCCTTTCACATGCATGGGGGATGTCGCCACGGATTGGCGTTAACGGCCTTGTTGCCCGTCCACCAAGGAAGTTGCCCGATGAATCACCCGCTGCACGGCCGTTCGTCCCACTCCCGCTCCCGCTCCCCGCTGCACAGCCGCCTCGCGCTGGCCGTGTCCAGCTCCCTGTTGCTTGCCGCTGCCGCGCCCGCCATGGCCGGCGAGGCGCTGGACGCATGGCAGCAACAGCGCCAGCTGCAGGCGGCGTGGGCACAGCCCGCCGTCAGCGCGCCTGCAGCATCGACGGCCGCCATGCCTGCGGCAACCGCCACCGCCCTGCTCGGCAGTCCGGGCGATGCCGCCAGCTGGCGCAGCGATGAATTCAACGCCGACTGGGGCCTGGGTGCGATGGGGGCCGACCACGCGTATGCCCGCGGCCTGACCGGCAGGGGCGTGCGCCTGGCGCTGTTCGACACCGGCTCGGCACTGGCTCACCCCGAATTCGCCGGCCGCAACACCTCCAGCATCACCATCGGCCCGAACTGTGCGTCACCGGGAACCGTCGGCGGTACCGGCGCGTGCAGCCAGACACAGGGTGATCAACCGGGTATCAACTACTACACGCTCGGCGCGGGCGTGCCTGCTTCCCTGCAGGCCAACATCATTGCCGCAGGCCGTGAATGGGGTTTCCGCTATGCCGATCACGGCACGCATGTCCTCGGAACCATTGGCGCCAACCGCAATGGCACGGGGATGCACGGCGTCGCCTTCGGTGCAGATCTGACGACCGCCCGTGTATTTGGTGACACTTACTACGAATGGAGGCGCCAGGCGAGCGGAGGCTACCTGCCTGAAGCCGTGGAACGGACGGATCCCGATGGTGCCGCAAGGCTGGACATGTACGCGCAGCTGCAGGCACAAGGCGTGCGTGCCATCAATCACAGCTGGGGCATCTCCACCCGCAACATGACCGTGGCCGCACTGGATGCCCAGTACGCACGCATCGGTGCCGGCTACGACGTATACGGAAGCATCTACAAGGACAGTGCGAACGCCCCCGCTTCGCAGTTGATCCAGGTCTGGTCGGCCGGCAATGGCAGCGGCGCCGTCGCCGGTATCACCGCGGCCCTGCCGCGCTGGAAGCCGGAGATCGAGCCCTACTGGCTGGCCGTCGCCAACGTTCGCCAGCCCAATACAGCCAATGGTGAAACCGACTACGTGATCAACGCAGGCTCGAGCATCTGTGGCGCTGCCGCCAACTGGTGCATTTCCGCACCCGGCACGGCAATCCTCAGCACCATCGTTTCCGGTGACATCCAGGGACGGCTGGAGAAGACCGCAGACTACGTCCGTCTTCTCATCGACAGCCAGAATCCCACGTACGACTACGGCCTGAAGACCGGCACGTCCATGGCCGCCCCCCATATCACCGGCGCACTCGGCCTGTTGATGGAGCGCTTCCCCTACCTGGACAACGCCCAGGTGCGCGACGTCCTGCTGACCACCGCGCGCGATCTCGGTGCGGCAGGCGTCGACCCGATCTACGGCTGGGGCATGGTTGACCTGCGCAGGGCCATCGAGGGCTATGGCTCGCTGCGCGTGGATACCAACGTGGTGATGAACCAGAGGGCCGGCGGCCTGAAGGTGTGGGAGGGCGATGCCTGGGACGACTGGACCAATGACATCGGCGGCCCCGGCACGCTGACCAAATCCGGCATCGGTTGGCTGCGCCTGAGCGGCGACAACAGCTTCAACGGCGCGGTGCTGCGCGAGGGCACGCTGGAGTTGAACGGCAGCAACACCCTCACCTCGGCGGTCGATGTGCAAGGCGGCCGGTTCCTGCTCAACGGCAGCCTGGTCTCCACCGCACTCACCACCACCGGTGGCGTCAGCACGGTCAGCGCCAGCGGCGTTCTGAAGGACGGGAACCTGACCGTCAATGGCGGCGTGGTGTCCTTCAATGGCATGCAGACCGGCGGCACCACCACGGTCGGCAGCAACGGCCTGCTGAAGGGTATCGGCACGTTGGGCAGCACCCGAGTGGACGGCACCATCGCGCCCGGCAATTCGATCGGCACGCTGACCATCAACGGCGACTACGTGCAGGGCGCGACCGGCGTCTACGCCGCCGAACTCGCGCCTGGCGGGCGCAGCGACCAGTTGCACGTGACCGGTACCGCCACCCTCGGCGGCACGCTGGTCGCGTTGCCGGAACCAGGCATCTACTATCTCGGCGAGCAGTTCAACTTCATCCGCGCTGACGGTGGCATCAACGGCCACTTCGCGAAAACCGACTTCAGCGCGTTCTCGCCGTTCCTGCAGTTCAGCCTCGCCTACGGCACCAATGGCACCCGCATCGACGTGGCACGCGGTGCCTCGCTGGCCAGCGCCGCCACCACCCCGAACCAGCGCGCGGTGGCCGCCGCGGCGGACCTGCTGGCAATCAACCAGGGCCTGCCCAAGCCGCTGACCCAGCTGTTCCCGCAGCAGGTCGGCGGCGTGCTCGACGGCCTCAGCGGCGAACTGCACGCAGCCACGCCGCTCGCACTGGTGGAAGGCAGCCGCTACGTTCGCGATGCCGCGCTGTCCCGCCGTGCAGGTGCAGTCGCGCCAGGCGCCGATGCGGGCGACGCCACCGGCGCCTGGGTGCAGGCTCTGGGCAGCAACAGCAGGCTGGACGGCAACAGCAATACCGCCCGCACCGAAGCCAACAGCAACGGCCTGCTGGCCGGTATCGACCACGAGTTCTCTGGCTGGCAGGTCGGCGTCCTGGCTGGCACCGGCCGCACCGACGTCAAGCAGCAGGCGCTTCGTGCCAAGTCGAAGATCGACAACACCCACTTCGGTGCATATGCCAGTCACAACTGGGGCGGCCTCGGCCTGCGTGGCGGCGTCGCCTGGAGCAAGCACAAGGTGAAGAGCACCCGCGATGTCGACTTCGCAGGGTTCAGCGACAGCCTGAGCGCCCGCTACAACGCGCATACCCGCCAGGCCTTCATCGAAGCCGGCTACCGCTTTGGTGGCCCGGAGGCCGGGCTGGAACCCTACCTGCAGGTCGCGCGCGTGGAGGTGGACCTGAAGCCGATCAACGAGCGCGGTGGTGCAGCCGCCCTGCACGGCAAGGTGGACGACACCGGCACCACGATCGCCACCGCTGGCCTGCGCTTCGACAAGGGCCTGAAGGCATCATTCCAGCAGGACAGCTGGCTGCACCTGCGTGGGGGCGTGGGCTACCGCCGTGCCTCGGGTGACCGCCGCCAGCTGGCCGACCTCGCATTCGCCAACAGCAGCACCACCTTCGCGGTCGAAGGCGCCCCGATTGCCGACAGCGCCGTGCTGGCCGAGCTGGGGCTGTCGGCCTGGCTGACCCCGCGCCAGCAGCTGGAGCTGGGTTACAGCGGCCAGTACGGCAGTGAAAGCCGCGACCACAGCGCCAACATGCGCTGGTCGGTTCGTTTCTAGACGCGTGTTCTCCTGACGGTTTGGGGCGGCCTCAGGGCCGCCCCCTTTTTATCCACGCCCCAGGGCTGTGCGCGATACCCCAGGATCATCGCGTCCTGGATCCATCCGTGGAGCGTTACGCGTGGATGAAGATCGACTGGAGCCGGGTCGCCCAGCCATTGCACCCGGTGGAGTTGAACGCCTCGAGCCGGACATTCTTCCCCGATGTCAGCGCTGCCAACGCCGCCGCGTACGCTTCCTTGGCACCCGGCCGGGACATGTCGATTGCAAAGGTATCGGTATTGCAGAAGGCCGTACTCGAAACATGCACGTACACAATTCCCGCCGGGCCGTCCATGTACGGCCGCAGCGACAGAATCGTCATCTGATCGCTGGTTGGCTCCGCCTTCAGTGGTGCAGACAGGCACAAGGCCAACGTCAAGGCCACCCCCGCTCCCAACTTCCTGCGGAAGCCCGGCGTCGCGTCACTCATCATCATGTAGTTCCCCTGTGGATTCAGACATCAGGCCTCAGGCATCGTCACGGCCCTCAGCTGCATTACCCCGGAGGTGCAGCCGTCGACACGCAATCCAACACGCAGCTTGTTCTGCCAGGCGATGAGCAGCATCGAGACCATCTCCCTCTGCATCGGATGATCATTGAGGAGAATGAAGCGATTGCCACCCCCACAATCCGAGCCCGCTGGAAGCACACCTTGCGTCACCAGGTAGAACCCTTCCCCGCCCCAGCCAGTTGCGACGGATACGATCCGATGGCCTTCCAGGTTGTAAGGCTCTGCATTTGCCGTTGAGGCCAGGCCAGTTCCCAGCACTGCCACCAGCGCCAGCAGGACCTTGCCGCCGATGGCGCCACGCGGGCGCGATACAGCACGTACTCCATCCATGTTCTTCCTTCCCCTGTCATGAACAACCGGTTGACGGTGCACTGCGCCCCGTGCGGTCCGCTACGCTCAGCCCAGCAGCAGCTGGTACAGCAGGGGCACGATGTCACCCTGCGGACGCTGGACATGCGAGACATCGGGCACCGGCGTGCAGCTCCCCGTGGCGCCACAGGCAAGCACGCGATACGCATAGCTGGTGGCAGGGCGTGCGGCAGACGTCCAGTTCGCGGCGTTGCCTTCGTAGACCGTGGTCCAGGTCACCCCGTCCACGCTTTCCTCGACGACGTAGCGGACGGCAGAGGCCACAGGCGACCACCCAACGAAGTCCTTCGCGGCCGGCGAACGCCGCATCGGCACCGCTGCCTTGGCGACCAGGCTTCCGCCCAGCGTGATGTAATCGGTCCGTTTGTCCTCGCGCTCGCTCGCCTGGTAGCGGAGGACGCCGGCGTGGTCGTACATCGAGGTGATCCGTCCGAACGATGAGTCTGTCTGTGTGCGGCGACCGTCAGCATCGTAACGGTAGCTCTCGGAACCTGCCGCCGCACGCAGCCGGTTGCCGAAGTCGAAGGTAAACGGCTGCCCGTTCTTCGCCCGCAGATTGCCCTGCGCATCGTAGGCCAGGCCGACCACGGTTGACCCTCCGCAACCGTTGACCTTCACGTTGGTCAAGCGCCAGGCGTTGTCATAGCAGTAGTGATGGTCACGGCCGAGAATCGTCACCCGCGTGAGGTTGTCCAACGCGTCATAGCTGTAGCTCGCCGAGCCGAACATGGGCGAGGAAGCCGAAACGAGCCGATCCAGCGCGTCATAGCCCAGATTGCGGTTGCCACGCTGGTTGCGGCCGGTGGCACCGTCAGTGATTGCCATCACATTGCCGACCGCATCGTAGTCGTAGCCGTCGCTGAGGATCCGGGTTGCGCCAAGCGTGTCCTGGCTTTCATCCGGCAACTGGCGCGCGTTCTGCACCATCGAGTGGACAATGCCGTTGCCATAGGTGAACTGACGAATCGCCCCGTTGGGGTAATAGACCACGCCAGCGGCGTAGGAGCCCGCCTGCCCGGCCTGTCCCAGCGCGTTGGGCGCATACGCGACCACGTTGCCGGAGGGATAGCGATGCGCGGACAGGTTGCCCAGTGCGTCGTAGGCATACCCCATCGCCAGCGCTTCGCCATCGGTGGGGCTCTGCACCTCACCGATGAGCAGCCCGCGACGGTTGTACGCATAGCTGTTATGCGTCTCCACCCCGGCGTTCAACGTGGTGACCTGCTTGACCAGGCCATCGGGCCAGTAGCTCCAGCGCTGGTTGCCATTGCCGTCGGGGAACTGCAGTGATGCGAGCCGGTTGCGTGCGTCATAGGAACGCACCACCCGGCGCCCGCTCGCCGCGGCAATGTCCTGGTTGCAGTTGCCTGCATCGGACAGGTCCAACCCCTGCGCGCTTCCAACCGGGTTCGATGCGGCGTCGTAGTCAAATACGGTGGCGCCGGTTTCCGGTTCGATCGTCTTGCACAACCGCTGCGCCGCATCGTAGACATAGCGCCGGGTCGACGTCACCGAGCCATTGCTGGCCCTGCGGGTGATCGACGTCGGCTTGCCGAAGACGTCCCGCGGGATATCCAGCACGGCTCCCTCTGCCAGTTCGATACGTACCGGCCAGTCAAGCTTCGCGGCATCTGCACCGGTGTAGGTCACGACGGTCGGGATACCCCTGGCATTGGTCGTGCGCACGCGCCGCCCCGGCAGGTACTCGGTTGTGCTGACCAGCGCGCCAATCTCGGAATCCTGGCTGACCTGGACCACCCGCCCAAGTGAGTCGTACGTCGTACGGACGCCAGTTCCGGCGTCCTGGACCGTACCGACCCCCGCGACAGGATAGGACTGGAAGGTGACCCGCCCCTCCGTGTCATAGGCGGTCACCGAGGCCCGCTGCGTGCCGGCTTCATTGCCCGCGTCGTACTCGCGCACCAGCAATGGGCGCCACAGCGCATCGTAGTAGGTGACCTTGCGCGCATTGCCGGTGCTGACCGTCTGCCGCCAGTGACCGGCAGGAATGCCGTACTCGGCGCCGCCCACCTGGGCAAACTGTGTCGTGGTGGACGCCCAGTCCACCGTATCGCCGTCGGGGTAGTCGACCAGCGACATGCGCCCCATCGCGTCGTAGTCGTAACGCGTGGTGTTGCCCCGGCCATCGGTGATCCAGCGTATCCAGCCATTGTCATCCACGCCGGCAGACTGGGTCGAACCATCCGCATACTGGATGTTCCCGGGGATGCCGCGCTTCCAGCCGGACAGGCTCACCGTATTGCCACGCCCGTCCACCACGGCGCGAACGGTACCGTCGCTGTTGTAGTGAATGGTCTGCTGGAGCTGGCCGAAGGCATGGATCCGCTGGGGCTTCGCGGTGGCCGGGTCATAATCCACCTGGGACTCGGTCCGGCCCGTGTCCTGGTTGACCGACGTCCGGACCTGGCCAAGCACCCACTTCGACAGATCATCGTGATAGGTGATGACGTTGGTCTTGCTGTAGGACTGCGCCCCCGCACTTCCCACAACCGTGCCCAGCAACATCATCGCGGAAAGTGCATTGACTCGACGCATAGTCAGTGGGCCTGTTCGCAATGGATGGCGATGGGACAACCAGGATCAGGCAACGGAAAGACCGGCGAAGCGCACATCACAGCAAACCGCGCACACGCACAAAACCGGACGCGACTGCATCCGGTTGGCGATTGACGTTGATGCTGGACGAAGCCCCCTTCGTCATGCCGCGCCTGTTCCCTGGACTCGGCCAAGTATAACCATGGAAACGGGGCCGGACGCCCGGTCCTTCGCAGCCCTGCCGGGCTGCGAAGGTTCCCGGGCCATGACGCGCCTCCGGGGCTCGACGGCCGCGATCGGCCGCCCGGCGCGGGACGTCAGGCAGCCTTCATGGCGTGCTTGCGTGCCCGCATGACGTTGTGGCACTCCTGCACATCCGGCAGCAGCTGGGTCACTTCCTGGCGCACCGCGGGCGGCAGATCGTTGTCCTGCAGCACATCCTTGAACGCGCCCAGCAGGCGGTCTTCGGATTCTTCCAGTTCGGCCACGTAGCCGTAGTTGGTATCACCAAACGCGGCGCGCACCTTGCCGTAGAACTGCTGCATCGAACCGACCATGGTGCCGTGCTCGGCCGGCTTGCCGCCGCTGGCGGCGACCGAACCACTCAGCGCCGCGACGATCCGCGCCTTCACCCCGGCGATACGGGTGAACAGTGCCGACAGTTCGGCATCCTTTACCTTCGTTGCGGCTTCCTCATAGAAGGACTTGCCATCACGCGCGATCTCGATCAGGTCGTTGAGGCGATGTTCGATGGTGGACTGGGTGCTCATGGCGTCGCTCCTGTGTGCTCGAAAGTCAGTGGAGAATGGCAGCGCGTCGGCACTGCCTTCGACCTCACTATCATCGTCCTCGTGTGCCGGCCGGGTGAGTACGAATTGATGTACACATCACCATGCGGAACACGTGCTGACTTATTCATTGCCGGCATCATTGAATGTTCACGGAAAAACACGCATGCGATGCCTGCCTCACCATGGCGCGATGACGATGATCACACTGATCAGCAGCGCAATCGCCAGAATCACCAGCAGCACATGCCATTGCTTCCAGCTGGGTTTCGGCTTGCCAGGCGTATTCATCGGCGGCCTCCTGTGTATGCCGGGAAAGGAGCTGCCAGACTGAAGCGAAACGATATTGCACAACGTCGACGCGACGTGCACTCCCCGTGCAGGACGGCGGCCAAGGGCGCGCGAAGATAACGCGTCCATAACGCAGTTCAAATGTGAGCGGGATGTTAGGTTCCTCTCGATTCCGGGTAACGGAATGCAGACCGGTCGTAGCGCCGCGCGCATTGCGACCACACAACGGATTTGGAGAGAGAAACAATGCACTACAAATACACTCTGCTTTCGGCAGGGATCGGCGCCGTGTTGGCTGCCGTTTTCTCGCCGGCTGCCAATGCACAGGACGACGCTGCGAAGTCTCCGAAGAACCTGGACCGCATCCAGGTGACGGGATCGGCGATACGCAGCGTGGATGTGGAAACCCAGCAGCCGGTGCTTGCCATCTCGCGCAAGATGATCGAGCAGCAGGGCTTCACCACCATCGCCGACGTCCTGCAGAACCTCACGTCGGCCGGCGCACCAGCGCTCTCGCGTTCGCGCACGCTGTCGTCCGGCGAAGACGTCGGCGGCAGCTACGCAAACATCCGCAACCTCGGCGCCACCCGCACCCTGGTGCTGGTGAACGGCAAGCGCCTGGGCGCCAGCACCAGCGGCCTGCAGGACCTGAGCCAGATTCCAATGAGCGCGGTCGAGCGCATCGACGTGCTCAAGGATGGCGCCTCGGTGCTCTACGGATCCGACGCCATCGCCGGCGTCATCAACATCATTACCCGCAAGAGCGTCGAGGGGCTGGAGCTTTCGGCGCAGCATGGCCAGTTCAGCCAGGGCGACGGCAAGGACAGCACGTTCTCGCTCGTTACCGGCGCGCGCGGCGAGCGAGGTGGCTACACCTTGGCCCTGGAATACCAGAAGGCCGACCCGGTGTTCGCCCGCGACCGCTGGTTCTCCAAGCATGGTGGTGCGGGGCCGGGTTATCCGCGCGCGGGCTGGAGCGACCTCAGCCAGAACGGCTCCTGGTGTGACCCGGCGCTTTACGACTGTGCCACCGGAAATTCCGTGTTCAAGACACTCAATCGTGGTGGCGACCCGAAGAACCCGAACGATTACCATCCGATCACGCCGGCCGAGTATTCCAACGGCAACGAGCAGATGCATGTGCAGACCGGCATCGAGCGCCGGTCGCTGTTCCTCAGCTCCGACTATGCACTGAGTGACCAGATCACCTTCACCACCGATATCGGCTACAACGAGCGTATCTCGGACCAACAGATTGCCGGCTACCCCTACGAATCGACCAAGTTCGGGACGCCGCTGGCCGGCAACAGTGCGTTCAACCCGGTCGGCCATGACATCGCCTTCAACCGCCGCCTGTGGGAGCTTCCGCGCACGACCGAAAGCAAGCTGAAGTCGCTGCGCGTGGCACCGACGCTGTCGGGCTACTTCGAACTGGCCAGCAAAACGTTCGACTGGGAGGTGGGCGCGCTGTTCAACCGCAACGAGGTGACCAAAACCGGCCGTGGTGACATGAGCCTGATCGCCTCGCGCCAAGCGCTGGGACAGTCCTTTGTTGATGGCAACGGTGTAGCACGCTGTGGCAGCGCAGGTGCACCGATCGCCGGCTGCCTGGCCTGGAATCCGCTGCTGCCGTACGGCGTTGCTGGCGCCGGCTCGCTTGCCGACCCGGAACTGCAGCGCTTCCTGTTCCCCACGTTCACCGATACCGGCATCACCAAGACCCGAAGCTACTTCGCCAACATCTCCGGGCCGGTGCTGGAACTGCCGGCGGGCGAGCTCTCGGTGGCGATGGGCTACCAGTACCGCAAGGAAGAAGGTCGCTACGTTCCCGACGCCTTTGCCCAGTCGCGCCAGAGCACTGCACTGGGGGCACAGACCACTGCAGGCGGTTACAGCCTCAATGAAGTCTTCGCCGAAGTGAATGTGCCGGTGCTGCGTGACCTTCCGTTCGCCAAGGAGCTGACCGTCAACGTTGCGGCACGCTATTCCGACTACAGCAACTTCGGCAGCACCACCAACACCAAGTCCAGCTTCGCCTGGCGCCCGGTCGAGGAGCTGATGGTGCGCGGCACCTTCGCCGAGGGCTTCCGTGCTCCCAGCATCTCCGACCTGTATGGCGGCCTGGGCACCAGCTTCGAAACCTACGTGGACCCCTGCGGCATCGGCGCCACCAACAGCGTCAACGGCAACGCGGCCTGCAACGCCGCCGGTGTTCCGCGTGGCTACGAGCAGCTGGCCCAGGGCCTGAAGCCCTGCACCAGCTACCCGTGCGCCACCCCGAACGAGTTCACCACGGGCTCGAACCCGAACCTGCGCCCGGAAGAGTCCAAGAGCAAGACCGTCGGTGTGGTCTGGAGCCCGCGCTGGGTCAACGGTCTGGACATCAACCTGGACTGGTACAGCTACAAGATCACCAACATGATCATCGAGGACAACGTCGATCGCATCCTCCGTGACTGCTACGTGCTGGGCAATGCCTCGCGCTGCGGCAGCGTCAAGCGTGCCGCTGATGGCCACATCACCAGCATGTTCTACGGCCTGACCAACCTCGGCGCGATGAAGACCGAGGGGTGGGACCTGGGCATCCGTTACCGCCTGCCGGAGTACGCGTTCGGTCGCTTCACCCTTGACCTGCAGAACAGCTACGTCTCCAAGTACGACGAGGAGAAGCAGAACTCGGCCGGTGACACCATCATGGACGGTCGTATTGGACGCCCTGGGGTGTTCCGCCTGCGGTCCAATCTCGGCGTCAACTGGCAGCTGGGCAACCTCTCGGCCCAGTACACGGTGCGCTACTACTCCGGGATGATGGAAGGCTGCATGCCAAACCGGCCCTGCACCGCGCCCGAACGCATCGCCAACGGCGAACCGGATGCCGTGCGCAGGGTCGGCTCGAATGCGTTCCACGACATCCAGGTCAGCTACAGGCTGCCCTGGGATGGCACCGTGGCAGTGGGCTCGAACAATGTGTTCGACCATCGCGGCCCGATCATGTTCTCCAAGCCGCAGAGTTCCTTCCCCTACTACGGCGGCTTCGATATCGGCCGCACGGTGTACGTGAAGTACTCGCAGCGCTTCTGACCGTAGCGTCCGTGCACGTGGCCGGCGGAAGGGGAGTTCCGCCGGCCACGCCGCACACAACCTCCACCCAATCTCCACGCTACTTCGACCCAATCTCCAACATCCCCGGCAACACTGGCGCAACGGCAGCAGATGGAGCAGGCAAGCGAGGATCGCCCGCGCGGCATCCACCTCGCCCGACCTCTCCGGATTCACCACTGAATGCGATGGACCACCCCCTCCCCGCTGCGGGAATGAGGCTGGTCCAAGGGAAGCAAGCGATGACAACGGCAGTACACAGTGGCTTGACCGATCTGGTCATGGATGCGCAGCGCTACCTGCGCCGGATCCTGCCCGGCCTGGCCTCGGTGGTCGGCCCCGTGGCTGCGGCACGCTTCATCCCGCAGACCATGGCCTCGCGCTATCACATCGCCGAGCTGACCCTCTATGGTGAAACGCCGGCGATGCTGGCAGTTCCACGAGTCCCGGGCGAATCCAGCAGCCGCGTCATCCAGGATGTGAAAGTGCTGCGCTCAGCGGCAAAGGCCATGGTGCTGTATGTCTCGCCGTACCTCACCCCCACCCAGCGCAGGTTCCTGGTCGAGAACCATATCGACTTCGTGGTACCGCACAACCAGCTGTACGCCCCCAGCCTGGCGATCGAGTTCCGCGATGCACCCGACCACGAGAAGAAGGCGATTTCGCTGCTGCCTTCGGCGCAGGCCGTGCTCATCCACGTACTCCTGGCGGACCAGGCACGCTGGTGGTCACCGCGTGAGGTCAGCCGTGCTGCCGGATACACCTCGATGACCGCGTCGAGGCTCTCCGCTGAACTGGTCGGTCGCGGACTGGCCGAACGCTCCACCGGCGGACGCGAACGCTTCCTGAGACTCGCCGGCAGCCGCGGCGAGGTCTGGGCGAGAGCGCAGCCGTTCCTGCGCTCCCCCGTGCTGAAGGAAGTGGAGGTCTGCTGGGAACAGGTCGCCGACGCTCTGGCCCGACATGCTCAATCCGCCCCCCAGGCAGGGACGGAAGCAATGCTTGCGGTGCCGTCGAAAGACCACGGCATCACACGCGCCCTGTACATCGATGCCTGGCGGAAGCTGGGGGCACTGCCTGCAGCCGGCCCCGACTGCACGCGCAGCGGAACGTTGCAGATATGGTCGTATCCGCCTGCCTTCACCGGTAGCGGTGACCGCGTGGACCCGCTGTCGCTGTACCTGAGCCTGCAGGGCAAGCGCGGCTACGACGCCGACGCGCTGGAGCAGGAGGTGGAGCAGGCGCTGTGCGGGACGACACGCCGCGGCTGAGGTCCGCGCGGGTCCGGCCTGACCGCGTCAGGACGCTTCGCCCCCACTCGCCATCGTCGCGCGCTTCGCTGCGTACTCGGCGAAGACCACGCCGGATACCGCCAGCACGCCCCCTGCCAGTACCCAGCCACTGAGCGATTCGCCCAGCAGCAGCACGGCCAGTGCGGCGGTCACGATCGGCACCAGGTTGAAGAAGCCGGAGACACGCGCTGCGCCCAACCGTGACAATCCAGTCATCCAGGTCAGTGGGGCCAGGATCGACGCGCATACTGCCGCAAACCCGATGCAGCCGACCGCAGTGAGATTGTTCACCCCGGTACCGACCAGCAGCTGCGCCGGCAACAGGATCAGCGACGCGGCGGTGGCCTGCAGGAACAACGATTCCAGCACCGTCAGCGGGATCTTCCAGCGCTGCATCAGCACGTTGTAGGCGGCAAAGGCCAACGCACCGATCAGCATGATCGCATCACCGCGGTTCACGCCCTGAGCGGCCAATCGTGCCAGGTCGCCCTGCGAGACCACCGCCACCACCCCGACAGTGGAAATCACCGCACCGGCAATGGAGGTACCGCGCACCGGATGGCCCATGAACACGCGTGACAACGCCAATGCGAGCAGTGGAATCAATGCCTGGATCACGCCCATGTTGGTGGCCGAGGTGAAGTGCGCCGCATAGTACGCAAGGCACTGGTACATCACCCCGCCCAGGCACCCCAGCAGCAGGAAGCGGCCAAGGTTGGCACGCACGGTCTGCAGGTTGTTGCGCAGCCGCGGCAGCGCGAAGGGCAACAGGACAATGGCCGCCACCAGCCAGCGGAAGAAACCAATATCGATGGGACCGACCGCGCCCGAGGCCAGCTTGGTCACGATGGTATTCGCGCCCCACAGCAGGCAGGCAAGGATTGGGAAGAGGTAGTTCAAGAGCGTGGGTGTACGTGGGGGAATGGCAAGCGTACGCTTGGCGCATATCGAGGACATCCTGAAAATGCGTCACTCCGACCCCGGGTTGCGGCAACCGATGGAGCCCATCCCCACCTTCCGCCAGCTGCCCGGTCCGGTCTACTTCCGGCAGGGTGCGATGGAGCCCACCGACTGGGGCACGCACAGCCATCCTTGGGGCCAGTTCAACTTCGTCGCACAAGGGGTGATGGAGATGAAGATCGACGGCGAGTGGATGGTGTCCCCGCCCCATTACGCGATCTGGATCCCACCGGGAATGCCCCACTATTCGCGCAACCGGTCGCGGTTGGCCTATCGCTCGGCCTACCTGTCGCCGGCGTTGTCACGCCGCCTGCCCGAGCGTTGCAGTGCGCTGGAAGTCAGCCCATTGCTGCGCGAGCTGCTGCACGAGCTGGCGCGACAGGGCGTGACCGATCCGCGGACGCCGGCCCAGCGGTGCATGGCCGCCGTGGTGATCGACCAGATCCTCAATGCCGCAGTGCTGCCCAGCTTCCTGCCGATCGCCAGCAGCGATGCCCTGAAACAGGTGATGGCGTACATCGAGAAGCACCTGTCCGCAGCCGAGTCGGTCGCCGATATCGCGCAGCGGCACCACATGAGCGTACGCAAGCTGGAGCGCATGGCACGCAGCGAGCTGGGCATGTCACTTGGTGACTGGCGCGGTCGGGTGAAGTTCGTGCGCGCCACCGAAGCGCTGTGCACACGCCGGCCGATCAGCCGGATTGCCGAGGAGCTGGGCTATTCCGGCGTCAGCGCCTTCGCAGAGATGTTCAAGCGGCACGCACAGTGCACGCCGGACCAGTACCGGAAACTGCATCGGGCGGGGTGAAGAGCGCATCGAGGGATGTCGATTTCCGCCCTCGTCGTTCGTCGGAACAGAAGAGACAGGCCTTCCCGCCTGCAGGAGCGCCGCGATGTCCCCCATCCTCACCGCCTTTGCCACCTCCCCCGACCGCGGCCAGGGCCTGGCCCGTGACATGCGCGTGCGCTGGGCGCTGGAGGAACTGGGCGTGCCCTATGACGTGCAGCTGCTGACCTTCGCCGAAATGAAGCAACCTGCCCACCTGGCGCGGAATCCCTTCGGACAGATTCCCACCTGGCAGGAGGGCGACCAGGTCCTGTTCGAATCCGGCGCGATCGTCCTGCACCTGGCCGAACAGCATGCCGGCCTGCTCCCCGTCGGTCCGGATGCGCGCATGCGCGCAGTCATGTGGGTGTTCGCCGCGTTGAATACGGTGGAGCCACCCATCGTCGAGCGCTCGATGGCCTGGGTGCTGGAGCGCGAACAGCCCTGGTATGCACGGCGATTGGTGATGCTGGACGAGCGCGTGCGGATGCGTCTCTCACAACTGTCCGCGTGGTTGGGCGCGGCGGCGTGGCTGGACGGCGGGTTCAGCGTGGGCGACCTGATGATGGTCTCGGTACTGCTGCGCCTGAAGAGCAGCGGCCTGCTCGACGAGTACCCGCTGCTGGTGGCCTATGTGGCACGGGCGACGCAGCGTCCCGCCTATCAGCGCGCGTTTGCTGCGCAGTTGGCGGTATTCCAGAACGGGTAGTTCCACGCCATGGGTGGAAACACTCAGCGCAAGCTGCGCCGGCAGGCGGCCTGCACCAGCATCAGCTGCGCTACCAGGATCAGCATCGCGCAGCCTGACAGCAGCCACGGGTCGATGTACCACTGCGCGTTGAAACTGAAATCACCGGCGGAAATGCGCTTCCAGCCGTTGAAGTGCTGCATCGCTGCAACCACGAACGCGAAGCCGCCCGCTGTGTACGACAACCAGGGCACGATGAGGCTCCCCGGCCGCGCGAACAATGTCAGCACGCCCAGCACACCGATGACAGTGCGTTGTACGCGGCAGTATGGGCAGACATAGGCCATCCCGCTCCACTCCACCGCCCAGGCCAACAGGCTGACCAGCACGGCCACGCCTGCGGCTGTGTACAGGACTTTCGGCGTGATCGTCATGCCACCCTCGTGTGCCATCCGGTGCTCCTTGGTTGAAAGACCCGGGCAGGGTAGCAGTGCTGCAGCCTCATCCCTTCTTGATGACAGTCCGCTTGCCGATGGTGCTGGTCTTGCCAGCGGTCGGCCTGGCCAAGCCAGGAATCAGGAAATCGGTGGCCTTATGGCCCATCGACACCTTGGACGCCAGCCAGCGCGGCATGCGCCCGCGACCGGTCCAGGTCAGGCGCTTGTATTCCGGGTCGCGATACTTGGGCGCGACTTTGCCGGATTTACGGCGGGTGGGTTTGCGGGCGGGCGCAGGTGTTTCCGAGGCTTCGCCACCGAAGAGTTCTTCGAGGGTGTAGCCGGCTTCGGCCGCGGCAGCCTTCAACATCCGCCGCACCGCGCTGGCCGGACGGCGGCTGGAAATGAGCTGTTTCCGCTTTTCAGCGGCAACCACCAAGGCGCCCAGCTCCCGAAGGCTGAGCGATTCAATATCGATCGTCATGATGGAAAGGTGTCCTGCGGCCGGCCAGCTGTCAAGCCGCCTTGCCCGGCACGTAGACACGGGCTTCACTGCCGGTGGGCTCCGATCGCCTTCGGCAGCCATCTCCGAGGACTTCGACGTGAGCAACTCATCGCATTCGCTCGCCTACCTGCTTGCGCGCATCCTGCTGATGGCACTGTTCCTGGTGTCCGGCATCGGCAAGCTCGGCGACCTCAGCGGTACCCAGGGCTACATGGAAGCGATGGGGGTACCCGGCATCCTGCTGTGGCCTACCATTGCTTTCGAGATCGGCAGCGGCCTGTGCATCCTGCTGGGCTTCCAGACCCGGCTGGTATCGATCGTGCTGGCAGGCTTCAGCCTGGTCACCGCCTTCATCTTCCACCACAACGTTGCCGACCCGACCCAGCAGATCATGTTCCTGAAGAACCTGGGGCTTGCCGGTGGCTTCCTGCTGCTGGCCTGCACCGGGGCGGGGCGCTACAGCATCGATGGGCGTGGGCGGCGCGGATGATGGCGGCATGCCGCCATCATCCCTGGCCCACGGGCTGGACGCGCTGCAGACGCAGGTTGCGCCATGTCGGCTGGGAGCTGCGGAAATCCACCGCTTCGCCATCGCTGGTGAACAGCAGGCCTGGCTCCACTTCAGTGACCAGGCGGATGCCATCGATGTACAGCCAGCCCTGTCGCTGCTCCAGCACAACGGACATCGACGGTTTTCCCCATTGGTCGATGCGATAGCGCCCCAGCCAGGGTTGCCAATGGGGCGCGCGCGGCCCGGTGGACCCATCGATGGGATCGTTCTGGTCCAGGCCATCCTCGCCGTTCGTACATTCCAGGTGCGCCGGCAGCATCTCCGTCGCCGCATGGTAACGGTACGTCGCAACCTCTCCATCGGTGTCCGCGGTGAACAGCTGGTCGCTGTCGATGGCCGCAAACCGTCTGCCCACAGCTTGCGCCCCACGATGCAGTTGCAGTTCACCGCTTCCGGCAACCACGATCTTCGCCTTGCCGCTGCGCCCTATCCAGTCTCCCGCCATCCGCTGCATCTGGTCCTGGTTCAACCTGATCGGCGCCAGGGACGATAGCGGCACACGCGGCTGACGGGGCCCGAAACGCGCCGACAGCAGCTGATCGATCAGACGCTCGCCGATGCCGTACCCCGCGGACGTCGCGCGGTTGAACATCGCGGCAAATCCAACGTTGGCCTGCCTGCAGTAGGTGAACACGCACCCGAATCCGAATCCTCCGCCGCGATGGTGCAGCAGCCGCACCGGTGTACTACCGTAGAGGCGTTCGCTGCGCATTACACCGAGGCCGTAGTCACCGCCCAGGCCGAAACCATGCATCTCGTCCCAGAGACGGGGCTCAAGCAGTTGCTGCGCACCGGTTTGGCCGCCACCGAGCAGGAAGCCAAGATACTTCGCCATGTCGGCGGCACTGGTCCAGACGCCTCCCGACACCACCAGCGGCGTCACCGGCGGCACCTGCGCATGGCCTTCCTGGGTTCCCAGTGCCCGCCCCCTGCTTGCCAGGTAGACCGACGCATCGGCTGTACTGTCGTGCATTCCCAGTGGCTCGAAGATCCGGCGCTGCAGCCAGGCCGGATAGCCGATGCCCGCAACCTGCTCAAGGACATGACCGGCAAGGTCGAAGCCCAGGTTGGAATAACGATAGCGCGTACCCACCGGAAAGCGCAGCCATGTCTGCGAGATGCTGCGGACGTGCGCATCAAAGCCCGGTGACGCCGGTTCGTAATTGTTGCCCAGCGGCGCCTCGTGCGTGAATCCCGCGCGATTGGCAAGCAGCAGGCGCAGGGTGATGCGCTCCTGCGGGGAATGCTCGAAGCGACTGCGCACGGTGAACGACGGCAGATAGCGGGTAATGGGCGCATCCAGATCAAGAATGCCGTCCTGCACGGCCAACAGCACCGCCACCGCCGCGAAATTCTTCGAGGTGGACTGGATGCTGAACATCGTACTGGCGTCCGCGGCCGCGCTACCCTGGCCTGATACGTGACCGAAGCCTTCAGTCCAGCGCACCTGCCCGCCCTCGACCAGGCAGACGGCAGCGGCACCGATGCCGCTGCCTTGCATGGCGGAGCGGATCACGCTGCGCTCCGCTTCGATCAGGTTCCCGGTGGTGACGGTGGGCTGCGCCGCCGTGGCAACACCGGTGGGCATGAGCGTGGCCGCCGGAACAGCCGCGACATTGGCCAGGAAGGCGCGACGACTGAGCGTACCAGGCATCAGATCACTCCACTTCGGGATGCCGCCATCTTCCCGCCAGCAGAAATGGCGGGGCATGTGTCATTCGGCACAGAGTGCGGTGATCGACGGTGCTGCGCCTTCGCCTGCCGAGCAGGCCTCAGCCCGGAGGGTCCGGCAAGCGGATTCCCTGCGCCGAAACAAAGGCGCGGGACTCGCTCCAATAGGCCTGTGGCGGTTCCCGCAACTCTGGTCGCGCCCAGTAATCGTCGCCATGCAATTCGCTCATCACATGACGCCAGCCATCACGCGGATCATGAACCTGAAATCGACCGCGATGATGGCGCGGATGATATGCGTAGTGGCCGAGCGCCTCCTGGCGCGCTTCATCCGGCGAACGACCTGTCTGATGGACCAGCGTCCATGCACGCATGTGGCGCGCATGCGCGAGCGCGCCAAGGTACTCGTCCTCATCCAGCAGTGGGACCCGCTCACCGCGGGCCAGGCACAGTGCGTCCGATTCGGCTTCATAGTCCAGCGATGGCTGCGCCAGTTCCGGGCGCCGGTGCCAATAACCTTCCCCTTCCACCTGCAGCATCGCCCAATGCCAGGGCTCGTCGTGGAAGATCAGCGCGTGCTCGTAATCGCGGCCGGGGCTCTGGTCGGGATAGCGTTGGCGTGCCTGTTCAAGTGCCAGCGCCTCGGGCACCTGTCCATAGTGGACCAGGCACCAGGCAAACAGGTGCCGGCTGTCTTCGATTTCGTTGGTGAAGTCTTCCACCGGCGTATCGGTGCTGGCCATGGTCGATCCCTGTGTGCGGATCAGATGGTACCGACGCTGCAGGTCGCGCTGGGGAGCGATGAGACCTGCGACCGGTCAGGCGAGGTCGGTTGGTGGGCCCACCAGGATTCGAACCTGGAACCAAGGGATTATGAGTCCCCTGCTCTAACCGTTGAGCTATAGGCCCGGCGCAGCGTCACAGTGTAGTGGAGGCCGCGCTCGATCGGCTACCCGGCAGCAGCAAGAGCCTCAGCCACATGCCCCAACCGCGTCTCCGCCACGTCCGCAAACCACACCTGCCGCCGCAGGTGCGCGTGGAACAGCGCCACAGTCCTCCTGGTCTCTTCCAGCCCCTTCTGGTTGTCGCCGCCGAAGCCAGCAAATAATCCAGCACCAGACTGCGTCAGCAACGCCAGCGTCGCTCTTCGGGCGAATCCCAGTGAATCCTCGCGCTCGCTCGTCGCGCATCACATCTTCCCAATCCAATAGCGGCGCAAACGCGCAGCCGTTGAGAAGACCTGCTGGATACGTCATCGCAAACAGCAGCTGGCTCGGCTCTACAGAAAGCACACACACCCCAAAAAGAAAAACCCCGCACCAGGCGGGGTTTCTCTCAACGCTTCAACAGCCGCTGGAAATCAATCGATATCCAGGAAGCTGCGCAGCTGCTCCGAGCGGCTCGGGTGACGCAGCTTGCGCAGGGCCTTCGCTTCGATCTGGCGGATGCGCTCGCGGGTCACGTCGAACTGCTTGCCGACCTCTTCCAGCGTGTGGTCGGTGTTCATGTCGATGCCGAAGCGCATGCGCAGCACCTTGGCTTCCCTCGGGGTGAGGCCGGCCAGCACGTCGCGCACGGTTTCAGACAGATTGATGTTGGTGGTGTTCTCGATCGGGGACTCCACGTTGGTGTCCTCGATGAAGTCGCCCAGATGGGAATCCTCGTCGTCGCCGATCGGGGTTTCCATCGAGATCGGCTCCTTGGCGATCTTCATCACCTTGCGGATCTTGTCTTCCGGCATGTCCATTTCCTTGGCCAGCTCCTCCGGCGTAGCCTCGCGGCCGTACTGCTGGAGCATCTGGCGGGAAATGCGGTTCAACTTGTTGATCGTCTCGATCATGTGCACCGGAATACGGATGGTGCGCGCCTGGTCGGCGATCGAGCGGGTGATCGCCTGGCGGATCCACCAGGTGGCGTAGGTCGAGAACTTGTAACCGCGGCGGTACTCGAACTTGTCCACGGCCTTCATCAGGCCGATGTTGCCTTCCTGGATCAGGTCGAGGAACTGCAGGCCACGGTTGGTGTACTTCTTGGCGATGGAGATGACCAGGCGCAGGTTGGCCTCGACCATTTCCTTCTTGGCCTTGCGCGCCTTGGCTTCACCGTAGGCCATGGCACGGCTGATTTCCTTCAGCTCTTCCAGGTCCAGCTGGGTCAGCGTCTCGATGTCGATCGTCGCCTGCTGTTCGGCAATGATCTGGTCCTTCACTTCGCGCAGCGCCGAGGACCACTTCTGCTTGCGCTTCAGTGCGTCTTCCACCCACTCCAGGTTGGTCTGGTTGCCTTCCCAGGAACGGATGAAGTCCTTGCGCGGCATGCGGGCGGTAACGGTAGCCAGGTTCAGCACGCGGCGCTCATGGGCCTTGATCGATGCCATGGTGTCGCGCAGCTGCTTGGTCAGCACGTCGGTCAGCGGCAGCGGCAGCTTCAGGGTGACGAACACCGCCGACATTTCCTCGCGCAGGCGCGGCAGGTTCTTCTTGTCGCCCTTGGTCGCGGCCTTCTTGAAGGCGTTGAAGGCATCGCTCAGCGCCTGCATGCGCGCGGCGACTTCCTCCGGATCCGGACCGGTCGGTGCGGCTTCTTCATCGCCACCGTCGACATCGTCGTCCTCGTCCTCGTCGCCTTCGGCGTCCGCATCGGCGCTGTCATCGGCAGCGACCGCCGGCGGCGCCGGCTCTTCGTCGACCAGGTCGTTGAAGCCGACGATCACTTCGGCCAGGCGCTTCTTGCCTTCCTTGTGGGCTTCGTAGTCGTTCAGCAGCGACTCGACCGAAACCGGGAACTGGCCCAGGGCCGCCTGGACCTGCGAAAGGCCTTCCTCGATGCGCTTGGCGATGGCGATTTCGCCTTCGCGGGTCAGCAGCTCGACGGTGCCCATTTCGCGCATGTACATGCGCACCGGGTCGGTGGTACGGCCACCTTCGGTGTCGAGCGCGCTCAGCGCAGCGGCAGCTTCTTCAGCCGCGGTGTCATCGACTTCGCGGTTGCCGGTGTTGCCATCGTTGAGAAGCAGGGTTTCCACATCCGGCGCAACTTCATGGACATCGATGCCCATGCCGTTGATCATGCCGATGATGTCTTCGATCTGTTCCGGGTCGACCATGTCGTCCGGCAGATGGTCATTGACTTCGGCGTAGGTCAGGTAGCCCTGTTCCAGGCCCTTGCTGATCAGTTGCTTGATTTCGGATTGGGCAGGACGTTCGTTGGCCATGTAGTGCTCGCGCCACCGGCAGGGAGAAATAGGGAACGTAGCATTATACCAGCCCGGGGCCCTGCCTGCCGGGCGGTGGTCCCGCAGGCTCAGGGCCGGAGAAGGAAGGTCACGGGACCGTCATTGACCAGGCTGACGACCATATGGGCACCAAATCGGCCCGTTTCCACCCCTGGCGCGTGATTTTCACGACAGATCTCGACAAAACGGTTGAACCCGCGTTCAGCCTCTTCCGGCGGCGCGGCCGTGGTGAAGCTCGGCCGCATGCCCGAACGGGTGTCGGCGGCCAGGGTGAACTGGCTGACCAGCAGCAGGCCGCCGCCCGTATCGCGCAGCGAGCGGTTCATCTTCCCGGCCTCGTCGGCGAATACCCGGTAGCCCAGCAGGCGCTCGGCCATCCGCCGCAACTGGGCCTCGGTATCGCCCGGCTCCATGCCGACCAGGGCCAACAGGCCAGGGCCGATCTGCCCCACGGCCTCATCGTCGACATGGACGGCGGCCTGGCTGACACGCTGGATCAGGACGAGCATCGTGGGCTTCCAATGAACAGGGCCGGCCACGATAGCAGCGCCCTTGGCTAAACTGGCGCCGATGAATCCGCAACGCAAAGCCCGGCTGGTCTACCGCGCCACCACCCTGTTCGCCCGCCTGCCCTGGCCGCTGCTGCGGGCATTCGCGCGCGCCCTGGCGTGGGCATGGATCGCCCTCAATGCCCGTGAGAGCCGCGTCACCCGGCGCAACCTGGAACTGGCCTACCCGGAACTGGATGGCGCCGCGCGCGACCGCCTGCACCGTGATCTGCTGCGCTCCACCGCGCTGCAGGCCATCGAAACCCTGCGGCTGTGGAGCCAGGCGCCGGCCGACAACCTGCGCCTGCACCTGAAGCAGCGCCATGGCGAGGCCCTGTACGACGCCGCCCTGGCCAGCGGCAAGGGCGTGATCGTGGCCGCGCCGCACTTCGGCAACTGGGAGCTGCTGAACCAGTGGCTGGCCTCGCGCGGGCAGATCGCCATCGTCTACAAGCCGCCGGAGGACGAGGCCAGCGATGCCTTCCTGCAGCTGGTGCGCGGCGGCCAGAACGTACAGCAGGTGCGCGCCGAAGGCCCGGCCGTGCGCCAGCTGTTCAAGGTGCTCAAGGACGGCGGCGCCACCGGCATCCTGCCCGACCAGCAACCCAAGGCCGGCGATGGCGTGTTCGTGCCGTTCTTCGGCGTGCAGGCGCTGACCATGACCCTGGTCAACCGGCTGGCCGAACGCACGGGTGCCACCGTGCTCTATGGCTGGTGCGAACGCATCGGGCCGGACATGGAGTTCGCGCTGCACATCGAGCCGACCGACCCGGCCGTGGCCGATCCGGACCCGCTGGTGGCGGCCACCGCCCTCAACGCCGGTATCGAACGCATCGCCCGCCGCGACCCGGCGCAGTACCAGTGGACCTACAAGCGCTATACGCTGCGGCCACCGGGCAGTAGCGAGGAAGACCCGTACGCAACTGAGGAACACCCCCACTGACGGCCGCCTGCGACCACTGGCCGCACCACGTTGAATACGACGCCGGCGCCCCCATAGAGACTGCGATGTCCGCCTCCCCCGGTCCTGCCATGCCTGCTGCTTCTTCCCTGTTCGGCGATCCGGCCGCGATCCGCTGCGAACGCGCGGTGGCCGAACTGCGCGCCGGTCGCCCGGTGCTGCTCCACGATGGCCAGGGCCAGCGCCTGGCGGTGATCGCGCTGGACAGCGCCACGACCAGCAGCTTCGCCGCCTTCGCCGCTGCCGCCCGCGAGCGCCATTACCTGTTCCTGACCGCCACCCGCGCCCGCGTGCTCGGCGTGGAGGCACCACAGGGCGCGCGCCTGCCGCTGAGCGGCGTGGCCTTCGAGGCTCTGCCCTCGCTGGGCTACCTGCGCGAACCCGGGCCGATGCCCGAAAGCTGGAGCGCCGGCGACGCCTTCGATGCCGGCGCGGTGGAGCTTGCCCGCCTGGGTCTGCTGCTGCCGGCCATGGTGGCGGTGCGCCTGGACCTCGATGACCACACTTTCGACGGTGCGGCCGAGGTGGCCCTGTGCGACCTGGCCGAAGGCGCAGCACATGCGGCCCACGACTACGAACTGGTGGCGCGTTCGCCGGTTCCGCTGCGCGACGTCGGCATGACCACCTTTGCAGTCTTCCGCGGCGGCGTGGCGCAGCGCGACCAGGTCGCGATCATCGTCGGCGAGCCGGACCTGTCGGCAGTGGTGCCGGTACGCGTGCATTCTTCGTGCCTGACCGGCGATCTGTTCGGTTCACTCAAGTGCGACTGCGGCGACCAGCTGCGGCGTGGCCTGCGCAAGCTGAAGGACCTGGGCGGTGGCGTGCTGCTGTACCTGGACCAGGAAGGCCGCGGCACCGGTATCGCCGCCAAGATGCGCGCCTATGGCTACCAGCACGACGGCCTGGATACCATCGACGCCGATGCGCAGCTGGGCTTCGGTGCCGACGAGCGGCGCTACGGCAGCGCGGTGGCGATGCTGCGTGGCCTGGGCATTTCGCGCGTGGCGCTGCTCAGCAACAACCCGACCAAGGCACAGCGCCTGCGCAATGCTGGCATCGAAGTGCTGGACTGCATTCCGGTCACCGGCGAGATCACTGCCGAGAACGAGAACTACCTGCGCACCAAGGCCGACCGTGCCGGCCACCTGCTGGATGTCGATGCGCTGATCCAGTCTGCCCAGTAACGCAGCCGACCTGCTACCGTCTGCGCGGTGCGGCCACGGCCGCTACCGCCCGCCCTGCTGCCTGACGGAGCCCGCGTGACCGACGCCACGATTCCTGCACCACCCGCCACCGACTGGCAGTCACTGCCGCAACGCGCAGCCCGCCTGGCCGCACTGGAAGGTGCCTTTGGCGGCCTGTTCGTCCCGGGCCTGCCACTGGCGGCGGCGGCGTGGTTCTTCGATCTGCCCGGTGGCCTGTGGACCGCTGCAGCCGGGCTGCTGATGGGTGTGGCTTTTGGTGCGTGGCTGGGCCGTCGACGCCTGGTCCGCACCCGTTGGCGGCTGGACGCACAGGGCCTCGGCCTGCGCCGCGACCTCATGTGGCAGCTGGAGACGCGCATCCCGCTTTCGCGAGTGCAGCATCTCGATCTGCGCCGGGGCCCGCTGGAGCGCCGTGCCGGCCTGGCCACGCTGATCGTGCACACCGCCGGCACCCGCATGAGCGCGGTGACCGTGAGCGGCCTGGACGAGGCGGATGCCGAGCGCCTGCGCGACACCCTGTCCCACCAGCTCGACCAGGACGCCGACGCCCTGTGAGCCTGCCGCCGCCCCTGCCTGCACCGCCGCCCACCGGTACCGAGGACCACCGCCTGCACCCGTGGTCGTGGCTGTTCGTGCTGCTGATGCAGCTGCGCCACTACTTCCTGCCACTGGTCGCGCTGCTGGTGTTCGGCCAGCGCGGCGACCGCGATCCGATGTGGGCGCAGCTGATTCCGCTGACGGCAATTGCCGCCCTGGTCCTGGTGTCGGTGATGCAGTACCTCAGCTACCGCTACCGCATCGGCAGCGATGCGATCACCGTGCGCAGTGGCCTGTTGGCGCGCAACCGCCGCGAGATCCCGTTCGCCCGCATCCACAACGTGGAAGTGCGGCAGAACCCGCTGCACCGCCTGTTCGGGGTGGCCGAGCTGCGCCTGGAATCGGCCGGCGGTGTGTGCCCTGAAGCGGAGATGCGGGTACTGAAGCTGGACCAGGCACTGGCGCTGGAACGGCTGGTCCGCCAGCGCGGGCAGGCGCCGCAGGCCAACGACGCCGTCGATGCACCGCCCATTGCCGACGTCGACAGCGAACGCGTACTGCTGCGACTGTCCAGCTGGGACGTGGTGCGCATGGGACTGCTCTCCAACCGCGGCTGGGCACTGGCAGTGGCCGCGTTCGGCGTCCTGTTCCAGACCGTGCCGCGGCCGGTGATGGACGACGCCATCCAGCGCGGCGGCCGCGAGGCCTTCGGCTATGCCAGCCACCTGCATCCCGGCGTGACCGGCGCGTTGCTGCTGGCGGCGGCGGCCCTGCTGCTGGGCTGGCTGGCGCTGCGCGTGCTGTCAGTGGTGCTGACCCTGTTGCGTTACCACGGCTTCACCCTCGTCGAGCAGGACCGCCGCCTGACGGTGTCGGCCGGGATGCTCAGCCGCACCCGCAGCAGCGTGGCACGTCGCCGCATCCAGGCCTGGACGCTGCGCGAAGGCACCCTGCAGCGCTGGTTCGGGCTGCGCCAGCTGCGCATCGACAGTGCCGCCGGTGGCCCTTCGCGTGATGAGGACCGCGCCCTGCGCGAACTGGCGCCGCTGGCAACCCGCGAGCATTGCACGCAACTGGTGCAGCACCTGCTCCCCCAGCTGCACTGGCCACCGGCGCAATGGCAGTCCATCCCGCAGCGTGGCTGGTGGCGGCTGTGCCTGGGCGCGCTGCTGCTGGTGCCGCTGCTGGCCGCCGCCGCGTACTGGCGCTGGGGTCCGTGGGGCCTGGTCGTGCTGGCCTGGCTGCCGGTCGCGTTGTTGGTCGCACACCGGCAGATGGCACGCATGGGCTGGTATCTGGACGAGCACTATGTGGCCGTGCGCGGCGGCTGGTGGAAACGCTGGTGGCGCTGGGCCGAGCTGGACAAGGTGCAGGGCCTGCGCCTGCAGCGTTCACCGCTGGACAAGGTGCTGGGCACCAGCAGCCTGCAACTGGACACCGCCGGTGCGCATGGCGACGTGGCACTCACCCTGCACCATCTGCCGCAGGCACAGGCACAGCAGGCGATGGATCAACTGGCGGCCGCGCTGGCGCGGCGCAAACTGCGCTGGTGATGCGGGGTCGGATCCCGGCCTGAATCAGGTAGTGCCGGCCGCGAGCAGGGTCAGCGAGGCATCATCGCTGCGAGGGGCCCCAATAGCCCAGGTCCCTTCGGATCTGCAGATCGCGCACCCAGCTGCCGAGAGGCTTGCGGCGCAGCGCACCCATTTCACCGGACAGGAAATCCTCGGTGGCCGCGATTACCCGCTCGCTGGACAGGCCGTCGCGGTACGGATGGATGGCATCGGCGTAACGCACGATTTCCGCCTGCAGCGCGGCGTCCGGATGCAGCGCGCGCTGCAGCATCGCCGGCAGCTGTGCCGGGTCGTCGAAATCAATCATGTGCGGCTTCGGCACGCGGTTGCGGAAGGTCACCACCGGCTTGTGCTGGACGATGAACTCCGAAACGATCGACGAGGTGTCCGACACCAGCACATCGGCGGCGCGCTGCGCGGCCATCACCTGCTCCGGCTCGATGAAGCGGGCATTGGCACCGGCCAGCGCGCGGTAGCGCTCGAACAGTTCCGGCGGACATTTGGGATGCAGGGTCAGCAGCCAGTAACGTCCACCGGCAGCGATATCGGCGGCGATCTGCGCATGCAGGTGCGGTGCCGCACTCAGCCGCTCGGTGAAGGTGGAACCAAACAGGATCGCCGGGCGATCGCCGGCCGGCGCACGCAGTGCCGCGCTCTCGCCACCGTCATCGCGGAACAGCGGGTCCAGCTTCGGCCAGCCGGTCTCGGCCACCGCGAAGTGGCCCTGCTGGGCCGCGATCTCGCGGAACGGTGTCGTGGTGGCCGGCCCCTGCGTGCAGTACAGGTCGAACATGCCGCGCACCCGGAAGTGGCCGCGCGCGCTGTCGCGCTTTTCCACATTGAAGCCATGGAACAGCTGCACCTTGGCCCCCGAAAGGAAGGTCGGCACCCAGTTGGCCGCGCTGAACACCGCCCGCGGGCGCATTGCCAGGGCCTGCTTCAGGCCGACTTTGGCCACCCCCGGCAGGCTGCTGCCGGCCGCGCCGCCTTCGAACCAGGCCGCAACCTCCTGCCCGGACGCGTGCAACGCCTGCGCCAACGGGGCGAGAATAGGCAGCGCATAGCGCTCCGTCGCAAACAACAGGTACCCGGCCATCATGTCCTCCACGACCGCTCCCATCGAACGGCCTCGCATCTCGGCGTGCATTATCGCGTTCAACGAGGCCGGGCGCATCGGCGACTGCCTGGCCTCGCTGGCCTTCTGCGATGAGATCGTGGTGGTGGACTCGCAGTCCACCGATGCGACCGTGGCCATCGCCGAGGCTGCCGGTGCCCGCGTGCTGCAGCGTCGGTTCGAGGGCTTCCGCAGCCAGAAGGCGTTCTGCGTCGAGCAGGCCAGCCACGACTGGGTACTATGCCTGGATGCCGACGAGCGCATCAGCCCCGAGCTGCGTGCGGCCATCGAACAGGCCCGTGACGGCGGCTTCGCCGGCCACGCCGGCTACCGCTTCGCCCGCCTGTCCGAATACTTTGGCAGGTTCCTGCGCCACGGCAATGCCTACCCGGACCGGGTGATGCGCCTGTTCGACCGCCGCCAGGGCGGCTGGCGCGGCAAGCGCGAGATCCACGAGGCGGCCAGCGTCGATGGCAGCGTCGGCACCCTGCGCGGCGATCTCATCCACTATCCCTATCGATCGTTGCAGCAGCAGCTGGCCAAGACCGAGAAGTACGCGCGGATGATGGCCGAGCACGAGTTCGCGCGTGGCAAGCGCGCCACGCTGGGCAAGCTGGTGCTGGCGCCGGCTTGGCGGTTCTGGCGTGGCTTCCTGTTCCGCGGCGGCTTCCGCGACGGCTGGCACGGCCTGGTCTATGCCTATGTGCGTGCCAACTACGTACGGCAGAAGACCATCATGCTGTGGATGCTGGGCAACGGCCAGGCGGTGGCCGATCCTCCAGCCCCTGTGGAACGGCCCTGAGCCGGCTGTGTCACACTTGCTGCGCGTTGCCTGAAGATCCCCCATGAAAATCCTGTACACCAACTTCCACTATGGCGACGGTGGCGGCCACACCACGTACATCGTGTCCCTGGCGCGCGCCCTGCATGGCCAGCACACGCTCCATGTCGCAGCCCCCGCCGACAGCCGCCTGCTGCGCACGGTGGCCGAGGAAGGGATCGCCACCCCGCTGCCGATGGCCTTTGGCAGCGGCCTGCCGACCTTGCCACGACAACTGGCCGAACAGCATGCGCTGCGCCGGCTGGTGCGGGACGAGGGCATCGACCTGGTCCACGTCAACGGTGCTCGTGATCACCGCTTCGTGATGCAGGGACTGCTCGGCATGCGCCGCCCGCCGATCATCCTGACCAAGCACAACAGCAAGCCCACCCGTACGCTTGGCAATGCCTTCAGGGCCCGCTGGGCCACCGATCGCGTGATTGCGGTTTCGGCACACACCGGGCGTCTGCTGGAGCAGGGCCCGTACCGGCGCTGCCCGATCGATGTGGTCCGCAACGGCGTCGACCTGGACCGCTTCGCGCCGCTGCCGGCCGACGCCGGCCAGGCAATGCGGCAGCAATGGACGCAGGATCCGGATGCGCTGCTGCTGGTCAGCAACGCCGGCACCGATGACTACAAGGGCTGGATCGACCTTGCGCAGGCCATTGCCCTGCTCCCCGACGCGATCCGGCCGCACGTACACATGGCGGTCGCAGGTCACCTGCCCAACGCGCAGCAACGCGCGCAGGTGCAGGCCCTCGGTGATGTCGCCACGCAGGTCCACTTCACCGGACTGCTGGCCGATACGCGCCCACTGATCGCCGCCGGCGACGTCGGCTTCGTGCTGTCCAACGACATCGAAACAATTTCCTTCGCCTGCCGCGAAATGATGGCCAGCGCCAGGCCGATGCTGGTCAGCGACTACGCGGGGCTGCCGGAAAACATCGAGCAGGGAGTCGACGGCTGGGTCGTGCCCACCCGCAACGTGGCCGCCATTGCCGCACAGGTGCAGGCGATGTATGAACAACGCCAGGCGCTGCCGGCGATGGGCATGGCCGCCCGCTGCCATGCAGAGCGTGAGTTCGGCCTGCAGACCTTCGCCGGGGCGACCCTGGCCAGCTACGAAGCGGTGCTGGCCTCAGCCTGATCTGACCGGCGCGGCTCGGACAGGGCCAGCAGCAGGGCAACCCAGGCGGCATAGAACGAGGCGGTCCGCATGTCACGCAGCATCATTTCGGTAACCCCGAAGACGGCGAATGCCACGCAGATGCTCAACCCTGCCGCGGCATGCAACCGCGACCGTTCGTCGCCACGCCACAGGCGTGGCACGAACACCAGCGCCGGGGCCACGTACACCAGCACCAGGCCAAGCCCCCCCAGCACGCCGTAGGTGGCCAGGAAATACAGCAGGTCGTTGTGGGTCTCGCCGAAATCACGCGCGACCATCGCCGACACCTTTCCCTGTCCGGCAAGTCGTTCCAGCTCCTGGCGGAAGCGGTCACCACCACCGACACCGAACACCGGCTGCTCGCGGATCATGTAGCCAGCCGCGGTCCACAACTGAAGGCGGATGCAGACCGAGGTATCTGCCAGGTGGTCGGCACTGCAATCGCCATACTCGCTCACGCCCGCATCGATGCGATCGCGCAACGCACCATCATGGGTGGCGACGATGCCGACGCCGGCCGCGAGTACCAGGCCCAGCAGGATCTTCATCCGGCCAAGCCGACGCCCCATCACCAGCAGGCCGATCAGCAGGAAGCAGGGAATCGCCAGCAGGCCACCGCGGGTCTGCGTCCACAGGAATGCGACCAGGCCAAGGATGCCGGTCAGCAGCTTCAGCGTGGCTTCGATGCGGGTGAAACGGGTCACCGGCAGGCCCAGCGACATCAGGCTCAGCACACCGAACAACAGGGTCAGGTCGCCATAGGTCACCGCATTGAACTGCTGGGTGGCAGGCCGCACGCCGGTCTCCAGCGCCAACCAGCCAATGATGGCTGCTGCCGACCACACCGCGGGCAGGGTGCCAAGCATCGCCCGCGCAAGGATCCTGCGCGGCACCCGCAGCGCGGCGAACAGGATCAGCAGCATCGACAACAGGCGTGCGGCCTTTTCGACCTCCGATCCCTTCCAGATGCCATGCACGCCCAGGCTGATCAGCACGCCGACCAGCATCACGCCCATGCCGATGCCCATCCACGCATAGCGCCGGGCGGAACCGGGCAGCAGGCGCGGAGCGGCCGAGGGCACCAGCAGCAGGACGATCGACAGCAGGATCGCCAGGTAGAACCCCGCGCTGCCGCCCTCCATCGTGATCATCAGCAGCGTTGGCAACGCCCCCAGCACCACGGCGTAGGCGCCGGCCAGGAAGCCCGTCGTGCGGGAAGTAGGCAAGGAAAGCGGAGTCACGTGGTGCGGTCGGCAGGTCGATGGCGATAGACCGGCACGGTGCCGGGAGCGGCCCTCATTCTAGGACAGAGCAGGCCGCTGGTTGACGCAGACTGGCCATGTCCGTCGCTCATTCGTTCAGTCCGCATCCGGTGGCCCCTGCAGCCGGTACTCGCGCTCGAGCTCCTTCAGGTCAGGCACGCAGGCCCCGGACACCGCCCCGGCGGGAACCAGCCACCAGCGACGGCGGTTGGATATGCCGGCCATCTGCGCCTGCGAACGATCAATGCACTCCTGCATGGCATCGTCATTCACCAGCAACCAGCGATGCCGGGGGGACAAGCGCTGCCAGCGCACGGCCGCCTGCAGCTGTTCATGCCAGCGGTTCTCGAATCCAAAGGTCGCCGCGCGGCGGTCCGCCATCAGCAGATTCTGTTCCTTCCAGGCCACCAGCCCCAGTTCCGCGCCTGGCCCGAGACGGGCGCCGACGTCACGCATCAGACCACGCGCAGAGCTTGAATCATTCAGCAACGGGTAGCCGAACAGGCCGTAAAGCACCCAGGCCACGGCCAGGGTCGATAGCAGCGCCAGATGGCTTCGACGCCAGCCGGTCACCACCAGGCTCAAGCCACCCCAGAGCCCCATCGCCAGGATCGTCCACGCCAATGCATCGGTCGCGCCGGGCGGCAATCCGCGTCCATGGGCAAGGTTCACCTCGAAGCGCGGATCACCCAGCAACGCGAGCGCCCCGACCAGGCTCAAGCCCAGTGCCAGCAACGCGGCAAACCCTCCCAGCACGCGCTGCACATCGCGCCGCTTCAGCAGCCCGGGCAGCAGCGGCGCCAGCGCCAGGCAGAACATCGGCAGCGCCGGCAGGATGTAGACATCACGCTTGCCCTGGGGAATCGAGAAGAACAGCACGACCAGCAACCACCACGCCAGCGGCAGCAGGTAGCGTGGATCGCGGCGGCACAGGCGCCGCCGCCACGCCGGAAGCGCCCACGGCAGCAGCAGGAACGCGGGTATCCACATCGTTGGCATGACACCGAAGAAGTACCACCACGGCTGGTGATGGTCCCAGGACTGCGTGTAGCGGCGGGCCGTCTGCCGCACCAGGATGTCGTTGATGTAGCCGCGGTACTCGTCCGATCCGGTGCCCAGCGCGGCCAGCAGCATCGGCGCCAGCCACAGCGATATCGCCAGCAGGAAGGCCAGCGGTGCCAGCCAGAAGCGGCCATCGCGTGCGTGCAGGGAAACACGGGGCCACTGCAGGGCTGCAGCGATGGCCGCCGGCACGATCATCAGCAGCGCCAGCATGCCCACGCCCTTGGTGATCACCCCGATACCGGCAAAGAACCAGCCCAGCCACCACCAGCGCCAGGCCGGGCCCAGCAGCAGGTGGCGCAGCAGGCCATAGTTGGCCAGGGTGATGAACAGCACCAGCAGCGGATCGATCTGCGCCTTCTTCGCCTGGAAGGTGAACTGCAGCGCGAACAGCAGTGCCCACCCCGCGCAGAGCCCGACCTGCCGCGTCCACAGCCGGCGCCCCAGATCGACCACGCACCACAGCGTGCCCAATGCGGCCAGCAGCGAGGGCAGCAGGAAGGCCACGCGCCAGTGGCCAACCAGGCCATACAGCGAGGCCTGCCACCACATCAGCATCGGCGGCTTGTCCGAATACAGCTCGGTACCGCGATGCGGGAACAACCAGTAACCGCTGTCGACCATCTGCCTGGCCACCAGCGCGAAGCGTGGTTCGTCAGAGGGCCACGGATCGCGGACACCGAGCCCGGCCCCCAGCACCAGCAGGGCCACCACCACGAACAACCACGTCTGGCGCGACGCGTGGGTCTTCAGCATGGGACTCGAAACGGCAGCGGGGGTCAGGCTGCTTTTATCAGACGCGCGTAGAAGAAACCGTCAGCATCGTTGTCACCAGGCAGTCGCTGGCGTGCCACGCCTTCGCAATCCACGCCGAACGCATCGCCCAGCGGCTGCGCCACCGCGTCCGGATGCCACTTCAGGAACGCACGCACCTGATCGATGTTCTCGGCGCGCAGGATCGAACAGGTGGCGTACAGCAGCACGCCGCCCGGGCGCAGCATCGACCAGCAGGCTTCCAGCAGGCGCGCCTGCACGCCCACCAGTGCATCGACGTCCTCGGCGCGACGGTGGAACATCACATCCGGCTGGCGGCGGATCACGCCCGTGGCCGAACATGGCGCATCCAGCAGGATCGCATCGAACGGCACGCCGTCCCACCACGACCCGGGATCGCTGGCATCGGCGACCCGGGTCTGCGCATGCTCGCCCACACCGGTGCGGGTGTAAGTGTCACGTGCACGGGCCAGACGGCGCGCGTCGATATCCAGCGCCAGCAGGCGCAGGCTCGGGTCACGCTCCAGCAGATGCGCCGATTTGCCGCCGGGTGCCGCGCAGGCATCCAGCACGCGGGCACCGGTCGCGGGTGCCAGCGCATCGGCCGCGCATTGCGCCGACAGGTCCTGCACCGACAGTGCACCATCGCCGAAGCCCGGCAGCTGGTTCACGGCAACGGGGGTCGCCAGGCGCAACGCATCGGCGCACAGTGCAGTGGCTTCAGCGGCAATGCCGGCCTCGGCCAGCGTCGCCAGGGCCTTGTCGCGACCGCCGTGCTGGCGGTTGGCACGCAGCCACAAGGGCGCGGGTTGCAGGCTGGCGCTGAAGATCGCTTCGGCCTGCGCCGGCCAGTCGCGTTCGATCGCATCAGCCAACCATTCCGGGAAGGCGTCGCGCGCAGGCTGCTCGGGGAACCCCTCGCGCTGGGCGCGGCGCAGGATCGCGTTGACCAGGCCTGCCTGGCGCTCACGGCCCAGCGCGCGCGCCGCATCGACCGTAGCCGAAAGCGCTGCGTGCGCAGGCAGTTCGAGCACGTCCAGCTGGGCGAAACCGACCATCAGCAGCGTGCGCAGGTCGGCATCGCGCGCCGACAGCGGCTTCTGCATCCAGGCCTGCAAGGCCGCGTCATAGGTGCTGCGACGGCGCAGCACAGCGAAACACAGGGCTTCCAGCAGCGCGCGGTCGCGGCTGTCGGCCAGCTTCGGCAGCGCCCAGGCCAGTTCGGCCTTCAGCGAACGGCCACGGGTGAACACCTGTGCCAGCACGCGTGCGGCCAGCATGCGCGTGGCCGCGCCCGGTGCCGCCTTGGCGACGGAGAAATCGTTCTGCTTGGACACCGCTTATGCCCCCACGCGCAGGTCGCGGCGAGCGTTGAGGTAATCGGCAGCGGTGATCGCCTTGCCGCCTTCACGCTGCAGCACGCGCAGGCGCAGCGCGCCCTGGCCACAGGCAATGTCGATGCCGTCGCGGCCGGCGGCCAGCACGGTGCCCGGCGCCTGGCCGTGGTCTGCCTCCAGTGCCACCGCACCATGGATGCGCACGCGTTCGCCAGCCAGCGTTGCCTCGGCGATCGGCCACGGATTGAACGCGCGCACGGTACGCGCCAGCGCGTCGGCGTCCTGCGCCCAGTCCAGCCTGGCTTCGGCCTTGTCCAGCTTGTGCGCGTACGTCACGCCCTGTTCCGGCTGCGGTCGCGCGATCGGCTTGATGCCCGCGCGCAGCAGGCCCAGGCCATCAGACAACACCTGGGCACCAAGCTCGGCCAGCTTGTCGTGCAGCTGGCCGCCGGTATCGGTGGCGGCGATCGGCAGCTCCTGGTGCAGCAGCACCGGGCCGGTATCCAGGCCAGCCTCCATCTGCATCAGGCACACCCCGGTCTTCGCGTCACCAGCCTGGATCGCACGCTGGATCGGCGCAGCGCCGCGCCAGCGCGGCAGCAGCGAGGCATGCACGTTCCAGCAACCATGGGTCGGGATGGCCAGTACTGCCTTGGGCAGGATCAGGCCATAGGCCACCACCACCATCAGGTCCGGCTGCAGGTCGCGCAACTGCTGCTGGGCGGCCGCGTCCTTCAGCGACTCCGGCTGGTAGACCGGAATGCCACGGGCCACGGCTTCGAGCTTGACCGGCGAAGGCGCCAGGCCACGGCCTCGGCCGGCCGGGCGATCAGGCTGGGTATAGACGGCCACGACCTCATGGTGGCGCGCAGCCGCGCGCAGCGACGACACCGCGAATTCCGGCGTACCGGCAAAGACAATCCTCATGGCTACCCCACTTGCAGGATGGATTCGTGCAGGAAAGAAAACGGCGCCGTCGGCCGGCGCCGTAGAGCCCGCGCGAGCCGCGCAGGCACGGGCCACCCGAAGGGTGGCCCGGATTGGCGATCACGCCACGTGCTTGCGCTGCTTGGCCAGCTTCTTGCGCACCATCTCGCGCTTGAGCGGCGACAGATAGTCGATGAACAGCTTGCCGTCCAGGTGATCCATCTCGTGCTGGATGCAGGTGGCCAGCACGTCACCAGCCTCCATCTGCTGTTCCTGGCCGTTGCGGTCCAGGTACTTCACGGTGATGGTGTCGGCACGGGTCACGTCGGCGAAGATGCCCGGAACCGACAGGCAGCCCTCCTGGTACACCCGGCCCCCGTCCTTGGCGACGATTTCCGGATTGATGAACACATGCGGTTCATTCTTTTCTTCGCTGACGTCGATGACCATGAAGCGCTTGTGCACGTCCACCTGGGTGGCGGCCAGGCCGATGCCCGGGGCGTCGTACATGGTCAGGAACATGTTGTCGATCAGTTCCTGGAAGGCCGGCGTGGTGACTTCGGCAGCTTCGATCAACGCGGCCTTGGTACGCAGGCGCGGATCGGGGAACTCGAGAATGGGGAGAAGGGCCATGGCTGTTTCCGGATAGGGGGCCGGCACGCCGGCATACGTCGCAGATTCTAGCTCCAACGCTTGCCTTGCGCCCCGGTTTCTGGACTATAGTGCGCGGACCTGTTGGGGAATCAGGGCTTCACACCTATGTTGCTTCGTTTTCGTACGGTCGTCGCCGCGGCGATGCTGACCGTGGCTGCCTATGCTACCGCCGTGGAAGTGAATGGCGGGCACCCGGACACCTATGTGGTCCGAAAAGGGGATACGTTGTGGGATATCGCCGCACGTTTCCTGCAGAAGCCGTGGCTGTGGCCGGAGATCTGGCAGGCCAATCCGCAGATCGCCAATCCGCACCTGATCTATCCCGGTGACGTTCTGAGCCTGGCCTACCTGGACCGGGTAACCGTGGCGGCCCGGCCCGGCCCACGCCAGGAGGCCCCGATCGACGCCATTCCGCTGGCCCAGGTCGAGCCGTTCCTGAAGCAGCTGAGCGTGGTCGACAGCATCGAGCAGCTGCCCTACGTGGCCGGCCTGGAAGAGGAACGCCTGCGTGCCACCAGCGGCCACGCCGTCTATGTGCGCCTGGCTGACGCCCAGGTAGGCCAGCGCTGGGCGGTTGTCCGCCCGACCGTGCGCTACGCCCAGCCCAAGCCGACCGAGGACCTGACCGCCAACGGCGACGTCACCCCGGGCAGCGGCAACCTGTGGCGCGCCTACAGCGCACCCAACCACCGCCGCGGCGTGCTCGGCTATGAGCTGGCCCAGGTCGCCACCGGCACCATCACCCATGTCGCCGGAGGCAAGGTCGAGGCGTCCACCCTGGTGCTGGACAAGAACGAAGGCGGCCGTGAGGTGCGTGCCGGCGACCGCCTGGTGCCGATCGAGGCCAGGCCGTACGACCTGCAGTTCGTGCCCCATGTCCCCGCCGCAGGCGTCGAGGGCGTCGACGTACGCGTGCTGGCCGTCACCGACATGTTCACTGCCGGCGGCCCCCGCGACGTGATCGCGATCTCGGCTGGTCGCACGCAGGGCGTGGACAATGGAACCGTGTTCTCGCTGTGGCGCCCGGGCCGCCATGTGGCGCACCGCATGAAGTACCCGAACTCGTCGCGCACGGACGATTCGCTCAGCACCGGCGCCGGCCGGGTCTCGCTGCCGGACGAGTACGCGGCGCATGCCATGGTGTTCCGCACCTTCGACAATGTCAGCTACGCGCTGGTGATGCAGGGCGTGAAGCCGGTGCGCGTGGGGTACAACGCGCTGCACCCGGACGCGCGGTAGAGTCGACTGTTGGTCGACTGCTCTTCACCACCCCCCCGAAAGCGCCCGCGCTGCGCGCGGTAGTCGACTGACAGTCGACTCTACAGGGGCGGTCTCCGGCAAAACCTGACAGCCACATGCGAAGGCGCCCTAGGGCGCCTTTGTTGCATGCGCTCGATAGTGGGGGAATGACCAAGCAAGCTGATGAGGCGCTGCTGCGCCTGGTGATGGCAGGCGGCGCGCTGGCGCCACGGCGGTCCCTGCTGCAGGCCGCGGGCAGCGCGGAGGCCGCGATCGCGCAGGGCGCCGCGAACTGGCGCGCGCACGGTTGCACGCCAGAGCAGTGCGCTGCACTGGAACACCCCGACGCCCGCGCCTGGACCGTGGCGCGGCACTGGCTGGAAGACGACGACCACCATCTGCTGTCCTTTACCGATGCGGCCTTTCCGCCGCCCCTGCTGGACGTCCCGAACCCGCCACTGGCGCTGTTCGTGGCGGGCGATCCGAGCCTGGCCTGGCGCCCCTCGGTGGCGCTGGTCGGCAGCCGCTCGCCAACCCCGGGAGGACGCGCGCTGGCAGCGCGCTTTGCCGGCTGCTTCGTCGAGGCCGGACTGGCCGTAACCAGTGGCTTGGCGGCCGGCATCGACGCGGCCGCCCACCTGGCCACACTGGAGGCAGGCGGCTGCACCGTGGCGGTGATCGGAACCGGCCCTGATCGGGCCTATCCGGACAGCCACCAACGGTTGCAGGGGCGGATCGCCGCCGAGGGCGCGGTGCTCAGCGAGTACCTGCCCGGCACACCGGCACGCCCGGGCCACTTCCCCGCGCGCAACCGCCTGGTGGCCGGGCTGGCGCTGGCGACGGTGGTGGTCGAGGCCGCGCAACGCTCCGGCGCCCTGATCACCGCACGGCTGGCTGCCGAGGCGGGCCGTGAAGTCTGTGCCCTGCCCGGCTCGGTACTCAACCCACGCGCAGCGGGCTGCCACCGGCTGATCCGTGAAGGGGCCGCACTAGTCGAGCGCCCCGAGGAAGTGCTGGAACTGCTGGCCCCTGCCCTTCGCCAGCAGCTGCCGGGCTTGCAATCACGGCTGGGCACCCCCACTGAACAGGCACCGCCGGCGCTCCTGCCGGCGCGCTGGGCCGACGACCCTGACTACCAGTGCTTGTGGCGGGCCCTGGACCACGACCCAAGCAGTATGGATTCACTGATCACACGCTGTGGATTGACGGCGCCCCAGGTGTCCTCCATGCTGCTGGCCATGGAACTGGCGGGAATCGTGGTGTGCGTACACGGCCGCTACTGTCGAACTCCCTAGTTTCTTCACCTCCACAGCGTCGCGCGACGCAGGCCGAGGGGCAATGAAAGAGAGCATCCTGGACGTACTGCTGTACCTGTTTGAACACTATTTCAGCGAAGACGCGGACCTGATCCGTGACCGCGATTCGCTCCAGAACGGCCTGATCCAGGCCGGTTTCAGCCCAACCGAGATCAACAAGGCGTTCGACTGGCTCGACGCCCTGGCCGCGCAGCGGCCGAGCGTGGCCCAGGCACGGGTCGACGGCCCCGTGCGCGTCTACCACGGCCCCGAGCTGGACAAGCTGGACGTGGAATGCCGCGGCTTCCTGCTGTACCTGGAACAGCACGGCATCGTCGACGCCGACCAGCGCGAACTGGTGCTGGACCGGGCGATGGCCCTGGACCAGGACGAACTGGACCTGGACGACCTGAAATGGGTCGTACTGATGGTGCTGTTCAACCAGCCTGGCTCCGAAGCGGCCTATGCCTGGATGGAGACGCAGATGTTCATGGACGAGCCAGAACCCCTGCACTGACCGTACACTTGGGGGCATAGCGCATTCAGGAGCGTCCCCGTGAGCGAGTGGTTCCATGCAGAAGGCAACCGGCAGCAAGGTCCGCTGCCGGCGGAACAATTGGTCGAGCTGTTCCGCAACAACCAGATCACCCTGGACACCCTGGTCTGGCGCGACGGACTGCCGCAATGGCAGCCGTTGCGCACCGTCGTGGACGAACTCGGCCTGATCGTGCCGGCGCTGGACGCCGCCGTACCGCCGGTCGAACCCGAACCGGAACCGGAACCCGTCGCACCGCCTCCGCCGCAGCCGCCGGTACTGCCGGCGTCCACGCCCTACGCCGCCAGTGCATCGGCCACCGTCCTGCCGGCACCGAAAAAGAAGCTGTCCGGCTGTGCGCTGACCGCCATCATCGGTGGTGCCCTGTTGCTGGTACTGGTCCCGATCGTGGCCATCCTGGCCGCCATCGCGCTGCCGGCCTACAACGACTACACCGTGCGCAGCAAAGTCGCCGGCGCCGTGGCCGCGCTGCAGCCGCTGAAGGACCAGGTGCAGCATTTCGCCGATGACGAAGGGCGCTGCCCGGGTGCCAATGACGCCGGCTTCCCGGCCCCGGGCGACTTCGCCAACGCGGGCCTGTCGGCGGTGAACATCGGCCGCTTCAACAACGGTCACTGCGGCATCGAAGCAACGCTGGCGGTACCAGGCAAGGGCATCGACGGCGACCTGCTGTGGCTGGAATACGATCGCGACAGCGGCCGGTGGGAATGCAGTGGCGAAAGCAACGACAAGTACCTGCCGCCGACGTGCCGCGGCTGAGCCACGCGCACGCCAGCACCTCCAAGGATGATTCAACAGGGAACATGCAATGACTGAGTGGTACTACGCCGAAGGACAGCAACGCCAGGGCCCGCTGCCGGTCCAGGAGATCCGCCAGCGCTTCCAGCGCGGCCAGTTGAACCTGGACACCCTGGTCTGGCGCGAGGGCATGGCCCAGTGGGCTGCACTGCGCCAGGTGGTCGACGAGCTCGGCCTGCAGACGCTGGCCGATGCCACCACTGCCACCAGCAGCGGCGGGTTCGACCTGCGCAGCGACTATGCCGCCATCGACAGCGGCACCGCACCGCTGCCCGGCACCGGCGCGCTCAGCAGCTCGCCATACAGCGCTCCAGCCGCCGTCGGCAGCGGTGGCCACGCACAGCCTGTGGTTGGCGGTGAAGTGGTCTACGCAGGCTTCTGGAAGCGCGTGGCGGCCTACATGATCGACTACTTCGTGCTGGTCATCCCCGGCAGCATGATAGGAGCCATCCTCGGTGCGATCCTGGGCGCCAGCATGGGCGCGGTGGGCAGTGGCGAATCAGCCATCGAGATCGTGGCCCAGCTGGCCAGTGCCCTGATCAACCTCTGCATCGGCATGGCGTACTACACCTGGTTCCATGCCTCGAAGGGCGGCGCCACGCTGGGCAAGATGGCGGTCGGCATCAAGGTCGTCCGCGGCAACGGCGAGCGCCTGACCAAGGCCCGCGCGTTCGGTCGTTACTGGGCCATGCTGCTGAGCAGCTTCACCCTCGGCATCGGCTTCCTGATGGCGGCCTTCACCGAGCGCAAGCAGGGCCTGCACGACATGATCTGCGACACTCTGGTGGTCGACCGCTGGGCCTACACCGACCAGCCCCACCTGCAGCGCCGCGAGCTGGGCACCGTCACCGTGCTGGTACTGGTGTTGACCGCAGTACTGTCGCTGGTGGGCCTGGCGCTGCTGGTGTTCGCGGTCGGCTTCATCGCCAAGATGGCCTCCTGAACGGCCATCCTCACGGCTGGCTGCTTGACACGGGCTGGCCGGGCGTGATTCCTCTAATAAGGTGAAACCTGAACGCCCGGCACATTACCGGGCGTTCAGTTTATGGATTTGCGCGTGGCCGCTTCACTAATGCGGCCATTTGCTCCACCCTAGCGGCCCCTTCCCCACGGTTCGCCCCACAGACCCTGCTGCCATGCCCAAGCACCTGCTCATCGTCGAATCGCCGGCCAAGGCCAAGACGATCAACAAATACCTCGGCAAGGACTACACCGTCCTGGCCTCGTATGGGCATGTGCGTGACCTGATTCCGAAGGAAGGCGCGGTCGACCCGGACAACGGGTTCGCCATGCACTATGACGTGATCGACAAGAACGAGAAGCACGTCGACGCGATCGCCAAGGCCGCCAAGGGCGCCGACGACATCCTGCTGGCGACCGACCCGGATCGCGAGGGTGAAGCGATCAGCTGGCATATCGCCGAGATCCTGAAGGAACGCGGGCTGGTCAAGGACAAGCCGATGCAGCGCGTGGTGTTCACCGAGATCACCCCGCGCGCCATCAAGGAAGCCATCAGCCAGCCGCGCGCGATCGCCAGCGACCTGGTCGATGCCCAGCAGGCGCGCCGCGCGCTGGATTACCTGGTCGGTTTCAACCTGTCGCCGGTGCTGTGGCGCAAGGTCCAGCGCGGCCTGTCCGCCGGCCGCGTGCAGAGCCCGGCGCTGCGCATGATCGTCGAGCGCGAGGAAGAGATCGAAGCCTTCATCGCCCGCGAGTACTGGTCGATCGCCGCCGAGTGCGCGCACCCGTCGCAGCACTTCAACGCCAAGCTGATCAAGCTGGACGGGCAGAAGTTCGAGCAGTTCACCATCACCGATGGCGACACCGCTGAAGCGGCGCGGATGCGCATCCAGCAGGCCGCGCAGGGCTCGCTGCACGTCACCGACGTGGCCAGCAAGGAGCGCAAGCGCCGCCCGGCGCCGCCGTTCACCACCTCCACCCTGCAGCAGGAAGCCTCGCGCAAGCTCGGCTTCACCACCCGCAAGACCATGCAGGTGGCGCAGAAGCTGTATGAAGGCGTGGCGATTGGTGACGAAGGCACCGTCGGCCTGATCTCGTACATGCGTACCGACTCGGTGAACCTGTCGCAGGATGCGCTGGCCGAGATCCGCGACGTGATCGCCCGTGATTACGGCATCGCCTCGCTGCCCGACCAACCCAACACCTACCAGACCAAGTCGAAGAACGCCCAGGAGGCGCACGAAGCGGTGCGCCCGACCTCGGCCCTGCGCACCCCGGCCCAGGTCGCCCGCTTCCTCACCGACGACGAGCGCCGCCTGTACGAACTGATCTGGAAGCGTGCAGTGGCCTGCCAGATGATTCCGGCCACGCTCAACACGGTCAGCGTCGACCTGTCGGCCGGCAGCGAACACGTGTTCCGTGCCAGCGGCACCACCGTGGTCGTGCCCGGCTTCCTGGCCGTGTACGAGGAAGGCAAGGACAACAAGAGTGCCGAGGACGAGGACGAAGGCCGCAAGCTGCCGGCGATGAAGCCCGGCGACCGCGTGCCGCTGGAACGCATCCAGGCCGAACAGCATTTCACCCAGCCGCCGCCGCGCTACACCGAAGCGGCGCTGGTGAAGGCGCTGGAAGAGTACGGCATCGGCCGTCCCTCGACCTACGCCTCGATCATCCAGACCCTGTTGTTCCGCAAGTACGTGGAAATGGAAGGGCGCAGCTTCCGCCCGTCCGATGTGGGCCGCGCGGTGTCCAAGTTCCTGTCCAGCCACTTCACCCAGTACGTGGATTACGACTTCACCGCCAAGCTTGAAGACGAGCTCGATGCAGTCTCGCGTGGCGAAGAAGACTGGATCCCGTTGATGTCGCGCTTCTGGGAACCGTTCAAGGAACTGGTCGAAGACAAGAAGGAATCGGTCGACCGCGCGGAGGCCAGTGGCGCGCGCGAGCTCGGCACCGACCCCAAGACCGGCAAGCCGGTCAGCGTGCGGTTGGGCCGTTTCGGGCCCTATGCCGCCATCGGCAGCACCGCCGAAGATGCCGAGGAGAAGCCGAAGTTCGCTTCGCTGCGCCCTGGCCAGTCGATGCACACCATTTCCCTGGAAGACGCGCTGGAGCTGTTCCTGATGCCGCGTGCACTGGGCGAGGACAACGGGGAGCCGGTCAGCGTCGGCATCGGCCGCTTCGGCCCGTTCGCCAAGCGCGGCAGCACCTATGCCTCGCTGAAGAAGGAGGACGACCCGTACACCATCGACCTGGCCCGCGCCGTGTTCCTGATCGAAGAGAAGGAAGAGATCGCGCGCAACCGGATCATCAAGGAGTTCGAGGGCAGCGACATCCAGGTGTTGAACGGCCGCTTCGGCCCGTACATCAGCGACGGCAGGATGAACGGCAAGATCCCCAAGGATCGCGAACCGGCGTCGCTGACCCTGGCTGAAGTGCAGCAGTTGATGGAAGAAACCGGCAAGCCGGTGCGCAAGGGCTTCGGTGCCAAGAAGGCCGCTGCAAAGAAAGCCCCGGCCAAGAAGGCGGCAGTGAAGAAGGAAGCGGCGCCGAAGAAGGCCGCTGCAAAGAAAGCGCCTGCCAAGAAGGCCGCGGCCAAGAAAGCAGTAAAGAAGGCCGCCGCGAAGAAGGCCCCGGCGAAGAAGGCCGTCAAGAAGGCCGCGAAGTAACTCCACGCCATACGTGGATGAGGGGTAGTGCCGGCCGCTGGCCGGCAACCCCAGAAGCATCACATGCCGGCCAGCGGCCGGCACTACCGGGTGCCAGGGTCCACCCCTTCTGCACGCAGCAGGGGGATAATGAAGGCCCACGCCGGGCCGGTCGCCGCCATGAAAGAACTCACCCTGGACTCTGCTGTCGCCACGCTCCGCGCGGGCGGCGTGATCGCCTACCCGACCGAAGCGGTCTGGGGCCTGGGCTGTGACCCTTCGCACGAGGCGGCGGTGCACATGGTGCTGCGACTGAAACAACGCCCGATCGAAAAAGGCATGATTCTGGTCGCGGCCGATCTGGCGCAGCTGGAAGGCTGGGTGCGCCTGCAGGCCCTGCCGGACGCACGCCAGCGCGCGGTGCTGGCCAGCTGGCCCGGCGCCAACACCTGGATCCTGCCGGCCGGACCCCGTGCCCAGCCGTGGGTCACCGGGGAGCACAGCGGCATCGCCGTGCGCATCAGCGCCCACCCGCTGGTGGCCGAACTCTGCCGTGCCTGGGGAGGCCCGCTGGTCTCCACCAGCGCCAACCTGGCCGGCGAACCACCGGCGCGCCGCCGCGAAGAACTGGATCCACGCCTGCTGCGCCTGCTTGATGGCATCCTGGATGGCGAAACCGGCGGCCTGGCCCAGCCCACCCCGATCCGCGACGCGCTCAGCGGCAACGTGCTGCGCTCCTGAGCGGTCGATTGCGCTGCCCCGGACAATCGCGCACCCTGCCGTCATGAACCTGCTGCGCACCGCTTTGGGCCTGTGCCTGCTGCTGCCATCGACGGCACCGGCGGCCGAGGATGTGCGGGTCTACCGCTGCGTCGCCAGCAACGGCGCCGTGGCCCTGCAGGACAGGCCCTGCAACAGCGGCCGCCAGGAAGTCCGCGACCTGCAGCGCCCGCGCGATCCAGCGCCGCGGGTGGTGCGCAGCGATGCGCCGCCCGCACCGCCGGACGAATCTCCGGTGATGCGTGACCGCGAGGTCCGCCACGTCTACATCCAGCCGCCGCAGCCGCTGTACGAATGCGTGCGCGACGATGGCCAGCGCTATACCAGCGACAGCAACGAGGGCAATCCGCGTTGGGTGCCGTTGTGGACCAGCGTCTGGCTGCCACACGGGCATCGGGGCCCATCGTACCCGGGTCCGCGCCCGGCCATCGGCACACCGATCGGTCCGCCCGTCGGCGAGGGTCCCGGTTACCGGCCGCCCGCCGTCGGCGTAGGCGTGCAGGTCCCGGCCGGCAGCGTGCTGGTGCGCGACAGCTGCCACGCGCTGCCGCCACAGGAGGTCTGTGCGCGCCTGCGCGACCGCCGCTGGGAACTGGACCGTCGCTACAACAGCGCTTTGCAGAGCGAGCGCACCGCCATCAGCAACGAACAGCGTGGCATCGACGCGCGCCTGTCACGCGACTGCCAGCTTTGAGCGCAGCCTGTACGCTGTGAGCATGAACAGACTGATCTGGTTGCTTCTGGCGCTGCTGCCCGGAAGCGCGTTGGCCGAAGAGGGCGTGATCTACCGCTGTACCTCCAGCAGTAGTGACGTCCCTACCCTGCAGCGCACGCCGTGCCCCACCGGCAGCAAGCAGCAGGTGCTGCGCGTGCCCGGCCCGGCCAACCCGCAGCCGGCTGCCGCTGCACCTGTGGCTGCGGAACCTGCACCCGCCCCCGTCGAAACACCCGCGCCGGTGCCGGCCGGACCGGCCGTTGCCCCTGCGGCCCCAGCGAAACCACGACGCGCGGACGAAGGACGCACCATCATGGAAGCGGGAATGGTTGAACGCGAAGGTGCCAACCAGATTCTCGACAGTGCGACCCTGCGCCGTGATGCCGATGCCCGTGCCGAAGCAGGCAACGGTCCACCGAAGCCGCCGCTTCCCCCGATCTTCCAGTGCACCGATGGACAGGGCGGTGGTTATCTGCACGAGTACGAGGCATCACCTGGTCGCTGCGAACCGATGACGGTGCAGGGCCTGGGTGGGGTCACGCCGATGAACGCGGCCGGCTGCGAAGTCGTACGCGACCGCTGCGAGGAACTTCCCGAAGCACAGCGATGCGGCAGCTGGCAGCAGCGCTTCCGCGATGCCCGCGGCCGTGAACGCTTCGCCGCACCGGAAAACCGCGATACCGCGCGCGGTGAACGCGAGCGGCTGCAGGCGGTGTTGGAGGCCAGCAACTGCCCGGTACCGGGGTGACCGCCACCCGGTAGTGCCGGCCGCTGGCCGGCAACCACAGGATCTTCAGATGATTGCAGTTGCCGGCAGCGGCCGGCACTACCCGCTGAAAGATCAGAACCCGTAGCGCAGGAAGCCGCCATCCACCGCGATGCACTCACCGGTGACATAGCTGGCTGCCGGCAGGCAGAGGAAGCCCACCGCGGCGGCCACTTCCTCCGGCTCGCCGATACGACGCATCGGCGTGCGGTTGATCACTTCCTCGTAGTAATCCGGGTCCGACAACGGACCGGAGGTCCGCCGCGTGCGGATGTACCACGGCGCCACTGCATTGACCCGGATGCCATCCTCGGCCCACTCGACGGCCAGGTTGCGGGTCATCTGGTGCATCGCGGCCTTGCTCATGCCGTAGACCACGCCGCTGCGCACATGGGTCAGGCCGGACACGCTGCCGACGTTGACGATCGACGACGATGCGTGGCGAGCCAGCAGCGGATGCGCGTAGCGCGACAGCTCGAACGCCGAGAACAGGTTGGTCTCGAAGATCTTCCGCCATTCGTCCTCTGAATACTCCGTGGCCGCCTTGGTGACGTTGCCGCCAGCATTGTTGACCAGGATGTGCAGGCCATCACTGTGGTCTTCCACCCAGTCCAGGATCTGCCGGCGGTCCTCGTCGTCGGAGACATCGGCGGCCAGCGCGTGCACCTGCATCTGCGGATACACATCCAGCAGCTCGTCGCGCGCGGTCTCCAGCATGTCGATATCGCGCCCGACGATCATCAGGTCCGCGCCGAAGCCGGCCAGTTCGTGCGCGATGGCCAGGCCGATACCGGCGCTGGCACCGGTGATCAGGGCGGTCTGCCCGTCCAGGCGCCACCGTTGCTGGGTCATGTTTCCTCCGGGGCCGCGCCCGCTGCATTTCGATGCGGCAAGGATACGCGCTCACGGCGGCCCTCTGCCGAGGATGCGACACTGCACGTACGCCCACTGCGGAGAGCCGCCATGCGCATCCTGACCCTGTTCTCGTCCCTGCTGGCCGGCGTGCTGCTGGTGGCCTGCCAGCGGCCGCCGACGCCGAACCCGGAGAAGCCACCGGTGCCCAAAGCGATGTCGCGTGCGATGCAGGAACCGCTGGACCGTGCGAAGGACGCAGGGAAGGCCGTGGAAGAGGCCGCCGCACGCGAACGCAAGGCCGAGGCCGACGCGACGCAGTGACCTGTGGGGTCAGAGCCCTTTGCGGGGCAAAGGGATCCGACCCCACCAACGAAAACGCCCGGCCAGGGCCGGGCGTTTTCATTCGTCACCGCTGCCGATCAGAACCCGCAGAAGCAGTAGGCCAGCGCCTTCACCGGCGTGCCGTTGCCCTTCTCGCGCGCCGCGTTCTCGACAAAGCGCAGCTGCGTATCCACTTCCGGCATCGTGCGCGCCAGCACCATCCGCGCCATGCCCGAGTCGGACAGCATCCAGGCGCCGGCACGGCTGCCGGCGAAACCGCTGACAAACTGCGCGAACGGCGTTGCCGCCTTCTCGATGTAGCGCACGCGATAGGCATCGGCCTTGCCCAGCTTGGCGCGGCTGGCGGCATCGGCCACGGCATCCTTCAGGCCACCGAAGGCATCGACCAGGCCACGTTCCTTGGCCTGCGCACCGCTCCACACGCGGCCACGTGCCACTTCGTCGACGGCCTCGACCGGCTTCTTGCGGGCGTCGGCGACGCGACCGGTGAAGTCGGCGTAACCCTTGTTGATCACCGACTGGATGACCTGGCCCACGGCCGGATCCATCGGGCGGGTGACATCGAACGCACCCGCGAAACGGGTGGTGCCGACACCATCGGTGTGCACGCCGATCTTGTCCAGCGCGCGGCTGAAGTTCGGCACCATGCCGAAGATGCCGATCGAACCAGTGATGGTCGACGGATCGGCATAGATGCGATCGGCATTCATGCTGATCCAGTAGCCACCGGAGGCGGCCAGGTCGCCCATCGACACCACCACCGGCTTGCCGGCGGCCTGCAGGGCCACCACTTCGCGGCGGATCTGCTCGGAGGCGAACACTTCACCGCCCGGCGAATCCACGCGCAGCACCACCGCCTTCACGTTCTCGTCGTCACGCGCGGCACGCAGCAGCGCCGAGGTCGATTCGCCACCGATGCGGCCGGCCGGGAGATCGCCGCCGCTGATTTCGCCGGCGGCCACAACCACCGCTACCTGCGGACGGTTGTCCACCGGGTTGCGGCGCGCATCGAGCTGGCCCAGGTAGGTGCCGAAGTCGACGTTGCGGAAACCACCGTCGGCATCGTCGTCGGCCACGCCGCGCTCGATCATCAGATCCTCGAACTCCTCGCGGGTCTTCAGCGCGGTCACCAGCTTCTGCTGCAGGGCGAACTTGGCCAGGTCGCCACCGGCGGCAGCGATGCCTTCCGGCAGCGTGTCGATGCCGGCGGCCAGCTGTGCCGGGTCCAGGCGACGCGCCTTGGCGATGTCCGCCAGATAGCGCTGCCACACGTCGTTCATCCAGAACAGGTCGGCTTCCTTGGAGGCCGGCGAGGCCGCATCGAGCACGTACGGCTCGGCCGCGGACTTGTACTCGCCCACCTTGAACAGGTGCACGTCCACGCCCAGCTTGTCCTGCAGGCCGGTGCGGAAGTACTGGCGGTAGCGGCCCAGGCCCTCGAGCACCACCGACCCCATCGGATCCAGGTAGACCTCGTCGGCCTGTGCGGCCAGCAGGTACTGCGACTGGCCCATGCTCTCGCTGTAGGCCACCAGCTGCTTGCCGGAGGCACGCAGGTCCTGCAGCGCGGTGGCCACTTCACGCAGCGAAGCGAAGCCGGACGGCTGCAGCTTGTCCAGCTCCAGCACCACGCGCTCGATCTTCTTGTCTTCCTTGGCCGACTCGATCACCCGCAGCAGGTCGCGCAGCTGGATCTCTTCGGCGCCGTTGTCGCCCACCGCCTTGGCCAGTGCACGGCTGACCGGGTCGGCGCTGAACTGCTCGACCAGGCGACCTTCCGGGGCGATCACCAGGGTGGTGCGATCCTGCAGTGACTTGCTGGCACCGGCACCCATGCCCGCCGCGATGACGAACATCACCAGCAGCAGGAACAGCAAGCCGAAGAACAGCAGGTTGAGGATCAACCGGCGGGTGAAGTTCATGACGTCCCACAGCCCGATGAAGAAACTGGCGACGGGGTTGCGACGCGCCGGGGGCAGCGGGGGCACGGGTTGATTCATGGAACGCTCCGGATGGCTTCTTGCCGTGGTACCAGCATAGCCGGTGCCGCGTGATGCAGCATCGGACACAAGTCAGGGGATCGCCCGCCATGGGTCGGCATGGCGGGCGCAAAGGTCAGGACAACATCGACTGGCCGATGCGCAGGCTGCTGCGGCGCAGGCGCCAGCCCATCAGGATGGCAGCGGCGGTCAGGCCAACGATCAGGCCGATCCACATGCCCTGCGGGCCCATGCCCAGGCCCAGGCCGAGCCCGGCGCCGAGCGGCATGCCCAGGCCCCAGTACGCGAACATGGCGATGAACATCGGCACGCGGGTGTCTTTCAGGCCGCGCAGCGCGCCGGCCGACAGTACCTGGATGCCATCCGGGAACTGGAAGGTGGCCGCGTACAGCAGCAGCGTCGAGGCCAGGCCGGCCACCGCCAGGTCGTTGGTGTAGACACCGACGATGGCATCGTGGCCGAACAGCAGCACCGCCGCCGACAGCGTCTGCGTGCCCATGATGATCGCGTAGCCGGCCCAGGCCGCACGCCGTACGCCGAAGCCATCGCCACGGCCAACCGCATGGCCGACGCGCACGGTGGTGGCCTCGGCCACGCCCATCGGGATCATGAAGCACAGCTGCGCCACGTTGATCGCGATCTGGTGCGCGGCCGCTTCATTCGCACCCAGGCGGCCGATCAGCAGCGCGGTGACGATGAACAGGCCGCCTTCCATCAGCACGGTAATGCCGATCGGCAGGCCGGTGCGCAGCAGGTCCCAGATCGCCTTCCAGCGCGGTCCTTCGAAGTGCGAGAACAGCTGCAGGTGGGCGAAGCGCTTGGTGCGCCACAGGTAGAGGGCAAACGCCGTGGCCTGCAGCCACATCATCACCGCCGAAGCGATGCCCAGGCCTTCCGCACCCAGTTCCGGGAAACCGAGCTTGCCGTTGGCCAGCACGTAGCCCATCGGCGCCAGCACCAGCAGGCCGCCGAAGCCGAGCAGCATGGTCGGCAACGTCCAGTGCATGCCTTCGCTCAGGTAACGCATGCAGAAGTACAGGGTCAGTGCGGGCCCGCCCCAGCGCACCGCGTGCAGGAACGCGGTCGCCCCCGGCACGATGTCCGGCGCGATCCCGAACGCTGGCAGCAGCGGCGGCACCACCGTGAGGAAGGTGAACATGATCAGGCCCAGGCCCAGCGCCAACCACAACGCCTGGCGGAACAGCGGGCCGATTTCGCGCTCGCGGCCGGCGCCGTGCAGCTGCGATACCGAGGCGGTGAGCGAGATCAGGGTGCCGATCGGGATCAGCATCGGCAGCCACAACAGCGCCGTGCCGATGGTCACCGCGGCCAGGGTCGCGGTGGCGTGGTGGCCGGCAATGACGTTGTCGACGAAGGAGATCAGACCGGTGGACACATGCCCGAGCACAAGCGGCAGGGCGAGCAGACCGGTGGCGCCGACTTCCTTGCTGAAGCGCGGCGTGGAGGTTGCAGTAGACATAAGGTGCTTGACGCGAACTACGGTTGCGCGCGAAGGGCACAGGCACCGGGTTGCGGCCGGTCATCTTACGCGCGCAGCGCGCGCATTCCCATGACATGGCGTGAATGCTGGGTTCCGGCAGGCCTCGGCATCACGCGTTGCGATCGCGTTACGAACAGAAAAGGGGACGGAGGGGATTAAGTCGTTTCAAGCCCGACTGTGCCGAACACGACTTAATCCCCTCCGTCCCCTTTGTTTACTGGCCGGCCTGGCGCTTGAGCCAGGCATCGCGCTCGGCGGCCGGCACGGCGAGGAACGCGCCTCGCACCGTGTCACGCTCCTGCGGTGGCGTGCGCTGCGCGACCAGGGTCAGTTGGGCCAGCTGCGCCGGGCTGAGCTGGCGCAGCACGGCCAGCGCGGCCTCGCGCTGTTCCGGTGGCACGAAGCCGAACAGGCCGTGCAGCTTGGGGAACTCCAGTCCCAGCTGCGGGCCCAGCCGCCAGCCCTCGCGGAAGGCCTGGTCCTGCGCCAGGAACTGCTCGCGCAGGCGCTGCTGCTGGTCCGCCGGCAGCGCATTGAACCGCGCCGCAGCCTGCCGGATGCGCTCCCGCTCGCTCTCCGGCAGGGCGCGCCAGGCCGCGTAGTCGGCACGGCGCTGACGCTGCTGCTGGGCGTCGAGCTGGGTGAACGCAGCGGGCGTCGTGTTTGTGGTGGCCGGAGCGGGAGCCGCCGGTGAACTGCCCGGCACTGGCGGCGGCAGCGGCACGCTCAAGGTCTGCGGCGCGGCGGACAGCGCCAACGGCAGGGCCAGCAGCAGGCTGGCGAACAGGGTCTTATTCATCGGCGGCAGCGGTTTCCAGCGTGGCGCTGGCCGGCTCGGGCCGGCTCGGCCTGGATTGCGATTCGTCCACCGGCAACGGGCCGCCGGCGGCGGTCCAGGCATACAGATCGGCATCGGCCACCAGCGGATAGTCGCGGTCGGCCAGCATCATGGCGTCGTCGGAGGCTTGGGCCGGGGTCGCATCCGGCGTGGCATTGACCTTGCTCGGCGGAAGCGCTTCCACCGTGACCGGGCCAGCTTCGCCCACTACCCCTTCCGGCAGTGGAGCGTCGCTACCGGATGAATGTCCTTGCCAGTAGCGCCAGCCCAGTGCCGCGGCCAACAGCACCGCCACCGTCACCAGCAGGATCACCGGGCCGCGCCAGCGCGGCCTGGCATTGGGACGCCGCCGCTTGCCCTGGGCGGCCGCACGATCATCGCGCTGCGGTGCGCGCCAGCTGGTCGCGGGAGCTTCATTGCTGGCGGCCGACGCAGCCGGCTGTTGCAGCTGCTGCAGGCGCTTGGCCGGCAGGTCGCGGATGCGCAGCTGCACCTGTTCGGCCAGCTGGCGCCATGCCGACGCATCGGGCTGGCCGTGCGCATCACGGGGGCAGGCATCAGCCAGCAGGTGCTGGTAGCCCGCTTCGTCCTGGTCGAGCACGCGCATGGCGATACCCTCGTCCAGACTGCCGCCCACCCGCAGCAGGAATGCCAAGCGCGGCAGCGGTCCCATCTCGCCCAGCGCGGCCAACGGCGGCAGCCACTGGCCGCCCACCGGCTCGCGCAGCGCCTGGCGCTGGCCCAGCAGGGTCCAGAAGCGGGTCGGCCACTGCGCCATCGGCAGGTCGCTGGCGACCGCGGCGAAGGCGCGCATCACCGCCACCAGGGTCTGCTCGGCTCGCGCGGCATCGCCGCACTGCAGCTCAGCCACCACCAGGGCGCGGCGCTCGACGCCGCGCAGGAACGCCGGCAGCGCGCCGGCCGCGGTCGAGGAAACAGGGGCGGGCACAGCCGTCATCGGTCACTCCAAAGGTCTGCCGGCATGATAGCGGCAGCCCATCGGCACCCGTAGGACTTGCGCGCGCAGGCACTTCGTGCTGCAGGTTGTGCACAGCACCACGCCCGCCTCGGGGAAAACTGCGGCATCCAGCTGAATTCACTCTGTTTCAGCAATGTTTCACACTCAAGTTGTTGATTTTGAATGACTTTAAAGTGTGGCGATTTTTTGACCAACCCAAGCGTGAGCTCGTCGCCATCGGCCTCCTGCGTTCCCGTCGACCGGTAACGCACAACGTTATCCACAGAACATGTGGATAAGACTGAATCTCCAATGGACACCGATATTTAGGTGACATTTATGATTCGACGGAGGCCCTCCGGCAGTCTCTGGCTCCTGCCATCCGCGCGCGCATGGCCCGTTACACTGGCCCGATGCTTTCACCCATTCCGACCCTGCAGGTCGCCCTGCCCGTCCCGCTGCCGCGCCTGTTCGACTACCTGTCACCAGAGAGCGATGGCCCCACGGTCGCGGTCGGCTGCCGCCTGAAGGTACCGTTCGGCAACCGCGAGCTGGTCGGCGTGGTGGTGGGGCACGGCCAGACCGATGACGGCCAGGAACTGCGCCAGGCCTTGGCCTGGTGCGACCCGCAACCGCTGCTCCAGGGCGAGCTGTGGCACAGCCTGCAGTGGCTGGCGCGCTACACCCATGCGCCACTGGGCGAGGTGCTGAGCACCGCCCTGCCGGGCCCGCTGCGCCATGGCGACGCCCTGCCCGACACCCATCACTGGGGCTGGCAGCTGACCGCCGAAGGCCGCGCCCAGCGCGAAAAACTGCGCGCCGGCAGCCGCCCCCGGCAGCTGGCCGAGCTGCTGGCCGACGCCATCGTCGATGAGGACGTGCTGGGCGAACGCATGGACGACTGGCGCACCGCCGCGCGCAGCCTGGCCAAGCGCGAGCTGGCCGAACGCGTGGCGCTGCGCGTCGCTCCGCAGCACGCGCAGCCACTGCCTGGCCCCACCCTCAACACGGAGCAGGCAGAGGCCGTGGCGGCGATCAACGCAGTCGAGGGCTTCCAACCGTTCCTGCTGGATGGCGTAACCGGCAGCGGCAAGACCGAGGTCTACCTGCAGGCCATCATCCACTGCCTGGCCCAAGGCAAGCAGGCGCTGGTGCTGGTGCCGGAAATCGGCCTCACCCCGCAGACCCTGGCACGCTTCCGCGGCCGCCTCGGCATCGCCGTGCATGCACTGCATTCGGGATTGAACGACAACGAGCGCGCCCGGGTCTGGGCGGCGGCTTCGCGCGGCGAGGCACGGGTGATCGTCGGCACCCGCTCGGCGGTGTTCACGCCGCTGCCGCAGGCCGGCCTGCTGATCGTCGACGAGGAGCATGACGGCAGCTACAAGCAGCAGGACGGCATCCGCTACCACGCACGCGATTTCGCTCTGGTCCGGGGCAAGGCGCTGGGCGTTCCGGTGCTGCTGGGCAGCGCTACGCCTTCACTGGAGACGCTGCACAACGCCTATGCCGGGCGCTACACCCACCTGCGCCTGAAGCAGCGTGCCGGTGATGCGCGGCCACCGCGCGTGCGCATCCTTGATGTGCGCAAGCGACCATTGCATGACGGCCTCTCGGCCGACGTGCTGGCCGGCATCGGCGAGCACCTGCAGCGCGGCCAGCAGGTGCTGGTGTTCAAGAACCGCCGTGGCTATGCGCCGGTACTGCTGTGCCACGACTGCGGCTGGACCGCGCCATGCAACCGCTGCGATGCACCGATGACCGTGCATGGCGGCGGTCGTCGCCTGCAGTGCCATCACTGCGGCGCGCGGCAACCGGCGCCGCTGGCATGCCCCGCGTGCGGGAGTCTGGCGCTGCAACCGCAGGGCATCGGCACCGAGCGCCTGGAAGAACATCTCACCGCCGCCTTCGCCGACTTCCCGGTGGTGCGCATCGACCGCAGCACCACCTCGCGACGCGATGCACTGGAACAACAGCTGGCGAAACTGGGCGACCAGCCCGGCATCCTGGTCGGCACGCAGATCCTGGCCAAGGGCCACGACCTGCCCAAGCTGACCCTGGTGGTGGTGGTCGGCATCGACGAGGGCCTGTTCTCGGCCGACTTCCGCGCCAGCGAGAAACTGGCGCAGCAGCTGATCCAGGTCGCCGGTCGCGCCGGACGCGCGCGCGACCCGGGCGAAGTCTGGCTGCAGACGCATCACCCGGGGCACCCACTGCTGGAGACCCTGGTCAGCGGTGGCTACCACCCGTTCGCGCAGGCCGAGTTGAACCAGCGCCAGGCCGCAGGATTCCCGCCGTTCGCGCATCTGGCGCTGATGCGCGCCGAAGCGCAGCAGGTGGAGCATGCCAATGCATTCCTGCTGGCAGCGCGACAGCTGCTGGGCGAGCAGGACGTGGTGGAAGCCTATGGACCCATGCCGGCGCCGATGCCACGGCGCGCCGGTTACCAGCGCGCCCAGCTGCTGCTGTCTGCCGCGCAGCGGCCACCGCTGCACGGGGTGCTTTCGCAACTGGTACCGCAGCTGTATGCGCTGCCGGAAGCACGCAAGGTGCGCTGGTCGCTGGATGTGGATCCGACGGATCTTTATTGAGGGGTCAGAGCCTACCCGTCGGGTGGGATCCGACCCCGATGCCCTGGGGTCGGATCCCTTTTCGCAGAAAAGGGCTCTGACCCCGGACGCTTTCGCTTACGTCAGCGGCGACATCACGCCGCGCTGGTAGGCGGGGCGCTCGCGAAGACGGGCGTACCAGTCGGCCAGGTGCGGCAGTTCCGGACGCTGGATCGGCAGTTCGAACCAGGCATAGATCAGCGAGCCCAGCGGGATGTCACCCATCGCGAATGTCTCGCCGGACAGCCACGGCTGCTTGGCCAGGGTGGCATCGGCCATCGCCAGGTAGTCGCCGGCGCGTACGATGGCGGCATTGATCCGCGCTTCGTCGCGGTCGGCCGGGGCGGTGCGCATGATGCCCCAGATCAGGTCGGTGTACAGCGGCGCCATGCGCGAGGTGCTCCAGTCCATCCACTTCTCGGCCTGGGCGCGTTCCATCGGCTCTTCGGCGTACAGCGTGCCCAGCGCGTAGCGCGCACTCAGGTAGCGCACGATGGCGTTCGATTCCCACAGCGGCAGGCCGTGGTCTTCGATCACCGGTACCAGGCCATTGGGATTCATCGCCTGGTATTCCGGCGTCTGCGTGCCGCCGTGGCTGCCACCGACCTCGATGGACTCGTACGGCAGGCCGATTTCCTCGGCACACCACAGCACCTTGCGGACGTTGCTGGAATTGCGGCGGCCCCAGATCTTCAACATGCGGGTAATCCTTGCTGGCAATGCGAGCGGCAACGATACCCCTGATCGGGCGGGGTGTGTGCATGCGGGATGCGGAATCTGGCATCCGGGGATTGCCGGCCAGCGGCCGGCACTACCGGTTCCTCGCTGGCCAGCGGTCGGCATTACCGGTTCTTTTTCGGCAGCGCGCGCACGTAGGACGACTTGCCATCCTTCTTCAGTTCGAACAGGCCGATCGCTGCCAGCAGATCGCTGAGCTTGCCGTAGCCATAGTTGCGCGGGTCGAACGACGCCTGGTTGCCGATCTGGCTGCCGACCGGGCCGAGGTGCGACCAGCCATCCTCGCCCTCGGCCGCGGACACCGCGCGACGCAGCATCTTCACCAGCCGCGTGTCGCTGCGCATTTCCGCACCGCTCTTGCGCGGGCGCGCATCGTCGTTGGCCACCGGCTCGTTCGAGGCCTGTTCGCTGGATGCCTGTTCGGTATCCGGCACGCTGGCGTGGGTCTGGCCCAGTGCTTCCAGGTAGGTGAATTTCGAGCACGCATTGACGAACGGCTCGGGTGTTTTCTTCTCGCCGAAACCGTACACCTTCACGCCATCGGTCAACAGGCGCATCACCATCGGGGTGAAGTCCGCATCGCTGGAGACGATGGCAAAGCCATCCAGGTTGCGCGCGTACAGCAGGTCCATGGCATCGATCACCATCGCCATGTCCGAGGCATTCTTGCCCTTGCTGTAGGCGAACTGCTGGATGGGACGGATCGCATACTCATGCAGCACCGCTTCCCACCCCTTCAGTCGCGGGCTCTTCCAGTTGCCATAGGCGCGGCGCACGTTGGCCACCCCATAGCGGGCCACTTCGGCCAACACCTCGTCGATCTTCGAGGCCGGCGCATTGTCGGCGTCGATCAACAGGGCGATGCGCTTTTCCGGTTCGCTCATGGACTCCTCGCGGGCGGTTGCCTGAACCCGAGTATCGCCGATCCACGCGGGCGCTGACGTGACAGGCAGTCGCCGTGCGAAGATGCCAGGCGCTTCCCCCAATGCCCCCACTGGAGTGAGTCGATGAGTCGCGAGCGCGTTCCCCACCTGGTTGTTGTCGGCGGCGGTTTTGCCGGTCTCTGGGCCACCCGTGCCCTGGCCCGCGAGCGCATACGCATCACCCTGGTCGACCGCCGCAACCATCATCTGTTCCAGCCGCTGCTGTACCAGGTGGCCACCGCCGGCCTGTCCGCGCCGGATATCGCTGCACCACTGCGCCATATCCTCGGCCACCAGCGCAACGTGGAAGTCCGCCTCGGCGAAGTGGTCGCCATCGACAAACAGGCCCGGCAGATCCGCATGGCCGATGGCAGCACGCTGGACTACGACAGCCTGCTGCTGGCCACCGGCGCCACCCACGCCTACTTCGGCAACGACCAGTGGGCCGATGATGCGCCCGGCCTGAAGACGCTGGACGATGCGATCGCGCTGCGCCGCAAGCTGCTGCTGGCGTTCGAGCGTGCCGAAGCAGAACCGGACCCGACGAAGAATGCCGCATGGCTGAGCTTCGCGGTGGTCGGTGGCGGTCCCACTGGTGTTGAACTGGCCGGCACCCTGGCCGAGATCGCGCGGCATACGTTGCGCAACGAATTCCGCCACATCGACCCGGCCAGCGCCAAGGTGCGGCTGGTCGAGGCCGGCCCGCGCGTGCTGTCCTCGTTCCCGGAAGTGCTTTCGCTGAAAGCACGCCGCCAGCTGGAAAAGCTGGGCGTGGAAGTGCTGACCGGTACCCCGGTGAGCGACATCGACAGCCAGGGCTTCACGCTCGGTGACCAGTTCGTGCCGGCCCGCACCGTGGTCTGGGCCGCCGGCGTGGCCGCTTCACCGCTGGCGCGCACGCTGGACGTGCCGCTGGACCGCGCCGGCCGCGTGCCGGTGCAACCGGACCTGACCCTGCCCGATCACCCGGAGCTGTTCGTGGCCGGTGACCTGGCCGCACTGAGCCAGGCCGACGGCAAGCCGGTACCCGGCGTGGCACCCGCTGCCAAGCAGATGGGCAAATACGTGGCCGAGGTGATCCGCGCACGCCTGCACGGCAAGCCCGAGCCCGGCCCGTTCAAGTACGCCGACTACGGCAACCTGGCCACCATCGGTCGCATGGCCGCGATCGTGCACCTGGGCCGGCTGCAGCTGTCGGGCGTGCTGGCCTGGTGGTTCTGGCTGGCCGCGCACGTGTTCTTCCTGATCGGCTTCCGCAACCGCATCGTGGTGCTGCTGAACTGGGCCGTGGCGTACTGGAGCTACCAGCGCAGCGCACGCATCATCTTCGGCGATGACCAGGAAGACCGGCGACCCCGGCGGTAGTGCCGGCCGCTGGCCGGCTGCCGCGCGGTCCGTCCCCTCTCCGCAGGAAAGGGCTCTGACTCCGTCAACATCATCCATGCATGGCGTGGATCTACCGCTTCATCGGGCCGCCGGGCGCCCGCCGTTTCGACCATGCGCGGCAGAAGTCCTCCTTCCTTGCGGTGTCGGCAATCTGCGCGGCACTCCAGTTGCGGGTAATCCAGATCGTCAGTGCCGTGCTGCTCAGATGCCAGCGCAGCATGTCGTGCCGTGGCTGCCGCCAAAGATGGCGGCGGGCAATCCAGAACGCCTCCCGTTCCACCTCTGGCACCTTCTTCTTCATCGCGTCGTCGTCGAAGAACTGCGCGGCGAAACTCCAGGGATTCATCGGCTGAAATCCTGTTCGCGGTTCACTGCTGCACGCAGCCACACCACTGGGCGCACGGTCTGCTGGCTTCGGCCAACCGCCCACCAGGGCAAGCCCGAGCAGGTACAGCAGGCCAGGCAGCAGTGCGATGCCGGCGGCCAGTACGACGACGGAGACCCATGCCTTACCGGCGGCACGCGTCGTGCTCACTTCGCCTTCGGTTTCGGGTACCACAACGCGTTGACGATGACCCAGCGCTGGTCGAAGCGCCCCATGTGGAAGTAATCGACGAACCACGGCGTTTCCAATCGCACCGAGGCGGCATTGCCGGTCACGTCCAGCACCGTGCAGCGGCGGTCCCATTGATCCTTCGGGGTTTTCAGCGCGCCCTGCTTCGTCAGCGCGACCAGTTCTTGCTTCGACATGCGGCGCAGGCCCAGCCGCTCGTCGGGCGTATCGCCGAGGACCGCGCGCTTGGCCAGGTCCGGGTGCAGGGTGCGGGCGACGCGCTGCGGGTCGGCCTCCAGCTGGCCGTCGACGTAGTCATGGCAGGTGGCTTCGATGGCCGCGAGGGTGGCCGGGTCGGCAGCGGGACTGGTTGACGCAGAGAGAGCGAACAACAGGGCGACGGTGGACATCCGGGTCTCCAGCGCTGAGGGCTGGGCGATCATCGCATGGCGGCACAGAGGCATCCATGTATGCCATGGATCTACAGGGACCCAGCATCCACCGCCTGCAACCACGCCAGCTTGCGCTCGCGCGGCAGCTGCTTGAGCTGCCATTCGGCCCGCGAGGCGGCGGCCCGGTCCGGGTATTCGCGCACGGCCAGCACGCGCAGCGGTGGCCGGGCCCGGGTGTAGCGCGCGCCCTTGCCGGCCTGATGGGCGGCGAAACGCGCGTCCACGTCGGTGCTGATGCCGGCGTAATAGCTGCCATCGCGACATTCGAGCAGGTACAGGAACCACGGGCGGAGGGACGGGGCCATGCCCGGATTATGCCGTGCTGCACTGCAGCGGATATACTGGCGCCCGAATGCAGGAGAGAGGCGCCGCGCTGGCGCCCGCCGAAGGCGCAGGCTCCCATGATCGCTCAGGCCGGTGGGCTGGAATCCCACCAACCATGCATTCGACTCGCCGAGCTGGAGAGAGGTCACCGGGCATGCCCGGGACGATCCGCCGAAGGGGCACGCGGCCCATGCCGCTGAACTCTCAGGCAAAAGGACAGCGGGAGCGGCACCGGTCATCGTCATTCCGTCATTGCGCAGGCAATGGCGGCGTCCGCGCATGGCCGGCCCCACCGCGCCCGGAGCCTGCCCCATGTTGCTGTCCATCATCTACCTGATCGCCATTTCCGCCGAAGCCATGACCGGCGCGCTGTCCGCCGGCCGCCGCCGCATGGACCTGTTCGGCGTGGTCATGATCGCCTGCGTCACCGCACTCGGCGGTGGTTCACTGCGCGACATCCTGCTCGGCCACTACCCGCTGGGCTGGGTGAAGCATCCCGAGTACCTGGGCTTCACCGTGTGCGCGGCGCTGATCGCCACCTGGGTGGCGCGCTGGATGCACCACTTCCGCCGCACCTTCCTGGTGCTCGATGGCCTGGGCCTGATCGCCTTCACCCTGATCGGCTGCTCGATTGCGCGCGAAGCCGGCCATGCGATGCCGATCGTGCTGATCGCCGGCATGCTGACCGGCGCGTTCGGCGGCGTGCTGCGCGACATCCTCTGCAACGAGGTGCCGCTGATCTTCCAGAAGGAGCTCTACGCGATCATCGCGCTGCTGACCGGCGCGGCCTACCTGTTGCTGCTGCACTGGGGCGTGGCCGACGCCACCGCGATCCTGTGCTGCCTCGGCGGCGGCTTCGCGCTGCGCCTGCTGGCGATCCACTACCGCTGGGAAATGCCGAAGTTCGTGTACCACGACGAAGTGCATTGAGGTTCGCGCGGCGGAATCCGCACCACCCCGGCGATGTACCTGGCGCTGTCGCTCATGCGCAGCGCCAGGCGCATCGCCGGTGCAGATGGGCCGGTCTCCAACTCCGACCGGCCCTGATCGCGGCCGCACCCCCGCAGGCGCTGGCCGCCATCCACACACGTGCCGCACTCAAGCGGCTTCGGACACCTTCACGTCGCGACGGGCGCGCACGGCCGCGGCCAGTCGCTCCAGCACCGTCACGGTGGTGTCCCAGTCGATGCAGCCATCGGTGATGCTCTGCCCGTAGACCAGCGGTTGGCCTTCCACCAGTTCCTGGCGACCACCGACCAGATGGCTCTCGATCATCACACCGACGATGCGCTGTTCACCGTCTTCCAACTGAACGGCGATATCCTCGATCACCTTCGGCTGGTTGTCCGGATTCTTCAGGCTGTTGGCATGGCTGGCGTCGATCATCAGACGAGTCGGCAGCTTGGCCTTGGCCAGCGCCTGGCAGGCCTCGGCGACACTGCCTGCATCGTAGTTCGGCTGCTTGCCGCCGCGCAGGATCACATGGCAATCCGGGTTGCCAGTGGTCGACACGATGGCGGTGCCGCCCTGCTTGGTGACCGACAGGAAGTGATGCGGATTGGAGGCCGCACCCACCGCGTCGGCGGCGATCTTCACGTTGCCATCGGTGCCGTTCTTGAAGCCGACCGGGCACGACAGCCCCGAGGCCAGTTCGCGGTGCACCTGGCTTTCGGTGGTGCGCGCACCAATGGCGCCCCAGGCCACCAGATCGGCGATGTATTGCGGCGAGATCACGTCGAGGAACTCGACGCCGGCCGGCAGGCCGAGCTTGTTGATGTCGCGCAGCAGGCCACGGGCGATGCGCAGGCCCTTGTCGATCCTGAAGCTGCCGTCCAGGTCCGGATCGTTGATCAGGCCCTTCCAGCCCACCGTGGTGCGCGGCTTCTCGAAGTACACGCGCATCACGATTTCAAGTTCCCCGGCCAGCGCGTCACGCAGCGGCTTCAGGCGCTGGGCGTACTCGATGGCGGCCTTCGGGTCGTGGATCGAGCATGGGCCAACCACCACTGCCAGGCGGTCGTCACGGCCATGCAGGATCTGGTGCAGGACCGCGCGCGAGGCGCTGACGGTGTCGGAGGCTTCATCGTCACACGGCAGCATCGCCAGCAGCTGGGCAGGCGGTGTCAGCGGTTCGATGGTGCGGATACGCAGGTCGTCGGTGTGCGGGGGCATTGGGGGAGGTCTCCGGAACGTTGGGGGTCCCCAGCGTGGCAGCATGAAAAAAGCCGCCAGGTTCGCTGGCGGCTTTCGGGAATGCGTCTGAAGCTTTCTTCAGGGTGAGCGCAGTCCTTCCTCCGCCAGTGGCTTCGGAAAGTAATACCAGTAAAAGCGGGTGGCGGCTGCGTTCATGGGTTGTATTGATAGCACAGCTTTTGCGCAGTGCAAAATGTTTCATCCGCAACTGGGGACGCGGTTCAGCGAGATGCGCGCCGGCCCTGCCCACGCGGCGGCAACCACGCAACGTCGCTCATTTGCCATGCACTTCCACGTCCAGCAGCAGGCCCTCATGGATGTCGGCCCAGCGTTCCAGCACGCGATCCAGTTCCTGCCGGGCCTCGTCCAGCTGCTCGGGGTTGAGCAGGGAACGCGCGGTGTAAAGATCGGAAACCAAGCGCCGCAGGGCCGATTCCTGGATGGCCACCGACGGCCCCTCCAGCCCCGGCAACTGCAACGCCGGGCTGTCGCCAAGAGGGCCGAACAGCGTGACCTGGAGCGTGCTCTGCATGATCGACCTTCCTGCGGATGGACATGGGCAATGTCCTGTTTACCGCGTCTGCGTGACAGGCGCATGTGCCACCCATGCCCAGCACCGGGATCTGCCGGCGTCTGCCGCGCCGCTACAAGGCGGCCAGGTCGGCAAGGTGCTGGGCCATGCTGTCCATCGCGCCTACCGCCTGGGTGGTGGTGAAGTACTCATGCCAGCCGGTAGCGGCAATGCCGGCCATCAACGCATCGACCTCCTCGCGGCTTGCGCAGCGCCAGACCGCATAGAACTGCTCATCGCTGCCGTGCGGTACGCCCGAGGCAATGCGGCCCATCGCCAGCGGCGTGATGCGGACCGGATCGAACTGCTGCATGCCGGCGCCGATACGGGCGAAGAAGGCGTTCCGCTGCTCGGGCGGAAGTGTGGTCCAGGCAGGGGTGGCGGTGTAGAGCTCGATGAAAGTGTGCGACATGGTGGTTCTTCCTTGAGGGTTCGGGGGTTGCCGGCCAGCGGCCGGCACTACCGGAGCGAGCGCAGCGCGCGTTTGCGGATGTAGGCGTTGGCGTCGCTGTGGCGCTCATGCTGCCAACGCGTACACAGCTGGCGCAGCCACTGCGGCTGGGTCTTGCCGGCATCGTTGAGCCAGTTTCCGACCGAATCCTGCACATAGCGTTCCGGATCGTCGGCCAGTGCTTCCAGCAGCGCGGATGCATGTTCCGGGTGCTGCTTGAACAGTGCGATATGCGTGGCCCAGACACCGCGCGGACGCAGTGCTTCGCAGGCGAAGCGGCGCAGGTAGGGCGATGTTTCCTGTGACCACGGTTGCAGGCAATCAAGCGCCTGCATCGGCGCGGCAACGATGTCCGTGCGTAGTGCCAGCCATGCCCATTCGCGCACACCGAAGTGGGGGTCATCGGCCAGTGTGCGCATCTGCTGCAGCTTCTCTGCCAGCGTTGCGCGGGCATCGCTGCCGATCAGGTAGCAGGCCCAGCCGCGCACGGTATCGGAGCTGTGATGCCGCCAGAGCGCAGGCGCCCCCTGCCCCGCCTCACGCAGCAGTTGCGCAGCCAGGGCCATGCGCAGCGTGATGCCCTTGCCTGAGGCGTCCCGCATGCGTTGCAGCGCCTCCGGTGCAAGCGCAGGCGCCACCACCTGCAGCAGCGCGGCAAAATCCACTGCCAGGCATTCGGCCAGATGGGTGGCGGGGACGCGGCCGGTGTTGAGTGCTTGCCGGCGTTCCCCGGGAATGGCCGTGCTCATGCTGCGGATTCCCGCCCGGCGTCCGTGTGCTGCCAGACCTTGTGCAGCAGCTGTGACAGCTGCTGCTGTTCATCAGCATCCAGGCCGTTGAACAGCCCACCGATCCATTGCGTGTGCTGCTCGAACAGCGATTCGGCCAAACGCTTTCCCGGTGCGGTCAGCACGATCTGCAGGCGGCGGCCATCCCCGTCATCGTTGCGACGCTGCAGCAGGCCTTCGCGCTGCAGGCCATCGAGCAGGCCGCTGATGGTGGCGCGGGTCACGCCGGCGCGCTCGGCCAGCACATGCGGCGGCAGTGCGCCACCGGCCCCGTGCAACAGGAACAGCACGATGAAGCGACCCTCGCTGAGCCCATGCGGTGCCAGCCGCGCGGCGCAGTCGCGATCGATCGACGAGGACAGCGAGAGCAGCTGGAAACACAGGCGCAGCGGCGCGATGTTGGCGTGACCGCGTCGCTGCGCTTCCTCGATCAGGGCATGGTGCTTGGCTTCGATCATCTCACGCACGTGATATGGTTAGGCGCCTAATCATACAGCTAAACAGCCGCTGCCTGTAAACCACAGCCGATATCAGGTGAACTTTCCCAGCAGCAGGCACGCAATCAGCCCGCCGCCCTCCCGGTGCAGCAGCTGCAGTTCGCCCGCGTGCCGCCTCGCAACATTGGCGGCCACTGCCAGCCCAAGTCCCGCTCCACCGGTGGTGCGACTACGAGAACGCTCGCTGCGCTGGAACGGTTGCAGCAGGCGTACTCGGTCGCCCTCGGCGATACCTGGGCCCCGATCCATCACCTCCAGCTGGACCCCTCGCTCAACCACGGCAAGCCGCAGTTCCATCGCCCCGGCATAGCGATCGGCATTGTCGATAAGGTTGTCGAACGCGCGCCGAAGCAGCAGCGCGTCGCCGTGCCAGGGCAGACTGTCCGGCCCCTGGATGGAGATCTCGACACCGCGCAGCAACGCTGCCTGCACGCACTCCTCCAGCAGCGCGGCCAGATCCAGCGGGCGCATCTGCAACGGCTGCAATTCGCCGCGTGCGTAATCGAGCACCTGCTCGATCATCGTGTCCATGCGCTCGATGTCCGCCACCATCCGGGCCGCCTGTGGTGTGGGCGCGAACTCGGCGCGCAGTCGCAGGCCGGTCAATGGTGTGCGCAGGTCGTGCGCCACTGCAGCCAGCATATGGGTCATGTCCTGGGCCTGCGCACGCAGGCGCTCTCGACCGGTGCCGATCGCGGCGGCCAGCATCTGTACCTCGCGCGGGCCATCATCCGGCAGGGGCGTGTCGGCTTGCAGGTCCACGCGTGCACTGGCATCGGCCAAGCGTCGTAGTGGACGCCCCAGCCGGATCGATGCCCACGCCGCCAGCGGCGCCAGCAACACGGCACCGCCCAGCAGCGCCAGTATCACCTGTCGCCGCCAAGCTGCCAGATCACTGTGATCGCTGCCGACCACCCGCCAGCGGCCATCGGCCTTGCGCACGCCCAGTTCAAACGGCGGCCATTGCATCGCGGTCAGCAGCGCGGCCTGCGCCTTCAGTACACCGACCCGCGCCGTGCCGTCGAGCACCTCGCCGCCTTCGATGACCTGCACATCAGGCGCCTTGCCCTGTCCGCTCCAGACCAGGCGCACCTCCTTCGCCGGCAAACCCATCTGCAGCGCCGCCAACTGGGTGAGCCAGTCACTGGCACTGCCCTTTGGTGGCGCATCCTGCGTCGCCAGATGCAGGCCCAGTGGTGCCGCGGCCTGCTCCCCCCGCAGCACCTGCACGGCCTGGTCCAACCGCATCGGTGGCGGCGCGGGCCGAGGCATCCAGCCAACCACGGCCACGCTGACCAGTGTCGCCAGCAGCAGGCTGGCCAGGGCCAGCATCGTGATCCAACGCGCGGTCGGCCACCGGCTGTTCACAGCACCAGTACCTCGGCGTGGAAGCGATAGCCTTCGCCACGCGATGTCTGCACCAGGGCTTCCGCACCGGGTGAGGCCTGCCCGAGCTTGCGGCGCAGGCGGCTGATCGCCAGGTCGACCGCGCGGTCGACGCTGTCACTCGGTTCGCCACGGCTCAGCTGCAGCAGCTGCTCGCGCCCCAGCACCCGCCCGGGGCGTTCGGCCAGCGCCAGCAACAGGCTGAATTCACCACGGCTGAGCACCAGCTCGTTCCCATCCGGCGCCAGCAGGCGACGTTGTTCCGGCAGCAACCGCCAACCAGAAAAGCGCAGTTCACTGGCTACCTGCGCGCGCAGCTTGTCCTGCCGACGCAGCAGCGCGCGTACCCGCGCCAGCAGCTCGCGCGGGTCGAACGGCTTGGCCAGGTAGTCGTCCGCGCCCATCTCCAGGCCGATCACCCTGTCCGGTGCGCTGCCCATCGCCGACAGCATCAGGATCGGAATGGCCCGTGCCTGCAGCCGGCGGCAGACCGACAGGCCATCCTCACCGGGCATCATCCAGTCGAGGATGATCACGTCCGGGCGATCGACCTGCAGCAGCACGTCCAGCGCCGTCGCGTCCGCTGCCACCCGTACCTGGTAGCCATGCAGCAACAGGCAATCGGCGATGGCATCACGGATGCTGGCGTCGTCATCGACAACGATGACACGGGCGGGAGTCGTCATGCAGGCAGTATCAGGCAGGTCTGTATCAGGACGGTATCAACGCCGATATTCCCGCGATACGCCGCTGCGCGCCAATGGTCACCCATGATCACTGCGGAGACTTGCCTTGCGCCTCATCCCATTCGTCCTGCTTGCTGCCCCGCTGGCTGCGCTGGCGTCCGATTCCCCCGAACACATCCTGCCGATGTGGATGCAGGGCGGTCATCCGGCCGTGGCCGTGTCGCTGGACGGGCGTGCCGAACCGCTGCGCTTCGTGGTCGACAGCGCGGCAGGCGCCACCCTGGTCGATGACCGCGTCGTGCGGCGCTACGGTCTGGGAGATGTGGATGCGGAGGTATCACACGCCCAAGGGGCAAGTGCAGCCTCCGCGCGGCTGCAGCGCATACGCAGAACGTCCTGGCAGCTGGGCAGTTGGCAGCTGCAGGCCCAAGCCATGAAGGTCGATCTGTCGTCGTTGCCGAAGGACGATGATCCGGCCATTGACGGCTTGATCGGCAACGATCTGACCGGACGCTGGGACACCCGTTGGGACTTCGGCCGCAATCAACTGGCGCTGTGGACACCCGGCGGATTGAACCTGGAAGGACGGGGTTGCCAGCCCAATGCGCTGCCCGGACGCACTGACGGCCTGCGCCAGTTCGGTTTCATCACGCTTGCACTGGGCGCGCCCGCGGTGGACGCCATCGCCGTGGTCGACACCGGTGCCGCGCAGACCGTCCTCAACGCCGAAGCAGCCCGCGCACTGGGGCTGCGCACCGACGGCAGCGACGCACGGGTGCGGGTGCGTGAAAAGGGCACCGAAGGCCTGGGCGGCGGAAAGCAGGCAACCTGGCTGTACACCCTGCCCGGCATGGCCGGCAACGGCTGGCAGCACCCCTCGATGGAGGTCCGCATCAGCGAACTGCCAGTGTTCAAGGCGATCGGCCTGGAGGGCCGGCCGGCGCTGATCCTTGGTGCGGATGCAATGCGCGGCGGCCAGGTGGACATCGGTGCCGGCGCGTCCCGGATCTGCCTGCGCCGGCCGCAGGCCAGCTGACATCCGGCAATGACGCCAGCGGCAGCCTGGCGTAGCATCACCGTGCGCCCCACCAGGAGTTCCACGCATGTGCCGTGCTGCCCTGATGTTGCTGACGCTGTTCCCGCTGGCCGTGCTGGCTGCACCTCCCCCGGTACCCTCGCCGGCCCGCATCGATGCCGAAGCGCAGCGGTTGATGCAGGCCGCACAGGCGCGCGGCATGGCACTGGCGGTGATCGACGGCGGCAAGGTGGTGCACGTCGCCGCCTACGGCGAGCGCAATACCGCAGGCGAACCACTGCGCACCGATACGGTGATGTACGCCGCCTCGTTGACCAAGATGGCATTCGGCCATCTGGTCGCGCAGCTGGCGCAGGACCGCAGGATCGATCTGGATGCCAGCATCGCCACAGCGCTGGACAAGCCGTTGCCGGACTATCCGCCCGAAACGAAGAAGTACGCCGACGACAGCGTGCTGGCCGATGATGCGCGCTGGCGCCAGCTCACCCCTCGCCTGCTGCTCAACCACGCCAGTGGCTTTGCCAACTTCGGGTTTCTTGAACCGGACGGCCGACTGAAGTTCCACTTTGATCCAGGCAGCCGCTACGGCTATTCCGGCGAAGGGCTGATCCTGCTGCAGTTCGTGATCGAACGCGGACGGCTGGGCGAGGATGTGGGTGCGTTGATGCAGCAGCGGGTATTCGACCGCTTCGGCATGACCCGCACCAGCATGATGTGGCGCGGGGACTTCGCCACCAACCTGGCCGACGGCTGGACCATGGAGGGCACCGCCGAGCCGCACGATGAGCGCAGCCGCGTGCGCGCGGCCGGTTCGATGGATACCACCATCGCCGACATGGCCCGTTTCGCCGCCGGCTACGTGCGCGGCGATGGGCTTTCAGCGACGATGCGCAAGGAGCTGGTGCGGCCGCAGCTGCCGATCACCACCGCCAGCCAGTTCCCCACCCTGCAGCCGGAGCTGCCGAAGGCGCTGCAGCGCAAGGACCTGGCGGCCGGCCTGGGGGTGGTGACGTTCCGTGGCCCGCAAGGCGCAGGCTTCTACAAGGGCGGCCACGATGATGCGGTCGGTAATACGCTGGTGTGCGTCGAGCAGCAGCAGCGCTGCGTGGTGATCCTGGGCAACGATGTGCGCGCCGAGGCGACCTTCCCGGCGCTGGTGGCCTTCGTGCTCGGCGACATCGGCGTACCGTGGCAGTGGGAGTACGGCGCAGCAAAGGCATTCGTGAAGTAGCAACTGTCTTGTCAGGGGCAGCCGAGGGCCACCTCGGCGTCTCGCTTACGGGCGTTGAGGATCACCAGCATTTTGCGCATGACCGCCACGAGCGCCACCTTGCTCGCTTTGCCCTTGGCCTTCAGGCCAGCGTAAAACGCGCGCAGCCTTGGCTCGTACCGGATGGCCGTCAGGGCCGCCATGTAAAGGGCTTCGCGTACCACCGCGCGCCCACCACTGATCCGCCGTTGGCCCTGCCAGGTGCCACTTTCGCGGTTCATCGGGGCCAACCCCACCAGCGATGCTATGGCTTTGCTTCCCAAGCTGCCCAGTTCGGGCAACTCGCAGGCCAGTGTGCTGATCAGGATGGGGCCGACGCCTTTGAGCGCGCCGATATTCTTCCAGCCAGGCTGCCCCTCAAGCTGCTCGGCAATAGCTTTATCCAACTGCTTCAGGTCGTCAGATAGCTGAGCTATATGGCGTTGCTTCATCGCAATCAGATCCGGATCGACCAATCGCCGCAAGCGCTGCATCTCACTGACCCGCATCTGCACCAGTTGCCTGCGGCATTGCGCAAATTCAGCCAGACGCTGCTGCCAAGGAGCAGGGGGTACGTAGCGGGTCAGCGGCAACAAATGGGCCATTTGTGCCAGCACTGTCGCATCGAGCCGATCGGTCTTGGCGGCACGGCCCGTGCCTTGGGCAAATCGCCGTGCACGCGCCGGATTGATTCGTACCATCGGCAGGCCAGCGGCGTGCAATACATCCAGAGCAGCACGCTCGTAACCCCCGCTTGCCTCAAGAACGACCTGCTTGATCGGCCACGTCTTCAGCCACCGAATCAAGCGCACAAAGCCGCGCTTGTCGTTGCTGAATTGGCGAAACTGCTCTCCATGGACGGCCACATCCAGCGTGGCTTTGCTCACATCGATCCCGATCCCAAACATGGCAGAACTCCGCTAGGCTGACAGGGGCGAGAGCTCTCCCCGCTTGCCCAGTCTTATCAGTTCGAGCGCCAACTCAACCAACTGTTCGGGCGGTTCAGGGAGAATCCGGCGTGGGGACCCAAGCTACTTCTCGGTCGCAAGACCTGGATCCACACGGTCGCCCACGCCGGGCTCTCGGCAACCAAGGTGCCAGATTGGCAAGAGATAAGATCCACGCCATGCGTGGATGACCTCCCTTCAACGCGCCTGCTCGAAGAACATCAGGTAGACCAGCCGCCCATTCTCCGGCCGGTCGCCGAAGGCCGGGCCGGCGGTATGCCAGAACCACGGGCGCAGCAGCACCAGGCGGTTGAAGCGCATCGGGATGCGCATGGTCATTTCCCACTGGCTGTCGTCGACGCTGTCGCGCTCGATGATGTCCCGATGCATGTCGCCGCCGTTGGCGTAGCCCAGCGCAGCCAGCTCGTGGGCGTTCAGCGCCATGCGCTCGGTGTTGGTGCGGCGATGGCGGAAGAACTCGGTACCCCCTTCGCAGTGCTCCGGGGCGCTGAGGTAGAGGATGCCGGACCAGTGCGAATGGTCGGTGTGCACCTTGGCGCGACCCACATCGCTGGCCAGGGTCAGCCGGAACTTGCCGTGCGACTGCAACGGATTGACCGGCCGCAGCGGCTCGTTGACCAACCGCGACGCGGCCTCGGACAGGCCGTCCAGCTCCAGCCGTTCGAGCGAATTACGCCCGGGGAATGCCCCCTCCTGCGCCGGGTAGGTCAGGCCCAGCCCGGCCTGGCGCAGGCCGTGTGCATCGGCTGGAGAGAGGAAGTCGTCGACGACGATGAACGAGGTAGGCATGGTCTGCGAGCGTAGCGACGCGGCGCCATGGCGGCAACCGGGCAACAAAAAAACCCCGCCTCGCGGCGGGGTTTTTCCTTGCATCGGGGAGACGCGCCGACCAGGGCCGGCAACGTCCGACGCGGGCGTGGACCTTAGAAGTCCATGCCGCCCATGCCACCCATGCCGCCCATGCCACCGGCGCCGCCCATGGCCGGCTCGTCCTTCTTCGGAGCTTCGGCAACCATGGCTTCGGTGGTGATCATCAGGCCAGCGATCGAGGCCGCGTTCTGCAGCGCCGAACGGGTCACCTTGGTCGGGTCCAGGATGCCGAACTGCAGCATGTCGCCGAACTCGCCGGTAGCGGCGTTGTAGCCGAAGCTGCCGGTGCCTTCCTTGACCTTGTTGATGATGACCGACGGCTCGTCACCGGCGTTGGCAACGATCTCGCGCAGCGGGGCTTCCATCGCACGCAGGGCGATCTGGATGCCGTGGTTCTGGTCTTCGTTGGCGCCCTTCAGGCCGGCCAGCGCGGTGATCGCGCGGACCAGGGCAACGCCGCCGCCCGGAACCACGCCTTCTTCAACGGCCGCACGGGTGGCGTGCAGGGCGTCGTCGACGCGATCCTTCTTTTCCTTCATTTCGATTTCGGTCGAGGCGCCGACCTTGATCACGGCAACACCGCCGGCCAGCTTGGCCACGCGTTCCTGCAGCTTCTCGCGGTCGTAATCCGAGGAGGTGTCCTGGATCTGGGTCTTGATCTGCGCCACGCGTGCATCAACGTTGGCCTTGTCGCCGACGCCGTCGATGATGGTGGTGTTCTCCTTGGAGACCTGCACCTTCTTGGCGCGGCCCAGGTCCTTGATGGTGGCCTTCTCCAGCGACAGGCCGACTTCTTCGGAGATCACGGTGCCGCCGGTCAGCACGGCCATGTCTTCCAGCATCGCCTTGCGACGGTCGCCGAAGCCCGGAGCCTTGACGGCCACGACCTTGACGATGCCACGGATGGTGTTGACGACCAGGGTGGCCAGCGCTTCGCCTTCAACTTCCTCGGCCACGATCAGCAGCGGCTTGCCGGCCTTGGCGACGCCTTCCAGCACCGGCAGCAGGTCACGGACGTTGGAGATCTTCTTGTCGTGCAGCAGGATGAACGGGTCATCCAGGTCAGCGGTCTGCGACTGCTGGTTGTTGATGAAGTACGGCGACAGGTAGCCGCGGTCGAACTGCATGCCCTTGACCACGTCCAGCTCGTTGTCCAGGCCCGAGCCTTCTTCAACGGTGATGACGCCTTCCTTGCCGACTTCCTTCATCGCGTCAGCGATGATCTGGCCGATCGACTCGTCCGAGTTGGCCGAGATGGTACCGACCTGGGCGATCGCCTTGTCGTCGGCGGTCGGCTTGGAGATGTTCTTCAGCTCGGCGACGGCGGCCGAAACGGCCTTGTCGATACCGCGCTTGAGGTCCATCGGGTTCATGCCGGCGGCAACGGCCTTGGCGCCTTCGCGGATCAGGGCCTGGGCCAGCACGGTGGCGGTGGTGGTGCCGTCGCCGGCATCGTCGTTGGTGCGCGAAGCAACTTCCTTCACCATCTGCGCGCCCATGTTCTCGAACTTGTCAGCCAGTTCGATTTCCTTGGCGACGGAGACGCCGTCCTTGGTGATGGTCGGGGCGCCGAAGCTCTTTTCCAGCACGACGTTGCGGCCCTTCGGGCCCAGGGTGGCCTTGACGGCATTGGCGAGAACGTTGACGCCGCGCACCATGCGCGAACGGGCGTCTTCACCGAAACGAATATCCTTGGCAGCCATTGCATTTACCTCATTGGTAGCGCCGGACGATGCCCGGCGGCTGGGAGTTTGGGATCAGGTTGAAACAGGTCGCGCCGAGGCTCAGCCGATGACGGCGAGCACGTCGTCTTCGCGCAGGACCTTGTATTCGACGCCTTCGCTCTTGTACGAGCTGCCGGCGTACTGGCCATAGATGACCTTGTCGCCGACCTTCAGCGACGGCGCGCGCACGTTGCCGTTGTCCAGCGGCTTGCCCGGGCCGACGGCCACGACCTCACCCTTGGTGGACTTTTCCTTGGCCGAGTCGGGGATGACGATGCCACCGGCGGAGATTTCGTCGGCTTCGATCGGCTTGACCACAACGCGGTCGTGCAGCGGCTTGATGCTCATAGGAGACCTCTTAAGTGATTGATTGATCTAAAAAAGTCCGGCGATGTTAGCACTCACCCCAGGCGAGTGCCAGAACCGCACGTGAAGAAACCCGACAACGTCGGGAGCAGGGCAGAGATGGAGCCCCGCCGCCCCCTTTCAAGGGCGGAATGAAAAAATTTTTTCCACCCGCGCGCCTCGGCCAAGGCGTTGGTCCTGGACAATTTCGGTGACAAGCGTCGCACTGTCAGATATCTGACGTTCATTTACGACAAAGTGTCACTGGATCGGCCTTAGGCTCGGTCACGCATTCCCAATCACAAGGAGTAGTCGATGCGATTGCTGTCCCCGCTTGCCGCCGCCTGCCTGCTGGCACTGGCCGCGGCGCCGGCCCAGGCCGAGGTCTTCATCAATGAACTGCACTACGACGACAGCACCGCCGCCGGTGACGTCGGCGAAGCCATCGAAGTGGTCGCTACCGCAGGTGAAGACCTGTCCGGCTACCGCCTCTACCTCTACAACGGCAGCAATCCTTCGGCCGCCACGGTCTACGCCAACAACCCGGTCCCGGCCGGCACCGCCGCCGGTTGCGGCAGCGCCAGCATCGCCGTGGTCAACTACCCGACCAACGGCATCCAGAACGGCCCGAACGACGGCATCGCCCTGGTCGACGCCAGCGGCAAGGTGGTCCAGTTCCTCAGCTACGAGGGCGCCATCACCGCCTCCGGTGGCCCTGCCGCCGGCATGACCAGCCAGAACATTCCGGTGGCCGAGACCAACAGCACGGCTCCCGGCACCTCGCTGCAGCTGACCGGCAGCGGCAGCCAGTACGCCCACTTCACCTGGGCCGAGTCGGCCAGGCAGACCTTCGGCAGCTGCAACAACGGCCAGACCTTCAGCGGCGGCGGCACCCCGGGCCCGAACACGCCGCCGTCGGTGTCCACCACCACCCCGGCGCAGGGCAGCAGCACCTTCCCGGCCGCCGCCGATCTGGAAGTGGTGTTCAGCGAGACGGTGAACCTGGCCAGCGGCGCGTTCGCGCTGAGCTGCGGTACCTCCGGCAGCGTGCCGCTGACCTTCCCGGCCAGCGGGCGCAGCGTGAAGCTGTCCACCAACACCGCGCTGGTGGCCGGTGAAGCCTGCCGCTTCGACATCCGCGCCGCGCGCATCACCGACCTGCAGGGCGCACACCCGGCGGCCGACAGCCGCATCGCCTTCACCGTGGCCAGCACCGGCGGCAATCCGGACCCGGGCAACCCTGGCGTGCCGGCCGGCTACTACTCCAAGGTCAACACCAGCAGCCCGAGCCAGCTGCGCTGCTCGCTGCACGCGACAATCAAGGGCCACACCGCCTACCCGTACAGCGGCTCGGGCACCAGTACCTGGACCATCCTGGAGATCGCAGACGAGGACCCGAACAACCCGAACCGCATCCTCGACGCGTATCGCAACCGCAGCTACGCCAAGGTGACCGATCGCGCCGGCAGCGGCAGTGGCCTGAAGTACAACCGCGAGCACACCTGGCCGAACTCGCTGGGTTTTGCCACCACCACGGGTGACAAGGGCCTGCCGTACGCGCCGTATACCGACACCCACATGCTGTACCTGACCGATGCACAGTGGAACGCCGACCGTGGCAACAAGCCGTTCGGCAAGTGCGACGCCAGCTGCGGCGAGCGCGCCACCGAGGCCAACAACGGCCAGGGTGGCGGCAGTGGTGGCTATCCGGGCAACTCCAACTGGGTGCGCACGCCGGACGGCAACACCGGCACGTTCGAGGTGTGGGGCAAGCGCAAGGGCGACATGGCGCGTGCGGTGATGTACATGGCGATCCGCTACGAGGGCGGCAAGGATGCAGCCACTGGCCAGTCCGAGCCGGACCTGGAGCTGACCGACGACCGCAGCAGGATCGTCAAGACCAGCAGCTCGCCGGCCTACATGGGCCTGCTGTCGACGCTGATCGACTGGCACCTGTCCGACCCGCCGGATGATGCCGAGCGTGCGCGCAATGACGTGATCTACAGCTTCCAGGGCAACCGCAACCCGTTCATCGACCACCCCGAGTGGGCGACCCCTGGCCTGTTCACCTCGGCCAAGCCGGCCACCTGCCAGCTGGCCAACTGACCGCGCAACGCAGCGGTCCACGGCCGCCGCCGGGTCCTGACCCGGCGGCGGCCCTATACTCGACGGTCATGTCGACCGTCGATCCCGTCCTGCTGCTGTTGACCACCTGCCCGGACCTGGCCAGTGCCGAGCGCATCGCGCACGCGCTGGTTGGCGAGCGCCTGGCCGCGTGCGTGACCCGCCTCGATGGCGCGCAGTCGACCTACCGCTGGCAGGGCGAGGTGACCACCGACGCCGAGCTGCAGCTGCTGGTGAAGACCACCGCGAGTCGCGTCAATGACGCAATCGCCCGGATCGTCGAACTGCACCCGTATGAACTCCCGGAGTGCATCGCGGTCGAAACCCGGGCCGGCCTGCCGGCGTATCTGGACTGGATCCGGGCACAGACCCGGGAGGACACTGATTGAAGACTCTGTTTGCGCGTGGCGCCGCCCTGTGCGCCCTGATGTGGCTCTCGCTGCCCGCCTTCGCCCTGGATGAGAAGGACCTGCTGCCGGTGGACCAGGCGTTCGCGCTGACCGCCAGTGCCCCCGAACGGGGCCAGGTGCAGCTGCAGTTCAAGATCGCGCCCCGCTATTACCTGTATCGCCACCGCACCAGCGTCAAGGCCGACCCGGCCTTCAACGCCGGCGCGCTGCAGATGCCCAAGGGCGACAAGCACCACGACGATTTCTTCGGCGAGGTCGAAACCTATCGCGAGCGCCTGCAGGCCACCCTGCCCGGCACGCCGACCGAGGCCGCCGGCACCATCAGCCTGGAAGTGCGTTACCAGGGCTGCGCAGATGCCGGTGTCTGTTACCCGCCGCAGAAGCGCGTGGTGCAGGTCACCCTGCCCGGCAGCGGTGCACAGGCCGCGGCCCCTGCCGCGCGCGCCGGTGCGGCCAGTCCGTTCAACAACCCGCTGGCCGGTGCCGGCAACAGCGGCGGCCTGCGCCTGCCAGGTGCGGCCAGCAACAGCCAGACGCTGCCGCTGCCGTCGGAGCAGGCGTTCGGCTTCGATGCCATCGCCAGCGACGGCAACACCCTGCTGCTGCGCTTCAGTCCGGCACCGGGCTACTACCTGTATCGCGACCGCACCTCGCTGAAGCTGGAAGGCAGCACCGGCGTGCAGGCCGGCACGCCGCGCTGGCCAGCCGCGCAGTCGCATCGCGACGAGCACTTCGGCGATGTCTCGGTGTACTTCAACCAGGTGGAAGTGCCGCTGCCGTTGCGGCGCACGGTTGCCGACGCGGTTGACGGCACCCTCGTGGTGACCTTCCAGGGCTGCCAGACCGATGGCATCTGCTACCCGCCAATGACCCGCCGGGTGAAGCTGTCGATACCGGCCGGCAAGGTCAGCGCCAGCGCCGACCAGGCACCGCCGCGCAACGAGGTAATCAGCCCGTTGGCTGCGGCGCCACGCGAAGGCGCCAACGGCGCCCCCCTGCGCCTGCTGCCGACGGTGCCCAATACGGATGCCGCCCCCCCGGCCGTCGCAGGCACCGTGGACGGCAATGAATTCGCCGCCGATGCGCGCGGTGACAACGCGCTGCGTACGCGCCCGCCGGCGACCACACCGAACCCGGACCGTTCGTTCGTCTGGGTGCTGCTGCTGGCGCTGGCCGGCGGCCTGGTGTTGAACCTGATGCCCTGCGTGCTGCCGATCCTGTCGCTGAAGGTCCTGAGCCTGGCGCAAAGTGGCGAAAGCCCGCAGCGCGCACGCAGCCACGCGCTCTGGTACACCTTGGGCGTGCTGGTCGCATTCGCGGTGATCGGTGCGTTGATGGTGGGCCTGCGCGCAATCGGCAACGCCGTCGGCATCGGCTTCCAGCTGCAGCACCCGGGCGTGGTGGCGGCGCTGGGCTACATCATGTTCGCGGTAGGCCTGAGCCTGTCCGGCGTGTTCACCCTGGGCGGCGGCATCGGCAACCTGGGCCAGTCGCTGGCCAGCCGCAGCGGCCCGGCCGGTGACTTCTTCACCGGTGCGCTGGCCTGCGTGGTCGGCAGTGCCTGCGTCGGCCCGTTCATGGGTGGCGCGATCGCCTACGCGTTCATTGCCCCGCCGCTGAAGGCGATGACCGTGTTCCTGTTCCTCGGCCTGGGCCTGGCGCTGCCGTTCCTGCTGATCGGCTTCGTGCCGGCGCTGGCGCGCCGCCTGCCCAAGCCCGGCCCGTGGATGGAAACGCTCAAGCACGTGCTGGCCTTCCCGATGTACGCCACCGCGCTGTGGCTGCTGTGGGTGCTGGGCAAGCAGCGCGGCGTGGACGGCATGGCGCTGGTGCTGGGTGGCCTGTTGCTGTTCGCCTTCGGCCTGTGGCTGTTCGAGCGCAACCGCTGGACCGGTTCGCGTGCAGTAACCCTGCTCGGCGTGCTGCTGGCGATCAGCGCATTGGTACCGGCCTGGGGCGTGACCCAGCTGGCAGCGCCGGCTCGCGCCGCACAGGCCGCCAGCGACAACGTGGTGGAGTATTCGCCGCAGTTGCTGGACCGCCTGCGCGCCGACAACCGCGTGGTGTTCGTCAACATGACCGCCGACTGGTGCGTGAGCTGCAAGGCCAACGAGCGTGCCGTGCTGTCGCGGCCGGAGTTCAAGGACCTGCTCAAGCGCACCAACGCGGTGTACATGCGCGGTGACTACACCAACGTCGATCCGCAGATCACCACGTTCCTGGAAGAGCACAAAGCCGTCGGCGTGCCGCTGTACGTGGTGTACGGCCCCGGCGCACCGCCGACCGTGCTGCCGACCCTGCTGACCCAGGCGGTGGTGGAGGAAGCGCTGCTGCGCACCGCACGATGAAGTGGCAACGGCCAGCGCTGCTGTGGACAGCGGTGCTGGCCGCCGGCCTTGGCCTGTGGGCCGGGCATCGATTGGCTCCTGCGCCGGTTGCGCCTGAGGCCATGCCAGCGGCGCCTGCTGTGGCGGCTGCGGCACCTGCCCTGCAGGTCGGCGACAGCCTGCCCGCGCTGTCGCTGCCCGATCTTGAAGGCCGGCCGCTGGACCTGCGCCAGCACGCTGGCGGTCGCCCGCTGTTGATCAATGTCTGGGCCAGCTGGTGCGCGCCCTGCGTGGAAGAAATGCCGGAACTGGCGCGTTTCGCACATATCCAGGGCGAGCGCGGTGTGCAGGTGCTGGGACTGGCGCTGGATACGCCGGAGGACGTGCGCGGTTTCCTGCAGCGGGTACCGGTGGATTATCCGATCGTGATCGAGACCCCGGGGCCGCGCGATGCCAGCGTGCAGCTGGGCAATACCCAGGGCCTGCTGCCCTACAGCGTGCTGTTCGATGCGCAGGGGCGGCTGGTGAAGGCCAAGCTGGGACCGTTCGCCCACGGCGAGATCGACAGCTGGGTGAAGTGAGGGTGTTTTTTGCAGGGCTTGCAGCCCTGCACCCTGCTCAATGCAACGGCAACAGCCAAAGCCAAAGCGGGCATTCCGTGGGATGGCGGGGCGGTGTCGGAGTGCGGGGACGCTGCAAGTACGTCCCTGTAAGCTTGGCAGCCGCATCCATGCGGCTGACACCCCGCACTCCGACACCGCCCCGCCTCTGACAGATCTTCGCGGCTGTTGGTAGGTGTCGACCTTGGTCGACACATCTGTCAGATATCGATATTCAGAACGGAATCAGACCCCGTGCCGACCAACGGTCGGCACCTACCAAAGCAGAACGCCGTTCCGACAGATCGCAGGAAACTGTCGAAGGCGGGGTGGGTCCGGTTGAGGGGGCGTGAGCCGCATGGATGCGGCGACCGAGCTTACATGGGTGAGGGCGCTTTGCTTGCGAAGCACTGCTTCGCAAGCGCCCGAACGCACAGCCGCCAGCGGCTGGGCCGGGCCCCGGAGGGGGACTTGCAGCGTCCCCCTCAACCGGCCCCACCCCGCCAACCCACGGAAAGCCAGCTTTTGACGTTGACGTTGCTCCGGCTTGTAGCGGGTGCAGGGCTGCAAAGCCCTGCAACAAAACCCTCCTTGACCGTAGCCCGTCCGCCACGGAGAATTCCGCGACTAATTCTCATTTGCTGTTGCGCAGGATGCGGGCGGCAGCCTTCCAGGCCCTCCTCCTTCCATGTTCAAGAACGTCCTGTTCCAACTGCACTGGCTGCTGGGCATCACCGCCGGTGCCGTATTGGCCGTGATGGGCCTCAGCGGCGCCGTGCTGTCCTTCGAGGACGAGCTGCTGCGCGCGGCCAACCCCGGCTTCGCCGAAATCGCCGAGCACCATGCCGACGGCCAGCTTCCGCTTGAACTCAGCGAGCTGGTGCCGCTGCTGCAGGCCGGCAGTGATCGCCCCCTGCAACGCCTGCGCGTGGACGCCACCGGGCAGCGGCCCTCGGTGGCACGCTTCGCCGGTGGCAAGGAACACTGGGTCTACTTCGATCCGTACAGCGGCGAGCGATTCAGCGCCCTGCGTGGGCAGGCGTTCTTCGATTTCGTCGAGGACCTGCATCGCCACCTCGCCGCCGGCGAGCGCGGCAAATGGATCACCGGCAGCTGCGCCATCGCGCTGCTGTTCTTCACCCTGTCCGGCCTTTACCTGCGCTGGCCGCGACGCTGGTGGCACTGGCGCAGCTGGCTGGCGGTGGAATGGAAACGCAGCGGCCGTGGCTTCCTGTGGAGCCTGCACTCGGTGGTCGGTACCTGGGTTCTGCTGATCTACCTGATGAGTGCGCTGACCGGGCTGTGGTGGTCCTTCGACTGGTATCGCAGTGCCGCCAACACCCTGCTGGGCGTCGCACCGGCCGCCAAGCACAAGGTCGCCACCGGTGCCGCCCTGAACCTGGAGCGCATCGAAGCCACGCTGTATGCACTGCCCGGCGTGCGCACCGGCTACATCGACCTGCGCCTGCCGGAGAAGCCCGGGCAGGCACTGAATGTGCGCGTGATGGCCGGTGATCCGTCGCAGCGCGGCGGCCAGCATGACCGCGCGCATGATCTGCTGCAGCTGGACCCGGGCACTGGTGCCACGCTCGATGCCCGACCCTACGCGCGCCAGGGCGCCGGCGCGCAGCTGGCCACCAGCGTGTTCGCGCTGCACTCGGGCAGCTACTTCGGCGTGCCCGGGCGTGTCGTGGTGATGCTCAGCAGTTTGGGCATGAGCCTGTTCTTCATCACCGGCTGGATGCTCTACCTGGACCGGCGCCGCAGCCAGCGCGCCGCGCGTGGCCTGCGCCAGTCGCTGCCAGCAACGCCTGCCGATGGCGGTGGCACGCCGTGGCTGGTGGTGCATGCCAGCCAGAGCGGGCTGGGCGAACAACTCGCATGGCGCGCAGCCGCGCAGCTGCAGGCGTCCGGTCATGCGGTGCAGGTGCTGCCATTGGCCCGGGTCGATGCCACGCAGCTCGCGCGCACTGCGCAGGCATTGTTCGTGCTGAGCACCTTCGGCGATGGCGAGCCGCCGGATGCGGCACGGGGCGCTGCGCGGCGGCTGCTGGCACAAGCGCCCGATCTGTCGGGCCTGCAGTTCGGCCTGCTCGCCCTGGGTGACCGCCAGTACCCGCATTACTGCGGCTTTGGCCGCCAATTCGATGGCTGGCTGCTGGGCAACGGCGCACGTGCGCTGTTCGAGCGCATCGATGTCGATGCCGCCGCGATACCGGCGCTGCGCCAGTGGCAGCAACATCTCGGCGCACTGACCGGCATCGCCACCGATGACAGCGTGTTGCCGGCCGCGACGCAGATGCACGAGTGGCGCCTGCTCGGCCGTGACCGCCTCAATCCAGGCAGCGTGGGCGGCGCCATCTGGCGCATCCGTCTTGCGCCACCGGCCGACGCGCAATGGCAAGCGGGCGACATCCTGCACGTCGCGCCCCGCCACAACGCGCGGCACGCCGCTGCGGTGCTGAAGGCACATGGGCTGGATCCCCAGCAGCCGTTGCTGATTGACGGCCAGCCGCGCACGCTGTTGGCGCTGGCCAGCGAGCGCGAGCTGCCCGATGCCGATGCTGCGCTGGCGGTGCAGGATGCGTGCCTCTGGCTGGCAGGGCTGCCACTGCTGCCGGGGCGCGAGTACTCCATCGCATCCTGTACGGATGACGGTGCGGTCGAACTGGTGGTGCGGCTGGTCCATGACGAAACCGGACGCACCGGCCTGGGATCGGGCTGGCTGTCGCTGCATGCGCCGGTTGGTGCCAGCATCGTGGCCCGCGTGCACCGCAACCCCGGTTTCCATCGCGTTGGCGGTGCGCCGATGGTGCTGATCGGCAATGGCACCGGCATCGCGGGCCTGCGCAGCCTGCTGCGCGAAGCCGCGCATGCAGGTGAGCACGGGCACTGGCTGCTGTTCGGCGAACGCGAGCGCGCGCACGACTTCCTGTTCGCCGATGAGATCGAAGCGTGGCAGGCCGACGGCCATCTCGCGCGGGTGGACCTGGCGTTCTCGCGCGATGGTGAGGGCGGCTATGTGCAGGATCGCCTGCGTGCAGCAGCCGATGCCCTGCGCGACTGGATGCAGCGTGGTGCGGTCATCCACGTCTGCGGTTCGCTGCTGGGCATGGCCGAAGGCGTGGACCAGGTGCTGCGCGAAGCACTGGGTGATGAAGAAGTGGAAACGCTGCTGGAGACCGGGCGCTACCGTCGCGACGTGTATTGAGCCACAAGGGTAGTACCGGCCGCGGGCCGGCATGATCAGGGGCGTGCCGGCCAGCGGCCGGCATACCGGAGCACGATCAGGCCGCAGCGCGCGCCTGTGGCATCGACTGCAACTGGAACGCGCCCACCGCTTCGGTCAGCGCGTGTACCTGCGCCTGCATCTGCGCGGTGGAGGCACCAGCCTCTTCCACCAGGCTGGCGTTGCGCTGGGTGCTGGCTTCCATCTGCACGATGGTCTGCTTCACCTGCGCGATGCCGGCATGCTGGTCCTGCGATGCACTGCGGATACCGGCCAGCAGCTCGGCCAGCTGCTGCACGCTGCCAACGATCTCGCCCATCGTGATGCCCGCCTGCTCGGCCTGCTGGTTGCCCTGGCCAACACGCGCCACCGAATCCTCGATCAGTCCTTTGATCTGCTTGGCCGCTTCGGCACTGCGCTGGGCCAGCAGGCGCACTTCCGCAGCCACCACGGCGAAGCTGCGGCCCTGCTCACCTGCGCGCGCGGCTTCCACCGCGGCATTCAGCGCGAGGATGTTGGTCTGGAAAGCGATGCCATCGATCAGCTGGGTGATGTCGCCGATCCGCCGCGAGGCCTCGCTGATGCCATGCATGGTCGCGACCACCTGGCCGACGGCCTCGCCACCGCGCTGGGCCACCGCGGCCGCCCCCTGCACCAGGGCATCGGCGCGGCCCGCGGCATCGGCATTGCGGCCAACGGTGTCGGTCAACTCGTGCATCGACGCTGCCGTCTCTTCCAGGTTGGCCGCCTGCTGTTCGGTACGCTGCGACAGATCATGGTGCCCGGCAACGATCTCACCAACGCCGGTGTCGAGGCTGGACGTCGCCTGCTGGATGCGGGTGACGATGCGGCCCAGTTGCGCGACCGTGGCGTTGGCATCGTCGCGCATGCGTGCGAACACGCCCTGCAGCTCACCTTCCATGCGCACGCTGAGGTCACCACGGGCCAGCGCCGCCAGAAGCGCCTGCAGATCGCCGAGGTTGGTCTCGAAGGTCGCCAGCAGGCGGTTGATGCTTGTCGACAACGTGCGCACGAAGCCCTGTTTTCCCTCCAGCGCGATGCGGCCGTGCAGGTCGCCATGTGCGGCGGCGTCGACCAGTGCTGCCACTTCGGTTTCCAGCAGCGTTTCCAGCGCGCGGCTGCGCCACTCCACTGCCACGCCGAGGAAATGCCCTTCGTCGGTGATGGCATTGGCGATCAACTGGTAGCGGACGCCGGCATGACCGATCTCGCGCTCCTCGCGCTGGCGCACGCCAGCCAGGCTGGCCAGTGCCGGATGCAGGCGTACCGCATCGCTCCCCACCAGATCTTCAAGCCGGAGTGCAAGCTGCTCCAGCAGCGCCGGATTGGCGTACGCCACCAAGCCTTCGGCATCGATCACCATCAAGCCGGCCTGTGCGCTGTCCAATGCCTGGCGCACGCGGGTGTTGCCGCGGGCCACCGCACGCTCGGTCTCGATGCGCGCGCGCAGGCGCTGCTGCATGTCGACCAGGCGCTGGGCCAGCTGGCCGATTTCATCGTTGGCGTTGTAGACGCGCAGGGTGGTGTCGAGGCGGTCGTCGGCGATGTCGCTGGCGAAACGCAGGGTGTCCTGGATCGGCTGGCGCACCGCACGCAGCACCAGCACCAGGCTGGTGATCAGCACGCCGGCCACCAGCAGCAGGGTCAGTGCGAACAGCACGCTCATGGTGCGCGCGCAGGCCTGCTGGCGTGCCTGCGCCCCGGCCAGCGCCGCCACCTGTGCCTGCTGGAATGCGGCCAACGCCGGCGCTACGCCCGTGGCGGTATCCAGCAGCGACTGCGCTTCCACATCCAGGCCGACGCGGGCAGCGGTATACCCCAGCAGTGCGGCCTGATACGCCTCCATCCCGGTGCGCAGGGTGTCCTGCACATCCGCAGGCAGGCCCGCCAGCGCGAGGTCGAACGGCAGCTTCTCCTCGCTGGCGCGGTCGGCGTGGGTGGAATCACCGTCGAGCAGCAGCAGTGCCTCCTGCCTTCGCATCTTCTGCAGGGACAGCGCCAGCGCGGGCCGCTGCTGCACATCCACCTGCGCCTGCAGGGTGTCAGCGGCCTGCTGCAGCTGCGCGGCGAGGCCGGCATCACCACGGCCCATCTCGTCGACCCGTTCGAACAGGGCGGCCACACCTTGCGAGAACGCGTCGGCAGCCTCGGTCAGCGCCTGCAGGGCCTTGCGCCGGCCAGCATCCATCGGCGTCGCGCGCAGCGCCTGCAGATCGGTCTGCAACGCCTTCTGCGTGGCCAACAGCTGCGCGCGGTCGGCATCATCGAAACTGCGTGCATACTGGGTCTGCAGGCGACGCGCTTCGGCCACCCGCGTGGACAGGCTGGCAGCCAGATCGCTGCCGCGCTGGTAACTGGCCTGGCTGCGCGCAGCCAGTGCGTTGGCATGGCCAGTCCAGGCGTAGACAGCAGCGATCGCCACCAGGCCCAGGCCGCAGATCCACAGTGTGGCCTTGAGCTTGTTGGCCACGCTGAGCCGATGTGGCTGCAGCCAGCGCAGCAGCCCGGGGGACGCCGAGTGCAACGCAGCAAGGCGCGTGCGCAGGGACCGGAGGTGGGGGACAACGGCCGACATGACAGACTCCAGGCGGAAGGACGCACCTGTATCGGCCGGATTCAGGACAACTTTAGCGCTTTCTTCGTCTGCGTCCCCCCATCGCTGGTGGACGCGGCCTTTGTACCGGGTGCAGGCGACGGAGGCATGACACGGCCGCCGCGCTTGACCTCAACCCCGGTTGGGGGAGCACAGTGGACCTCCCTCCCCCGCCCGGTGCCTCCATGACGACGCTCGATGTCCCCCGCTACCTGCAGCGCCTGCAGCTGGATGCGCCGCCACCGCGGACGCTGGCCGGCCTGACCCTGCTGCAGCAGCGCCACAACGCACTGCTGCCCTTCGAGACCCTCAGCTGCCTGCTGCGCGATGCGGTGCCGATCGACCTGGACAGCGTGCAACGCAAGCTGCTTGACGACCGCCGTGGCGGGTACTGCTTCGAACTCAATGGCGGATTGCTGGCGCTGCTGCAGGCATTGGGCTTCGACGCGCAGCCATTGAGCGCGCGCGTACTGCTGGCCGCCCAGGACGGCGAACTGACCGCGCGTACCCACCTGCTGCTACGCGTGCAGGTGGATGGCGATGACTGGCTGGTGGATGCCGGGTTCGGCAGCCTGACCCCGACCGTGCCGCTGCGCCTGCATGATCCGCAGCCGCAGGCCACGCCGCACGAACGCTATCTGCTGCAGCGCCTGCCCGGCGAGGGTGATTTCGTGCTGTCGGCCGAGTCCAACGATGGCTGGCGGGCGATGTATCGGTTCGACCTGCAGGCGCCGGCACCGATCGACAACGTGGTGGGCAACTGGTACGTGTGCACCCATCCCGATTCCAGTTTCCCCGGCCAGCTGCGCGCATCGCTGACCGGGCCGGACTGGCGCCGTACCATCGGCAGCGGCAACTACACCGAGTACCGCCCCGGGCAGGCGCCGGACAAGCGCCCGCTGCATGATGTGGGTGATGTGCGTGAGGTGCTGCAGCAGCGCTTCGGCATGCAGCTACCGGACGACCCGCGACTGGACCCGGCCATCAATGACTGGCTGCAGCGCTCGCGCGCCGCGCTCTTGTAGAGCCGAGCCAATGCTCGGATGAGCTGGAGCGGCTGGGCCAACAGCAGCCGAGCGTGGGCTCGGCTCTACAGAGCTGCGCGCGCCTGCACCGCGATCCGGTTGCCTTCACTGTCGCGGATCTCGGCCACGCGCCAGTCACCCGCATCGGCGGGTCCGAAGCACAGCTCAGCTCCCGCTTGCAGTGCACGCTCCAGGCTCGCATCCAGGTCATCGACGCCGATGTAGATGCGTGCACCCTGCTCGGAGGGCCGGTAGTCCGCGCCGTGCACCAGCGCAATGCTGGCACCGGCGGCCTCATCGGAGAACGGCAGGTAGGCCATCCGGCAGTCGTGCAGCACGATAGGTTCGTCCACCGCGACCTGCAGCCACCGCTGGTAGAACGTGATGGCACGGTCCAGGTCACTGGCCGGGATTTCCACATGCAGGATCGGGTTCACTGGCACTCCTTGCTCGGTCCACTCAGATGATGCGCAGGGTAATCGCCTTGAGCACCGCACGGGTGCGATCGCGGGTGCCCAGCTTGTCGAGTATGGCGGACACGTAGTTCTTCACCGTGCCTTCGGCCAGGAACAGGCTGCGTGCGATCTCCTTGTTGCTGTATCCCCCGGCCAACAGGCGCAGGATCGCCACTTCGCGTTCCCCGAAGGTATCGGTGGGCGGTGCTTCGTCGTGGAAGCGGTAACGGGCGCGCACCGGCTCGGTGCTGACCGGCAGCAGCAGAGTCTCACCAGCGGCGACGCGCTCGATCGCTTCGCGCAGGTCTGCGGGTGCGGCATCCTTGAGCAGGAAGCCCTGTGCGCCGGCCTCGCTGGCACGCAGCAGCAGATCACTTTCATCAAAGGTCGTCAGCAGCAGCCACGGCGTGGCATCGCCGCGCGCGCGCAGCTGGCGCACTGCTTCGATGCCGTCCATCCCGGGCATGCGGATGTCACTGAGCACAACATCCACGCGCTGGGTGGACAGCGCGTCCAGCAACGCCTGGCCCTCCTCGGCCTCCAGCGCCACGTCCACGCCCAACCCCTGCAACAACGCACGCAGCCCGGCGCGGACCAGCGCCTGGTCGTCGGCCAGGGCAACACGGATCGCGCTGCCGTTCATGCCGGCACCCAGGCGGTCAGGTGCATGCCGCCCTGTGCGGTGCGGGCCAGTTCCAACTGGCCACGCACTGCGGCCAGGCGCTCACGCATGCCGGCGATGCCGTTGCCCTCGCGGATACGTTCGGCGCGCTGGCCGTCGTCACGGATGTCGATACGCAACCGGGAATCCTCCTCGTTGATCGTCAGCCATACGGTGTCTGCGTTGCCATGCCGGGCGGCATTGGTCAGCGCTTCCTGTACCAGGCGCAGCACGGTCTCGGCCATCAGCGGGTCAACCACGCGCACGCACTCGCCGATCTGCAGCTGCAGCTTCGGGCGCGGGAACGGCGCGGCCAGCGCGTGCAATGCGGTGGCCAGATCGAGGCCGCGATCATCGCGCATCGATTGCACCACTTGGCGGATGTCGGCCAGCAACTCGCCGGACAGCTGCTCGGCCAGCACCAATCCTTCGCGCTTGGCCAGCACAGGGTCGGCCGCAAGGGCACGCAGGTTCAAGCGCATCGCGGTGAGCTTGTGCCCGGCCACATCGTGCAGTTCGCGGGCCAGGCGCAGGCGCTCGGCGTCGCGTGCACTGTCGGCCAGCAGCGCGCGGGTAGCCAGCAGGTCGGCATTGACGCGGGCCAGGTCATCGCGGGCCAGCGCCGTGCTGCGGGCATAGTGTGCGGTCAGTGCGGCAAAGGCCTGGAAGCCGCCATAGAGCAGCACCACCAGCAGCGGCTGGCTGAAGCCGCTGTAGCGCAGCACGAGATACATGGCGAGGTTGGCCAGCAGTGCAACAGCCAGCACGAAGCGCGGTGGCCAATGCTCGGCCAGCTGCGCCACCAGCACCACCAGCAGTACCGGTGCGGTGCCGGTACGCGGCTGCAGCGCAACCAGCACGACCGCCAGCAACGCCTGCAACACCGCCGCGACAGCGCGCACGCGGGATGGCACCGACGCCCAGCCGTGCACCACGAACAGCAGCAGGAACACGGCAAGCAGCAGCAGGCTCAGCCCGGCACCGTTGCGCTGCACCGCGAATGACAGGCCCACCACCAGCACGGTGGCCAGGCCGGCGAGGCTGAGGGGACGCAACAGATGGCGGAACAGGCTGGGCATGGCCAGATGCTGACCGCCGCACACGCCGGCGGCAATGGGTCCGGCGCAGAAAGTGACTTCTGGCACGTCGAATCGATGACCACTGGCCCTGAACCCGGTGCAGCGCCGCATGCAGACTGGCGCCACACCGCCACACACACTTCCGGAGCCACTGCCATGATCCGCACCGCCCTGCTCAGCACCGCCCTGACTGCCCTGGCCCTGGCCGGCAGTGCCCACGCCGCCGACCTGGCCGTGACCGTGCACGACGTCCGTGTGCAGACCGGCACCCTGCGCGTTGCGCTGGTCGACAGCGCCGCCGCCTGGGACGGCAAGGCCAGGCCCGTGCAGGCCCAGCAGGCGGCGCCCAGCGGCGACAGCGCCCACTTCACGTTCAAGGGCGTTCCGGCCGGCAGCTATGCCGTGCTGCTCACCCACGACGAGAACGACAACGGCAAGCTCGACACCAACCTGGTCGGCATGCCGGTGGAGGGCTACGGCTTCAGCAACAACCCGCAGGTGATGCGCAAGCCGACCTTCGACGAGGCGCGCGTCGACGTACCGGCCGCCGGCACCGCCATCGACATCACCCTGCGCTGATTCCTGCATCCAGACCCGAGGCCACCATGGACCGTCGCCGCTTCCTTCGTACCCTGCTCAGCAGCAGTGCCTGTCTGGCCCTGGGCACCACCGCACTGCGCAGCGCTCCCGCCTTCGCCGGCGACCCGGCGCGGTTCGCGCAGGGCATGCAGGAACACCCGTGGCTGCTCGGCTGGCGCAGCGTCGGCAGCGAAAGCCTCGGTCCGGCCACCGTGCAGTTGCAGGGAAAGCTGCCGTCGGGCCTGGCTGGCACGCTGTACCGCAACGGTCCGGCGTGGACCGAGCGCGATGGCTTCCGCTACGACCACTGGTTCGACGGCGACGGCATGGTGCATGGCTGGCGCTTCAATGGTGATGGCAGCCTGACCCATCACGGGCGCATGGTTGCCACGCCGAAATTCACCCGTGAACAGAAGGCCGGCCGCTTCCAGTATCCGGCCGCCGGCACCAGCATTCCCGGTGCGCTGGCGGTACGCAACAACGATGATGCCAACGTGGCCAACACCTCGGTGACGATGATCAATGGCCGCCTGTTCGCCCTGTGCGAATCCGGTTCGGCGTTCGAAGTGGACCCGGATTCGCTGCAGACGCTTGGCCCTGTCACCTGGCGTCCGGACCTGGCGGCGCTGCCGTTCTCGGCGCACCCGCTGACCGACCACGACGGGAGCCTCTGGAACTTCGGCTCGATCAGCCTGATGGGGGGCCATGGCCTGCTGGTCTGGCACATCGGTGTGGACGGCCAGCTGCGCAGCGCCAATGTGATCGAAACACCCGAGCATGGCTACCTGCATGCCTTCGCGATGACCGACCAGCACCTGGTGTTCGTGATGATGCCGTTCGATTTCACCGGCGCAGGTGGCAGCTTCTTCGAGCGCATGCAGTTCGCACCGCAGCGTCCGGTGCGCATCGCGGTGGTCGCCAAGGATGCGCCGGACAAGGCGCAATGGTTCGAGGCCCCGTTCGCGGCGATCTACCACTTCGGCGACGCGTTCACCCGCGATGGCGGCATCGTGCTGCGCGCAGTGCGCCACGACGACATCAATGAGGCGCGCTCGCCGATGAAGGAAGCGATGGCCGGTGATGGCGCACACGCGGCCAACAGTGGCGCCAGCCTGGTCGAGCTGCATCTGGACCTGCGTCGTGGACAGGCCCGCTGGCAGACGTTGGGCATCAGCGCGGTGGAGTTCCCGTTGTTCGACCCGCGCTCGGCGAACACACGTGGCGCACGGCTGTATGCGCCGACCATCGACGGCACGGCCACTGCGCCGTACTTCAATGCAGTGGCCGCGTTCGAGATCGAGCACGGGCGCCGCCAGCTCTGGAACTATGGACCGGACATCATGGCCGAAGAGCATGTGTTCGTACCGCGCCCGGGCAGCCGCAACGCCGATGACGGCTGGCTGATCGGCACCCTGCTCGATCCGGTGAACCAGCGCAGCGGTCTGGCCGTGCTGGATGCGCGCCATGTGGATGACGGTCCGCTGGCCCAGGCGTGGCTGCCGTATGCGGTGCCACTGGGCTTCCACGGCACCTTCGCCGCGCGCGGCTGAGTCCACGCCACGCGGACACCGTTGTTGGCATGCTGGGTCTCCCCTGCCCCGTGGAGTCCTGCATGTCCCTGGCCGACCACCGACGTACGCTGGCACCGCACGGTTTCCTGCGCGTGGCGATCAACCTGGGCAACCCGGTGCTGGCACAGGGCGATGCGCGCTCACCGCGCGGCCCCTCGCTGGAACTGGCTACCGCGTTGGCGCAACGGATGGGGGTGCAGGCACGCTTCACCTGCCACGGTGCCGCAGCCTCGGTGGTCGCCGCAGCGGGCGAAGACGGCTGGGATCTGGCCTTCCTGGCGATCGATCCGGCGCGTGCCGACCGCATCGCCTTCAGTGCCCCGTACGTGGAGATCGAAGGCACCTATCTGGTGCGCGAGAACAGCTCTGCGCAACACGTGACTGACCTCGACCGCGACGGACTGCGCATCGCGGTGGGGCGTGGCGCGGCCTATGACCTGTTCCTGAGCCGGGAACTGCGCCATGCCACGATCGAGCGGGCGGACACCTCGGCAGCGGCCATCGCCCTGTTCGACCAGCACCGCCTGGATGCCGCCGCCGGTGTACGCCAGCCGCTGGCGGCCTGGGCGAAGGCACATCCCGGCCATCGGGTGCTGGCCGATCGCTTCACCGCGATCCAGCAGGCAGTGGCGGCACCGGCCTCACGCCCGGCCAATGCGCTGCGGGCGCTGTTTGAGGAAGTGGAAGCGATCAAGGCGGGCCCGTTGCTGGAGGAAGCGTTCGCGCGTGCCGGGCAGGCGGTCACCCTGGTGCAGTGACTGTAGAGTCGAGATCGAGCACCGCGCGGCGTTACAGATGCGCGTCCGCCATGTGCTGCACATGCTCGGCGGCCTGCGCATGCAGCCAGTCGCGAAACGCGAGGAAGCCGCGATGGCTGGCCGAGCGCTGCGGGTACACCAGCCAATGCGGCCACGCCGTCTTCAGGCGCTGGCTGGACAGCGCGACCAGCTGGCCGGATTCCAGCAGCAGGCGTGCCCGGGTCACCCGGCCAAGGGCCACGCCTACGCCATCCAGTGCGGCGCGATGGTGCGCCTCCGAATCATCCAGCACCGCCACGAAGCGCGATGGCGGGCTCTGCCCGCTCAACGCGAACCAGGCGCCCCACGCGCCGTCTGGATCACCGAGCAGCGGCCACTGGGTCAGCGGTACACGGTCGATGCCCCCCATGCGCTCGATCAGCGCGGGGCTCGCCATCGGCACCAGCCACTCGTCGAACAGCGGTTCCACCACCAGGCCCGGCCATTGCCCGCTGCCCAGCCGCAGCGCGGCGTCGAACTGGCGCTGCCGCTCGAAATCAATCAGGCGCTCACTCGACTGCAGGTTGATCTCGATCTGCGGATGCTCAGCCACGAAGTGACCCAGGCGCGGCACCAGCCAGGCCGATGCCATCGATGGCACCGCACTGATCGTCAGCACGTGCTCGGCACGCGCGGCATAGGGCTGGAAGGCTTCGTTTATCGCATCCAGATGCGGCCCCACCTGCTCGAGCAGGCGCTGCCCCTCAAGGGTAAGGGTGATACCACGCGGCTGGCGGATTAGCAGCGGCTGCCCGAGCCGTTCTTCCAGCTGCCTCATCTGGTGGCTGAGCGCGCTGACGGTCAGGTTCATCGACGCCGCCGCGCGCGACAGGTTGCCAAGCCGGGCGGCAGCCACGAAGCCCTGGAGGGCATGGAGCGGAGGGCGGGACATAAGGCTTGAAATTCTCTCAAGTCATGCTTGCGGAAATGTCGCTTTTTGCCCGTCCATGCTGCCCGTATCGTGCAATCCACTCAAGTGGAGGCACGCTCATGAACATCTTCGGCGGCTTGTTGTTCCTGCAGGGCCACGTGGCCAGCGCCGAGCTGGCACGCCAACTGGCCAGCCCGTCCCCGCCGCCGCCGCCCAGCAGCACCCCCGGTAGTGCCGGCCGCTGGCCGGCAACCTCGCCGACCGTGCATCCCACAACTGCCGGTCAACGGCCGGCGCGCCCCTAACGCTGCAGCGCTTCCTGCACCGCTGCAGCCACGTCGGTGTTGTCGATGCAACTGCCGTCGTTCCAGCGCACGTGCTGACGGTAGCCGGCATCAACGCCCCGCACGCGCTTGCCCAGCAGCTCCGCGCCGGCGCCCTTGGCCCACAGCGGTACCAGCGCGTTGGAATGGTTGCCGGTGGGACGGAAGCTCATCCCCGGCATGCGTCCACGTCCGTTGTTGCGCACGGGCTCGAAGGCAACGTTCTGTGCATCCGGGCCCATCGGCATGCTGTTGTCGTGATCGGTGGTGACGATCAACAGGTTGCGCTCCCAGCCACCGTTGCGCTCGATCCAGTCGACCACCGCCGTTACCGCGTCATTGAATTCCACGGTCTCTTCGATCAACCGGCCATACTGCGGCTGATCGCTGCACTGGCCGTAATGCCATTCGGTGCCGCAGGCACTGGTATGCGCCGCCCAGTCGGTGGCGCCGCCTTCCACCATCAGGAACAGCCCCTTGGACGAGCGCTGCTGCAGGAACTGCAGCGCGCCGCGGGTCATGGTCGCCAGATCGGGCACGCTGTCGATCTTCCTCACTCCCGAAGGCGTGCCTGCATCCTTGCCCAGCACCTGCAGCTGGCGCGCCTGCTGCAGTGTGTTGGCCACGCGCGGTACACCGATCAGCGGCCGGTCGGCCGGCAACCGTCCCTGCGCCAGTGCGGCGAACGCTTCCTTGCTGCGGATCAGGCGCCACGGTCCCGCCGGATTGCCGCCGATGGTGCTGCCCGCTTCCAGCTGCTGCCAATCCTGCTGCGACACCCACTCCCATGGATTCGCACAGCCCTCCGCCTTCGCCGCGTCCGTACCTTCATGGCAGGCGCGGCCGTCGACGCTGTAGCCCGGGCCACCCGTGCCCATCACCAGGTCCATGTGGCCCTGCGCCAGCATCTGGTGTGCGATGGCGTGATAGTTGCTGCGCGATTCGTTCTGCGCCGCGAACGCGGCCGGCGTGGCATGCGCGAACGGCACCGAGGTGACCACGCCGGTGGCCATGCCCAGGCGCTTGGCGCGCAGCGTATTGAACTCGACCGGCTGGCCATCGTTGTTGACGTTGATGGCGTTGTTGTAGGTCTTGATGCCCGAGGACAGCGCAGTGCCCGCCGCCGCACTGTCGGTAGCCACCGCGGCCAGGTACTGGTAGCCCGCAAAAGGCAGGTCCAGCGCAGGAACCGGCGCGTCATCCCAGGCCTTGCCCGGGTCGTAGCCAAGCGTCTGCGCGTTGTCACCGGTCGGCTGGCTGCTCGCGTTCAACGGAAAGGTGGTCACCGCCAGGCGCAGTGGGAAATCCGCATAGGGTGCGCCTTCACGGCTGCCGTACTGCCAGTAGGCGGCGGCGTCCCAGGTACCCCAGCCGGCACCGTCGTTGATCATCACGATCACATTGAGCGGACCGGCTTCGGTGCTGGAAACAGCCTCGGCGCGCAGGTTGGGCTGGCAACCGCCAAGTGCGGCCAGCGCGAGCAGCAACGAAGAATGAAGCCAGCGGCGTGGAATGCGTGCAGTCATCGGATGTCCCGTCGGGCCATCGGCGGCCCACAATGGCGATACGTTATATCGTTGCAATATTTCAGCTTCGTGCAGCCGCCGCACACTATCCTCCTGGGTCCCCACTGCCATCGTCGCTTCCATGCCGTCTCCTGCTCCTGCGCGTGCACCGCTGTCGTCCATCACCCTCGATGCGGCAACTTTCGCGGTGATTCATCAGCACAACGCGGATATCGCCAGGCAGCCGGCCTCGCTGACCAAGCTGATGACCGCCTACGCGGCTTACGAATGTGTCGAGGAGCGCGGTCGCTCGTGGGGCGACGAAGTCACCATCGCCGCCGGCGACGTGCATGCGGTCGCCGACGATGAAACGCGCATGGGCCTGGTGCCCGGCGAAACGGTCACGCTCGCGCGCCTGCTGGAAGGGTTGATGATCGTCTCCGGCAATGACGCGGCGCTGGCCATCGCGCGCCACCTGGACGGATCGCAGCCTGCGTTCCTGGAGCGCATGAACCGGCACGCACGCCAGCTCGGCCTGCGCAGCAGCTGGTTCGCCAGCGTCTCCGGCATCACCACGCCGCACCATGCATCCAGCGCGCGCGACATGGCAGTGCTGGCCGCCTGCCTGCTGAATGACCATCCGCAGATACTGGCAATCACCGCGCAGCGCGCGTTCGTGCATGGCAGCTTCAGCCGCAACAACCAGAATGCGCTGCTTGGCGATGATGGCGTGGATGGCTTGAAGACCGGCTACACCCAGGCAGCAGGCTTCTGCCTGGCCGCCACCGCATGCCGGGCAGTGCCCGGGCGGGATCAGCCGGTACGCCTGATCACCGTGGTATTGGGTTCTGAAAGCCGCGACGCGCGCGATGCCCTAGTGCGCGATCAGCTGGCGGCAGGATTCGCCACGCTGGCCAGCAGCACTGCCGGGGCCTGACGCCCGAAGCGGCTCAGCGCCGCTTGACCGTCGCCACGATCAGCCGCTGCAGCTCGGCCTCGGCGTTGGTCTTGTCCAGCGCGCCGGCGGCCACACCCTCGGACAGGGTTTCAGCCGCACCAAGGATCGCCCAGCGTCCTGCCAGCGGCACCGAGCCATCGGTGGCGAACGGACCCAGCCAGGCGTCGCAGTTGTCGATGAAGTCCTGCTGGTAGCGCCGCCGCACCTCGTGCAGTTCCGGCGCGCCCACCAGCGCGGCGAGGATGCCCTGCACTTCACTGCCCTGGCTGAGGATGCAGTCGATGTAGCCGGAGGCGATGGCCGCCGCACGGTCGGCCAGCTGCGCCCGGGCGCGGCCGATACGCTCGTGGAAAACCACCGTCTGGCGCCCGTCATAGTCATCGTAGAGCGCAGCCAGCAGGCCGTTGCGGGTCACGAAGTGATCGTAGGCCACCGGCTTGGTCACGCCCGCCGCCTCGGCCAGCCGTCCCAGCGTCAACGCGTCGGTGCCTTCTTCGCCAACCAGCGCCCAGGCCACATCCAGCAACTGGCGGGCGCGTTGCTCGCGGGTCAATCGGCGGCGCGTGGGAGCGGCGTTGGCAGGCATCGGCGGAACACGGCGATCAGCGCATCGGAGTGCCTATTTTACGGCCGATCGCCAGCGCGGTCTGCAGATGCGTTCCGGCCGCACCGGTATCGGCATCCAGCAGCAGATCGGACGTCAGCACGCGGGCGCCACAGTAGTCGAAGATGCCCATGTCGATCTGCGTCTTCATCGCCGCGTCGTAGCCGCGTCGTTCGACCATCGCTGCATCGGCACCGCCCAGCCCCACCAGATGCACGTTCAGGCGCTGCAGCTTCTTCACCAGCCTGCCCTGCGCATCCTGTGCGTAGGCCCATTCGTTGGTGAAGACACGGTCGATCCAGCCCTTCAGCAGTGCCGGGAACGACCACCAGTACAACGGGAAGACCAGCACCAGCGTATCGGTGGCCTCCAGCCGTGCGTGCTCGGCGGCGATGTCGGCCGGTACCGCGCCAGTGCTGCGGAACAAGGCCTGGTCCTGGGCGTTGAAGCGCGGATCGAAGCCTTCGGCCATCAGATCGGCGTAGGCCACGGTGTTGCGGGCGTCGGCGGCAGTGATGGCATCGCCGATGCGATGCGCCATCGCATGGGTCAGCGAACCGGGTTCAGGGTGGGCGATGACAATGAGGCTGTGCATGGGGGTCTCCAGGAATCAATACCTACCAATAGTAAGTAGTGATTTCCAGGATACCAGCGCCATCGATGGGACGCTGTTTTCGCATCCACCGTATAGTGCGGCGGTGCCCCGTGAGACACCCGAACATGGATCGACGCCTGCCCCTGACGATGCTGATGCTGCTGTCGCTGTTGCTGTTGCTGCCATCCGCCTTCGCAGGTGAACTCAGTCCCAGTGATGCGAAGGCTCTGCGCGAAGATGTGCGCGCCATGATGGCTGCATACGCCCGCGGCGATGCGGACTTCCTCATCGAACGCACCCATCCCAGCCTCAAGCGACTGGCCGGCGGCGATGACGCCTTCCAGGCGATCACCCGTGATGCGTTGAAGAAGCAGCACAACGCCGGTGTAGTGATCATCAGCGAAGATGTAGGTGTGCCGACCCGGACCTATGCTGCCGGAGAGGAAGAAGTCTGCTTCGTGCCACGCCAATCCCTGATACGGGTGCGTGAAACCCCAATGCGCAGCACCACGTTCATGGTGGCCGTGCGCCGCGTTGGTGGTTCCGGCTGGACGTATCTGGATGGCACCGGGCTGCAGGGCAATCCAAACCTGCTTCGCCAACTGCTGCCAGCGCTGGAACCCGACGTGACCTTACCCAAGCGGGAGATCGAGGCGCTGTAGTCGCCGGCCCCTCCCGCCTTGCACGGCGTGGATCTAGCGGAACAGCGCGTTCAAGGCAGCCCCGGAGGCCGCCTGCTGCAGCCCATCGAAGCGTCCGTCCTGCACGATCGGCTGGGTCGCCTGCATCAGCCCGCCCCACGCGGCACGGGCGAGTGCGCCGCCCAGACTCACCCGCCGAATGCCGAGCGCGGCAATGTCCTGCAGGCGCAGCGGTGTCGGTACACCGACCAGCAGGTTCACCGGCTTCGACCCGGCAGCGGCGACCACCGCGCTGATCTGCTCGCGCGTGCTGATGCCAGGTGCATACAGCACGTCTGCACCGGCCTCTGCGTAGGCACGCAGGCGCTGCAGGGTGTCCTGCAGATCCGGCACGCCAACGAAGAAGTTCTCGGCGCGGCCGACCAGCAGCACGTCGCCACCCGCGCGGTCGATGGCTGCACGGGCAGCGCGCAGGCGCTCGACCGCCTGGTCGACCGGACGCAGCGGTGCATCGGCGACGCCGCTGGCATCCTCGATCGACAACGCCGCGATGCCGGTGTCGATCGCTGCAGCCACCGCCTCCTCCACCGCCTGCGGCGTGGCGCCGAAGCCATCACCGAAGTCGGCATTCAACGGCAACGGGGTCGCCGCCGTCATCAGGCGCAGATGCGCCAGCGTGGCCGGCAGCGATACCGCGCCGTCCGGCCGGCCCTCGCTCCAGGCACAGCCGGCACTGGTGGTGGCCAACGCCAGGAAGCCCTGCCGCTGCAGGTAGCGCGCACTGCCCACGTCCCACGGGTTGGGCAGCACGAAGCAACCTTGCGCATGCAGCTGGCGGAAGGCCGCGCGCTTGCGCGGGGTGTCGGCATCGAGCGAGGTCATGGCGGGCTCCGGGGGCGGCAGACCTGCACCCTAGCCCGCCCAGAGGCCACGCTCAACGACGACGGAGCGAACCCGGTGATGCCCCCTGCTTATTGGACGCTGTGGATGCGGGTGCCCGAGCGTGCTTGCCTGCCCACACGATGCCGCCACGGAGCCCTTCATGCACCCGGACCCGCAGACCCTCACCGACGCCGGCGATGATGACGCCCACTGGGCCGACCTGCTTTCGCCGGCACGGCGCCGCCTGATCGCTTCGGCGGGTCTGGCCGCTGGCGGCCTGGCCAGTGCCTCGACCGCCGCCGCAGCACCGCGCGGCAACGACGCGGTGAACACCACCGAGCCTGGCCGCCCCGGCTTCCGTGCCATCGTGCCGCCAGCACCGGAAGGGCACAGCCCCTGGGGCCAGGCCACGGCCAGCGAACCGCCCCCGCGCCCGGCCAGCGTGCGTCCCGGCGAGGCCACCCTGCCCGTGACCCCACGCGCCTACACCGACATCAAGAGCTATCACGCGCACATCTACTTCGACGAGGACAGCTTCGAGAAGGCTGCGCTGCTGCGGCGCTGGACGGCCGAGCGCTTCCCGGTGGAGCTGGGCAACTGGAACCTGGAACCACGCGGGCCGCACGTCACCCCGTCGTTCTACTTCGGCTTCACCAACGACCTGCTGCCGGTGCTGGTGCCCTGGCTGCAGCTCAACAGCCTGGGCCTGACCATCCTGATCCACCCCAATACCGGTGATGGCCGCGCCGACCACCTGTATTACGCGTTGTGGGTAAACCGCGCGCAGCCGGTGAATGCCTACAACTGGCCGGCACCGAAGCCTGGAGAACGGGAACCGCTGGAAGAGGTGTTCCCGAACGTGGTGCCGACGGTGCCGCTGGAGACGTGAGCGGGGGCGTGGCGGGGGGCAGTGGGTGGCGTGCGGCGCACCTTGGGCTGCCCCTCGGTGGGTGCGTAGCGTGCTGCGTACCGAACGTCCTCCATCCACGCATCGCGTGGATCTATTGAATGGTGGCCTCATCCGCGCGTGGCGTGGATCTACTGCAGCACCACCCATGACAGCATCAGCCCTGCCCATGCCTGCCGCCATCGTCGGCCTACGTGCATGCATCCCCGGTCTGCGAGCCATTCAGCGCGCCTTGATCCAGCGCCCGCCATACGGCCACAAGCGCTCCGGCAGATTTCAAACGTTCGATTGAAACGCTGCAAACTTCGCCGAACTGGACAGCATCCGCCGGTTCCGCCAGACTGCCGCCCTTTCCCGTCTTCCGGATCCCATGGCGAAGCTGCTGGTCCTGCACGGCCCCAACCTCAACCTGCTCGGCACACGCGAGCCGGAGGTCTACGGCCACACCACGCTGGCCGACATCGACCAGGCCCTGGCCAGCCAGGCATCGGCCGCCGGGCACGCGGTGGAGAGCCTGCAGTCCAATGCCGAGCACGTGCTGGTGGACCGCGTGCAGGCCGCGCGCGACGACGGAACCGCTTTCATCCTGATCAACCCCGCCGCCTTCACCCACACCTCGGTTGCCCTGCGCGATGCGCTGGCCGCGGTGGCGGTGCCGTTCATCGAGATCCACCTGTCCAACCCGCATACCCGCGAACCGTTCCGCCAGCACAGCTACTTCAGTGACAAGGCGGTGGGCGTGGTGTGCGGCTTCGGTGCCGACAGCTACCGCTACGCGATGGACGCGGCGCTGCTGCGGGTATCCGCCACCTGATTGTCGACCCGGGCGCCCACGGCGCTCTCCTCACCTAGATAGAAACCAAAGAGGCCCTCATGGATCTGCGCAAAATCAAGAAGCTGATCGACCTGCTGGAAGAGTCGAACCTGGCTGAAATCGAAATCAAGGAAGGCGAAGAGTCGGTGCGCCTGTCGCGTGCCCCGGTGGCCGGCTATGCCGCCCCGGTCGCCGCCCCGGTGTACGCCGCTCCGGCCGCCCCGGCACCGCAGGCAATGCCGATGCAGTCGCCGACCGAAGCCTCCACCGGCGGTACCGCCAAGCCGGGCCCGGCACTGCCGGAAGGCCACGTGCTGCGCTCGCCGATGGTCGGCACCTTCTACGCGTCGTCCGCCCCGGACAAGCCGGCCTTCGTCACCGTTGGGCAGCAGGTCAAGGAAGGCGAGACCCTGGCCATCATCGAAGCAATGAAGATGTTCAACCCGATCGAAGCCGACACGTCCGGCACCATCGTCGCCATCCTCGGCGAGAACGGCCAGCCGGTGGAATTCGACCAGCCGCTGTTCGTGATCGGCTGAGGGGCACGCCATGCTCGACAAAGTCGTCATTGCCAACCGAGGGGAGATCGCGCTGCGCATCCTGCGCGCGTGCCACACCCTCGGCATCCGCACGGTGGCCGTGCATTCCACGGTCGACCGCAACCTCAAGCATGTGGCCATGGCCGACGAGTCGGTCTGCATCGGCCCGGCGCCGTCGCCGCAGAGCTACCTCAACATTCCGGCGCTGATCGCCGCCGCTGAAGTCACTGACGCGCAGGCGATCCATCCCGGTTACGGCTTCCTGTCGGAGAACGCCGACTTCGCCGAGCGCGTGGAAGAATCCGGCTTCATCTTCATCGGCCCCAAGGCTGACACCATCCGCATGATGGGCGACAAGGTCGAAGCCATCCGCGCGATGAAGTCGGCCGGCGTGCCGTGTGTGCCCGGTTCGGGCGGCCCGCTGGGCGATGACATCGTCGCCAACACCAAGATCGCCCGTGAGATCGGCTACCCGGTCATCATCAAGGCGGCCGGTGGCGGTGGCGGTCGCGGCATGCGCGTGGTGCATGCCGAGGCCTCGTTGAAGACCTCGATCGAAACCACCAAGAGCGAGGCCAAGGCCGCGTTCGGCAATGGCGAGGTCTACATGGAGAAGTTCCTGGAGAACCCGCGCCACGTGGAAATCCAGGTGCTGGCCGACGGCCAGGGCAACGCCATCCACCTGGGTGAGCGCGACTGCTCGATGCAGCGCCGCCACCAGAAGGTGGTGGAAGAAGCACCGGCACCGGGCATCACCGCCGAACAGCGCGAGCAGATCGGCAAGGTCTGCACCGAAGCCTGCGTGCGCATCGGCTACCGCGGCGCCGGCACCTTCGAGTTCCTGTACGAAGACGGCCGCTTCTACTTCATCGAGATGAACACCCGCATCCAGGTGGAACATCCGGTCACCGAAATGGTCACCGGCATCGACCTGGTGGCCGAGCAGCTGAAGATCGCCGCCGGCCAGAAGCTGTCGATCAAGCAGAGCGACGTGGTGCTGACCGGCCACGCGATCGAGTGCCGCATCAACGCCGAAGACGCCGAGACCTTCGTGCCGAGCCCGGGCACCATCACCGGCTTCCATCCGCCGGGTGGCCCCGGCGTGCGCGTGGATACCCACATCTACAGTGGCTACCGCGTGCCGTCGAACTACGACTCGATGATCGGCAAGCTGATCGTGCACGGCCCGGACCGCGAAACCGCCATCGCCCGCATGCGGGTGGCGCTGAGCGAGATGGTGGTCGACGGCATCAAGACCAACATCGCCCTGCAGCAGCGGATCATGCGCGACAAGGGCTTCCAGGCCGGTGGCCAGAACATCCACTACCTGGAAAAGCGTCTTGCCGAGCGCAAGAACAAGCCGATCGCACTGACCTGATCGGCAGCAGGTACTGGACATGAAAAGGGCGGGGATATCCCCGCCCTTTTTCCATTGCCGTAGAGCCGAGCGTGGGCTCGGCTCTACGGCAGATGCATCAGCGCTTGTCGGCAGCTTCGGCCGGGATCTGCGAATTCGCCAGCGGGCGTACACCATTGGGCGAGCTCGGGTCGACGATCACCATCGTCTCGGTGGACCCATCGGGCCACACCACCTGGAAGGTACTGCCTGCCGGCAACGAAGCGAACGGCATGCCGCTCTGCGCGCGATAGACCGCAGCGACCTGGCTGGCACCCACGCGGCGCACATCTTCCTGCGCCTTCACCGTGGTCAGTTCCACTTTCGACAGATGCCGGTAACGATCTTCATAGGTGTCGATCATCAACAGCCCGACCGCGCCGGCCGAATAGGCCACGAACAGCGCCACCCAGAACCAGAACTTGGCCCCATGCAGGAATCGACGGTAGTTCATTGCCCGCCCCTCTTGCCAACCAATCGCTTGATCCACTGCTTCATTTTCCCCGCACCTTGCCGCGAAACCGCAGCGTCATACACGAAATCCCGGAAATCCTGCGTCCCATCCTGCGAACAGATCCCTCCATTCGCACAAAAACTGTTGACCAGCACGCTGTCGGCACCACACGGTAGACCGAGCTCGCAGGCCGCAACCCGCCACGCCAGTTCACTGAGCTGTTCACCCGCCACCAGGCCAGTGAGCGCCTGGTCGCCCGCCGCGCGCACGCCCATGCCCGGTGCAATGGCCATGAAGGCCTCCGGATCGCGCGATGTGCGCACCCGCTCGACCAGGTCACGGCGGTACTCGGGGCTGTCATTCAGCGGCTCGCCTTCGGCAAACAGCGATGCTTCCGCTGCGAGGTTGCCCTGCGTGGCCGCCTTGCGGCGCTCGGCCAGCACCAGCGCGGACCCCAGCTTGTCGCCCGGCACGAAGCCGCCACAACGCTGCGCCACGCGCTCGCGCGCCTGCACCATCGCCGGTGCAGCGGTCAGGCCCAGCCCGGCCAGCACATTGTTGTCCAACCGATAACCGCCCGGATCGATGGCGTACTGCGCGCAGTAGTCGTAGACCCGGCTGAGCATCCAGCGCGCCTCGTGATTGCCGTCGTCGGCCTGCACGCGCAGGCGCTGCGCGTAGGCGTACAGATCGGTGGCATCCTCAATGTCCGCGCGCAGGTCCAGCGGCAGGCCCGAAGGCAGCGCGTTGCCGCGCTCGAACGCCGCTAGGCGACGCGCCAACGCTTCCGGCACGACCGGCAGGGGCGCCGCATCGTCCGACGCAACCTGCGCCGTCGGCAGTTCGCCTGCGGTCACCGGTACCGATCCGGCATGGCCGCTGGCCCGATACCCGGCCACGCCCAGCACGGCCACCGCCGGCAGTACGAGCAACCAGGTTTTCAGGGTCGGAGCAAAGGCCATTGGCGGCAGTGAACGTTCATGGCGCACAGGAAAGCACCAAGTTTAGCAAGGCCCGCCAGGCCTGTCTGAATCGGTTCCATTCATCTCCGAGCGGCATCTCAGGCAATACGGAGACGCTCCGATGGTCTAGCATGGCCCCCTTTCCCGCGATTGCCCCCACCGCCATGCCGTTCCTGGAACTGACCCTGCGTTGCACCGAAGCTACCCAGCCCCGCTATGAGAATGCGCTGGAGGATGTCGGCGCACTGGCCGTCACGCTGCTTGATGCCGAGGCCGATACCAGCAACGAACAGGCCATTCTCGAGCCGGGCGTGGGCGAGACCCCGCTATGGGACACCCTGGTGCTGAGCGCGCTGTTTCCCGCCGACAGCAACGCATTGCTGCTGCTGGCCGCGCTGGAGGCGTTCGACCCGGAACTGGACTGGAGCAGCGGCAGTTTCCGCGCGGTCGAGGACGAGGACTGGGAACGCGCCTGGCTGGACCAGTTCCAGCCGATGGCTTTCGGCAGCCGCACCTGGATCGTGCCGTGGAACCATGAACTGCCGGAGGCCGCACAGGCTGCCGACGCCGCCGTGGTGCGGCTGGACCCGGGCCTGGCGTTCGGCTCGGGCACCCACCCGACCACCGCGCTCTGCCTGCGCTGGCTGGACCAGCTGGCCGTGGATGGCCTGCTGCAGGGCCAGCGCGTGCTCGACTTCGGCTGCGGCTCCGGCATCCTTGCGCTTGCCGCGCTGAAGCTGGGCGCCGCTGAGGCCATCGGCGTGGACAACGATCCGCAGGCCCTGGTCGCCACCGCCGACAATGCCGAGCGCAACGGCGAACAGGCGCGCATGCACGTGTACCTGCCGCCGGACGAACCGGTCGCCACCTACCCGATCGTGGTCGCCAACATCCTCGCCTCGGCACTGGACGCGTTGGCCGAGCTGCTGGCCGCGCGCGTGGCTGCCGGCGGCCGTATTGCCCTGTCCGGCATCCTGCACGGCCAGGAAGGTGAACTGCTGCAGCGCTATGCGGAATGGTTCGACGACCTGCAGGCGACCCAGGATGGCGACTGGATGCGCATCACCGGCGTGCGCCGCGCCTGATCGTGGTTGAATGACTGCTGGATCCGAGCCCGCACCCTGAGCATGTCCGAGCCGAACCCACCGCGACGCCCTCTGGCAACCTTCCTGCGCACCGCCCCGGAAGGTTTGCCCGTGCCTGCGACCGATGCGCGCACGCAGGAACCGGAAGAACACGCGTCGCCTGCCATGCAGGTGCCAGCCGGGCCCGCCGAAGCGGCGCATGTGGCGGCGGAGATGCAGCACGACGATGCGCCTGTCATCGTTGATGACATTGCGGCCATCGCGTCGGCACCGGTTGCAGTGCCGGCGACGACGGCCGCCGTTGACGCGCCGAGTTTCCTTGGCAGTGCGCGCCCCCGCAGCCTGCCGGCACCGCGCTGGCACTGGCTGCTGGTTACAGGGCTGGCGCTCCTGCTGGTGCTGCAGAGCGTGCTGGCCGACCGTGCGCGGCTGGCCGCCGACGCCGGCAACCGTGCTTGGCTGGGCACGCTCTGCGGCCTCCTGCGCTGCAGTCTGCCGGCCTGGCATGAACCCACCGCCTTCACCATGACCAGCCGCGAGATCCGGCCGCTGCCCGGGCAGGCCGGCGTGCTGCAGGTGCAGGCCAGCATCCGCAACGACGCACGCTGGGCACAGGCCTGGCCGGACCTGCGCCTGTCACTGTCCGATGCTGATGGCCGGGTCATCGGCAGCGGTGTGTTCACGCCTGCGCAGTACCTTGGCGAGAACCCCGGCGCGGCCCTGCTGGAACCGGGTCAGAGCGCGCGCGTCGCCTTCCGTGTGCAGGAGCCCGCCGCATCCACCGTCGCATTCACCTTCGACTTCCTCTGAACGTGAAAAGGCGACCGGCCGTGGCAGGCCGGGCACGCTCGCGCTAGACTGGCCGCCACCACCTCGTCCGGCCGCGCGCACCGCGCGCACGGGCCCACCGAATCGGGAACCCCCTTGAACGCTGTCCTCTCTCGTCCTGACAACAGTCGTGGCGCTCCCCGGCCACCGCTGCGTGAACATGTCGCCCAATCCGTGCGCCGTTACCTGCGTGACCTCGATGGCTGCGACGCGGACGATGTCTACGAGATCGTGCTGCGCGAGATGGAGATCCCGCTGTTCGTGGAAGTGCTCAACCACTGCGAAGGCAACCAGAGCCGCGCCGCCGCGATGCTGGGCATCCACCGTGCCACCCTGCGCAAGAAGCTGAAGGAATACGGCATCAGCGCGTAAACGCGCGCAGGTAGTGCCGGCCGCTGGCCGGCAACCCCACGAACGATGGCAGGATGTTGCAGTTGCCGGCCAGCGGCCGGCACTACCGGTAGAACCGCGCCATGCGTGGATGGAAGCCGGCAGAATCAACCGCCGCCGCCCGCCTTCCAGTAATACCGCACCACGTGGAAGAACACCGGCGCGGCGAAGCACACCGAATCCAGCCGGTCGAGCATGCCGCCATGGCCCTCGATCATGTGGCCCCAGTCCTTGATGCCCCGGTCACGCTTGATCGCCGACATCACCAGGCCGCCCCAGAACCCCATCAGGTTGATCAGCAGCGACAGGCCGAACGCCTGCAGCGGCGTGAACGGGGTGATCCACCACAGCGCCGCGCCCAGTGCGCTGGCACTCAGCACGCCGCCGGCGAAGCCCTCCACCGTCTTCGACGGCGACAGCTTCGGCGCGATCAGGTGCTTGCCCAACAACTTGCCCCAGATGTACTGCAGCACGTCCGAGGACTGCACCACGATCACCAGGAAAGCAAACAGCAGCACGTTGCGCGAGGGGTCATGGCCCGGCACGTGCAGATTCAGCAGCAGCGGCACGTGCGAGATGCAGAACACGCAGATCATCAGCCCCCACTGCACCTTCGCCGTGCGTTCCAGGTAGTGCGTGGTATCGCCGCCGATGGTCGACAGGATCGGCAGGAACAGGAACGCATAGACCGGAATCAGCAGCGTGTACATGCCGTACCAGTCGATCCACACCAGGTAGTAGTGCCACGGCAGCACGATGTAGAACGCGGCCAGCAGCGCGTAGTAATCGCCTGAGCGGGTCGGCGCCAGGGTGATGAACTCGCGCAGTGCGAACAGCGAGATGATCGCGAACAGCACGATCACCCCGGCGCGGCCGAAGAACAGCGCCAGCCCGACCACGATCGCCATTACCCACCACGCGCGGATGCGCGACACCAGGTTGGCGATGACCGCGCTGGGCCGGCCGCGCTGGCGCCATCGCAGCGTTTCGGCCACCAGCGTGGCCAGTACCAGCACCGCACCGACGCCAGCGAACAGCAGGCCGGTCTGCTGGCCCACGCTCTGCGCTGCCAGGTCGCCGGACACATCGATCAGGAAACTCATGCGCGCCCCCCGTTCGGCGCCAGGTCCAGCAGCGCCTGCCGGCTGCGGGCCAGGAAGGCCGCCTTGTCCTCGTCGGCCTGCAGCCGCAGCGGCGTACCGAAGGTGGCCGTGCACAGCAGCGGCAGCGGCAGGAACCGGCCCTTGGGCATCACCCGCTTCAGGTTGTCGATCCACACCGGCACGAATTCCAGCTCCGGCCGTTGCCGTGCCAGGTGATAGATGCCGCTCTTGAACGGCAGCAGCGGCTCATCGCCCACGTTGCGGGTACCTTCCGGAAACAGGATCAGCGAGCAGTCTTCGTCCACCGCGTCACGCAGGGCCTGCAGCGGATCCTGCTGGCGATGGCCGGCCTCGCGCTCGACCAGCACGCCGTTGAACACCGCATCGATCAGGTAGCGACGCAGGCCGTCGCGCTGCCAGTATTCGGCCGCGGCAACTGGCCGCACCTGGCGCCGCAACGCAGGCGGCATCGACGACCAGATCAGCACGAAGTCGCCATGGCTGGCGTGGTTGCCGTAGTACACGCGGCGCTCGCTGGACGGCGCGCAACCGATCCACAGCGCGCGGGCGCCGGTCACTACATGGATCGCACCACTGCAGGCGCGGGCAATCAGTTCGGTGAACATTGGTCCCTCCCGTTCACGTCTGCGGCCACAACACGGCCAGCACCAGCAGTGCGAACTGCACCGCTGTCAGCAGGTACTGGCGCAGCAGCAGGCGACGCATGCCGCCCCAGCGCGCGTCCCAGCCCCGCAGGGGCGCCTCGGGCGACGCGCGGCGCAGGCCACTGTCGTGCAGCAGCTGATCAGTGCGGCGCGCGGCGGCATCGCCGTCCAGGCGCTCATCGCGCAGCAGCTGCAGCAGGCTGGCGTCCAGCGCAACCCGCCACGCGTGGTACGTCTGGGCCACCCCTGCAGACATGCTGGCCAGCAGCAACCCTGCAGCGATCATCGCCAGGCCCGGCTCGGTGCCGAGCAGCAGCAATGCCACCAGCAGCAGCCCCAGCGACAGGCATGCCGGCCAACGCCCCTGCCGCAGCAGCAGCTGCATGGTCGCCAGATCGGGAACCGTGCTCATGCGCGCACTCCTGCCGCGTCGGTGATGGCACGCAGATGGGCCGTACCCAGCACGATGCCATGGCGCGCAGCACGCACGATCGCCACCGCCGCGTCCGCATCGGCCGCACGACCACTGCGCAGCAGCCAGGTGGCCACGCTGGCGGCGCTGCGCGAATAGCCCAGCGCACAGCACACCAGCAACGGTCCGTGCGCATGCAGGCGCTCGATGGCCTCGGCCGCTTCGCGCAGCTGTTCCGGTGCAGGGACCACCAGGTCCAGCATCGGCACGCTGGCATACGCGGCGCCCTGCGCGCGACAGGACAGCTCGGCGCAGGCATCCACCGCGCCCCCCAGTGGCGGCGGCAACGCGCCGTTGGGAATGCGGCCCAGCCACACGCCGTCCAGCACCGGCACCGGCTGCGGCGCACGCCGCGTCCACAGCCGCGAGTTGATCCAGGCAGCGCCCAGGTACGGGGCCAGCAGCCATCGCGCGGCCATCGTCAGGCGGCCATCGGCGCGCTTCTGGAACACCGCTGTACCCAGCCCGGCATAGGCCAGCGCCACCAGCAGCAACGACGTCACCGGCCACAGCAGCCACAACGCGGCGCCACGCAGAAGCACCACCGGCACCAGCAATACAGCGGCCCCCAGCAGGTACAACGCTGCCAATCGCCAACGCCTCGCATCACGCGCGGTGTGCCAGGCCCGCAACGGTGGCGTGCCCTGCTCCGGCCACAGCCAGACGCACAGCCAACCGGCCAGCAGGCCGGTCGGGATATCGATGAAATGGTGCTGGAACGTGGTCAGCACCGAGACGCCGATCAGCAGTGCCCACACATGCAGTAGCCCGCGCCACGCGCCATGCAGGTACTGCGCGAACTTCACCCACAGCAAGATCAACAACACGATGTGCAGCGACGGCGCCTGGTTGAACGGCTTGTCGAAGCCCAGCAGCACATCGAACAGCCAGCCGAACACACCGCCGATCTCCGGACGCTCGAAGCTGAAACGCAGCGGCCACAGCAGGAAGCAGGCCACCGCGATGACCTGCGCACTGAACAGCCGCAGCGCGTGCCGGTCCAGCTCCAGCCGTTGCCGGCACAGGAAGAACGAGATCGCGTAGAACAGGTCGATCGACCAGTACGGCACGATCGTCCACGGCACGAACGGGATGCGTGTCTCCCACGCGAACGCCATCACCGGCAGGGTGGCGTGGCGGCCGGCCATCCAGTTGGCGAAGCCGTAGCTTGCGAAGAAGAACGGACCCAGCAGGGCCAGCCACAGCAGGGCGCGCCGCCAGGGGCGCCCTTCCGCGGCCAGCGGGGTTGCGGCGAGCGTCGCCATCACGCGGTCCGGCGCGCCAGCGACACGGTGAAGATGCCGAAGTCGTCGATGCGCTGCGCCACCTTCTCGAAACCGGCCAGGCGCACCAGCTCATCCATCTCCTGCTGGGTACGGCGACGCATCACCCACGCCGCGCCACCGCGATGGCTGGTCAAGGCGCGCGCGATGAATTCCAGCTGCGGGTGCCAGGGTTGGCCGGTGTAGGCCAGGTAGCCTCCCGCCGGCACCGTTGCGGCGATACCCTGCAGCGAGCGCAGCACGGCGTCGTTGTCGGGGAACAGTTCGTACAGGCCCGAGACCACCGCCAGTGTCGGTGCTGGATCGACCTTGGCCAGTTGCGCCGGATCGAACGCATCGCCCTGCTCGAAGCGGGCGATGTCGGCCGCACCGAGGCGCTCGATCAACGCTTGGCCCTGGGTCACGTTCAGATCGCTGAAATCACGCAGCACGATACGGTCGGCGCGCTGTTCGCCCTGGCCCAGCGCTTCCAGCACATACCGGCCATGGCCGGCGGCCACGTCCAGCACACGCACCGGCGTGCCCTGCCCGCGCAGGCGCTGGGCAGCGTCGCGCAGCAGTTCCTGCAGGTGCTGGCCGCGCACGCGGATGCCACGCCAGCCGATTGCATCCAGATAGTTGCGATCGACCATGCGACCCAGCGGGCCCTTGCCACGCGCTTCGTCGCGATAGATGTAGTCCAGCGTGCTGCCGGAATCGAAACCGGTCTGCAGGCCCAGCGCGATGCCTTCGAACAAGGTTCCGCCGAAACGCAGGCCGCCACGTACCACGCGCCAGCGCAGGTCGGACAGGCTGTTGCGCTCCGGTGGCCACGCCAGGACCTCCGATTCCTCGAAGGTCGGCCCATGGCGGTGCGCGTCGCGCCGTGACAGCTCGCGCAGCGGCTCGGCAAAACGCGCCTGGATGAAGCTGCGGATGCGCGCCAGTGCTGGTGCACGATCACGCTCGCCCAGCGTGTCGTGGAAGAAGCCCGGCAGATGCACGCGCTCCTTGATCGGGCTGGACAGGCGCTCGTAGAAGCGGTCCTGCGGGCCACGGTGCACGACGAAATCCGAGCCGGACACCAGCAGCTGCACCGGTACGCTGATCGCCTGCGCATCGGCCACGATGCGGTCGGCCGCCTCGTACAGGCCCAGCAGCACGCGCACCGAAATCGGCCGGGTGATCAGCGGGTCGGTGCGGTAGCTTTCCACCCGCGCCGGGTCATGGGTCAGCCACTGCGGCTTGACGTAGCTGTTGACGAAGAAGTTTCCGCGCAGCTTCTGCATCAGGGTCAGCCCCGCACGTGCGAACGGCACGTACAGCTTCACCTTGAATGCCGGCGAGGCCATCACCAGCGCACGCAGGCGCGGTGCGTAATCGTGCACCCACGTGGCAGCAACCACGGCGCCCACGCTCTGCGCGATCACCACGATGTTTTCCACCGCGATGCCGTGTTCGGCGCCGATGTGGGCGATGAAACTGTCCAGGTCACGCACCAGCGCCGGGAAGCCCGGTGCATCGCCACGTGCGCCTGGCGACCGGCCGTTGCCACGCGCATCCCAGGCGAAGAAGGCGGTGTCGGGCAGGTCCAGCTCGTCGACCAGGTGAGTGACGCGGCCGGAGTGCTCGTGGCCGCGGTGCAGCAGCACGATGGCCTTGCTGGCCGGGGCTGCGGTGGTGCCCGGCCAGTACCGGTAAAACAGCGGTACTTGGTCGAAGCTGTGGAATTCCCGTTCCTGCGCCTGACGCATGCAATCTCCTGATTGTCTTCTTGTATCTGCTTGATTAATTCGACGAAACCGCCGTTTCCCGCAGTCCGCGACGGACGCGATTGATCATCGTCAGCACGCACAGCACCGCCATGGCCGCGGCCACGCCGCTGACCGTCATCGCACCACCCCAGCCGAACGCCAGCAGCAGGCCCAGCACGCCGATCAGGAAGGCGCGGTCGCTCTTCCCCATCGGGCCGTCATAGCGGCGGCTGGCCCCGACCATCAGCCCCAGCACGCCGGCGTATTCGCTCAGCGCCGCGGTCCAGGCCAGCAGCCACAGTGCCTCCGGGCGCACGCCGGGTACGCTGAGCAGGCTCAGGTACAGCGCCGCATCGGCGATCACATCGCACAATTCGTTCAGATAGGCGCCCAGCCGCGATTGCTGGCCGAATTCGCGCGCCAGCATGCCATCCACGGCGTTGAGCGCCATGCGCAGCAGCATCCACAACGGCAGCAGCAGGTACAGCAGAGGCTGGGCAGGCGCGCAGCACCACACGGCCGCGGCCACCAGCAGCGAGACCACGGCGGCGGCCACGGTCACCGTGTTGGCGGTGATGCCGAGGCGGTAGAGCCCGCGCACGGCCGGACGCAACAGGTCCTGGAAACGTCCTTTCAATGCATAGATCGACATGATCCGTACCCGCTGATCCTTGGCAGTGCGGGCACAGCCTACCCCATCGTCGGCTGATTCCGACAACCCGGCGCCGGTCCGTGGCCCAGGCCCCTGATCGGGCCGGATCAATGTGCCCAACCCGGTCCTGGGCCGATTGCGGCGGCAAATTACCCCTTCCGGCACCCGCCACCGGCCCCCACCGCCTACAATATCGGCCCCGCTCCGCTGCCGATTCTGTCCCATGACTGCTGATCTGTTGCCCGTCCGCCGGGCCCTCCTCTCCGTTTCCGACAAGACCGGTCTGGTCGAGCTGGCCACTGCGCTGGCGGCACGCGGCGTGGAGCTGCTGTCCACCGGCGGCACTGCCAAGGCGATCCGCGATGCGGGCCTGGCCGTGAAGGACGTGGCCGACGTCACCGGCTTCCCGGAAATGATGGACGGCCGGGTCAAGACCCTGCACCCGATGGTGCACGGCGGCCTGCTGGGCCGCTCCGGCCTGGATGACGCAGTGATGGCCGAGCACGGCATCGGTGCCATCGACCTGCTGGTGCTGAACCTGTACCCGTTCGAATCTGTCACCGCCAAGGCCGACTGCACCCTGGCCGACGCGGTCGAGAACATCGACATCGGCGGCCCGGCCATGCTGCGTTCGGCGGCCAAGAACTTCGCCCGCGTGGCGGTGGCCACCGACCCGTCGCAGTACGCCGAACTGCTGGCCTCGCTGGCGGCCAACGACGGCCAACTGTCGGCCGCCACCCGCTTCGCGTTCTCGGTGGCCGCGTTCAACCGCGTCGCCCAATACGATGCGGCGATCAGCAACTACCTGTCGGCGGTCACCGCCACCGACGCCGCCGTGCCGGTGCGTGCCGAGTACCCGGCACAGATGAACTCCACCTTCGTGAAGGTGATGGATCTGCGCTACGGCGAGAACCCGCACCAGAGCGGCGCGTTCTACCGCGACCTGTACCCGGTGCCGGGCACGCTGGCCACCTTCCAGCAGCTGCAGGGCAAGGAACTGAGCTACAACAACCTGGCCGATGCCGACGCGGCGTGGGAATGCGTGCGCCAGTTCGATGCACCGGCCTGCGCCATCGTCAAGCACGCCAACCCGTGTGGCGTGGCCGTCGGTGCCGGCAACGGCGATGCCTACGAGCTGGCCTACGCCACCGACCCGACCAGCGCCTTCGGCGGCATCATCGCCTTCAACAAGCCGCTGGACGCCGCCACTGCCAAGGTGATCCTGGACCGCCAGTTCGTGGAAGTGCTGATTGCCCCAGACTACGAGCCGGCCGCGCTGGAATACGCGCAGAAGAAGGCCAACGTGCGCGTGCTGCGCATCCCGCATGGTGATGGCCTGAACAACTTCGACAGCAAGCGCGTGGGCTCGGGCCTGTTGCTGCAGTCCTCGGACAACCGCGGCATGACCCGCGACGAGCTGAAGGTGGTCAGCAAGCTGGCGCCGACCGACAAGCAGTTCACCGACCTGCTGTTCGCCTGGAAGGTGGCCAAGTTCGTGAAGTCCAACGCGATCGTCTATGCCAAGGACAACCGCACCATCGGTGTCGGTGCCGGCCAGATGAGCCGCGTTTACTCGGCCCGCATCGCCAGCATCAAGGCCGCCGACGCGAGCCTGGTGGTCGAAGGTTCGGTGATGGCCTCCGATGCGTTCTTCCCGTTCCGCGACGGCATCGATGCCGCTGCCGCCGCCGGCATCAAGGCGGTCATCCAGCCGGGCGGTTCGATGCGCGATGCCGAAGTGATCGCCGCCGCCGACGAACATGGCCTGGCGATGGTGTTCACCGGCGTGCGCCACTTCCGCCACTGATCCGCATCACGAAGCCGGGCCCTGCCCGGCTTTTCTCTTCCGTACCCGAGAACCCTGTCCCATGAAGATCCTCGTCATCGGCTCTGGCGGCCGCGAACACGCCCTGGCATGGAAGCTGGCCCAGTCCTCCCGTGTCACCGAAGTGATCGTGGCACCCGGCAACGCCGGCACCGCCAGCGAAGACAAGTGCCGCAACGTGGCGGTGAAAGTCACCGACATCGACGGTCTGCTGGCGCTGGCCCAGGCCGAAGGCGTGGCACTGACCGTGGTCGGCCCTGAAGTACCGCTGGTGGCCGGCGTGGTAGACCGCTTCCGCGCCGCCGGCCTGCGCATCTTCGGGCCGACCGCCGCCGCCGCGCAGCTGGAAGGCAGCAAGGCCTACGCCAAGGACTTCCTGGCCCGCCACAACATCCCCACCGCGTTCTACGCCGTGCACACCGACGTGGACGCCGCCCTGGCCTACATCCGCGAGAAGGGCGCGCCGATCGTGGTCAAGGCCGATGGCCTGGCCGCCGGCAAGGGCGTGATCGTGGCGATGACCATGGCCGAAGCCGAGGACGCGGTACGTGACATGCTCTCGGGCAACGCGTTCGGCGATGCCGGTGCGCGCGTGGTGATCGAGGAATTCCTCGACGGCGAGGAAGCCAGCTTCATTTCGATGGTGGACGGCGTGCATGCGCTGCCGATGGCCACCTCGCAGGACCACAAGCGCGTCGGCGACGGCGATACCGGCCCGAACACCGGCGGCATGGGCGCCTATTCGCCGGCCCCGGTGGTGACGCCGGAGGTGCATGCACGGGTGATGCGCGAGGTGGTGAACCCCACCGTGCAGGGCATGATCGCCGACGGCATCCCGTTCACCGGCTTCCTCTACGCCGGCCTGATGATCGATGCCAGTGGCGCGCCGAAGGTGATCGAATTCAACGTGCGCTTTGGCGACCCGGAAACGCAGCCGGTGATGCTGCGCCTGCAGTCGGACCTGGTCGAGCTGGTGGAAGCGGCCATCGATGGCCGCCTGGACCAGGTCGAAGCGCAGTGGGACGTGCGCCCGTCGCTGGGCGTGGTGCTGGCGGCCAGGCCGTACCCGGAAGCGCCGATCACCGGTGACGTGATTTCCGGCCTGGACGACGTGCCGGCCAGTGCCAAGGTGTTCCATGCGGGGACTGCATTGGACGCGCAGGGCCACGTGGTCAGTGCCGGCGGTCGCGTGCTGTGCGTGGCCGCACTGGGCGACAGCGTGCGCGACGCGCAGGCCACTGCCTATGCCGGGGTGGCCAAGGTGACCTGGGCCAACGAGTTCCACCGCAACGACATCGGCTGGCGCGCGATCGCACGCGAGGGGTGAGGCACACCCCCGCTTCCATGCATGGCGCGGATTGAATACCACGGTAAAGCAAAGGCCCGGCATTGCCGGGCCTTTGCTTTACAGGACTGCTTCGAGACCCTTCCGATCAATCAGGTTCAAAAGCTTCAGCGACGGCCCGCTCGGCTTCTTCTCGCCCTGTTCCCAGCTACGGACCGTCGAAACGCTGGTGTTGAGCACACCTGCGAACACCGGCTGGCTAAGTTTCAACGACGTGCGAAGTGCACGGATCTGGGCGCTGCTGTATTCGGGCACAGGCTCCAGACAAAGCGCCTCGTACATGCTCATGCGCCGCTTGTCGATGAAGCCGCTGGCGTAAAGGCCCGCCGCGCCTTCATGCACCGCATCGAGGATCGCACTCTTTGCACGTCTATGTTCAACCGTCTTTGTCATGGCAAATCTCCCGCAGTTCTCCGCAGATAACTGCCCTGTCCAACTGTGCAGGGCTCATTCCCAAGAACTCAGACGCATACAGCTGAAGGGCATCCCGTTCCGCACTACTGATGGTCGCGCGCGCGCTCTTCTCGTAGCAGAAGAGAAAGAACCAGTAGCGCCCCACCTTGGTTGCGACAATAACGCGGGCGCTACCGCGCTTTCCGCGGCCCGGCAGCGCAACTCGCTTTTTGAGAAGGCCGCCCCCTATGTCTGCATCAATCAGTCCTTGACGCATTTCCACCACCGCGCGGCACAAGGCTCTATCGGTCAGTGAAGAACGTCGTGTACTGCGGTTGAAGCTTCGGGTGCGGAAGACACGTGACATGATCATACCGTGCCACCGAGTGGTACGGCGTGAAAATCAGCGTCCAGCGCATGCTCCGGTCGGCGCAGCTGCCGCCCTGGCGTCAGGATTGATCCACGCCATGCGTGGATGCGCTCCAAAAACAAAAAGGCCCGGCATCACCGCCGGGCCTTCTTCATTCCAACGCCTTCCCGCTTACGCGGTGAACAGCGCCTTCATCTTCTTCAGCGCGTTCGCCTCAACCTGGCGGATGCGCTCGGCCGACACGCCGTACTCGTCGGCCAGCTCCTGCAGCGTCACCTTGCTGTCGGCGTCCAGCCAGCGACGGCGGATGATGTCGCGCGAGCGGGCATCCAGTTCCGCCAGGCCTTCGCGCAGCAGCTGCATCTGGTTGTCTTCGCTGTCCTCGCGCTCGTAGGCCATCGACGGGTCTTCGTCATCGGCAACCAGGAACGCAGCCGGCGACGGCGGTGCGTGTTCGTTGTCCTCGTCGGTCGGCGCGTCGAAACCGATATCGCGGCCGGACAGGCGCGACTCCATTTCCATGACCTCGCGCTCGGACACCTTCAGGTCCTTGGCCACCGCGCTCACTTCCGCCGCGTTCATCCAGCCCAGGCGCGTCTTCGACTTGCGCAGGTTGAAGAACAGCTTGCGCTGCGCCTTGGTGGTGGCGACCTTCACGATGCGCCAGTTCTTCAGGATGAACTCGTGCATCTCTGCACGGATCCAGTGCACGGCGAAGGAGACCAGGCGCACGCCCATGTCCGGGTCGAAGCGCTTGACCGCCTTCATCAGGCCGATGTTGCCTTCCTGGATCAGATCGCCCAGGGCAAGGCCGTAGCCGTTGTAACCGCGGGCCACGTGCACCACGAAGCGCAGGTGCGAGTGCACCAGCTCGCGGGCGGCGTCCAGATCGTTGCCGTCGCGGAAGCGACGGGCCAGGTCCTGTTCGTCATCGACCGACAGCACCGGGATCTGGTGCACGGCACCGATGTAGGCGTCCAGCGAACCGAGCGCACTGGGAATCGGGAGATTGTTTGCCACAAGGGCAGCAGAGGTGTTCTGGCTCATAGGCACCCATCTTAGCAGTCCGGGATTTGGACTGCTAAAGGAGGAAAAAGTTCCAGCATCCTATTGATGCAACACTGGTCCCAAACAGAGCCCTACCGTAGCGCGATTTGATGACAGTGGCGAGCGTGCTTTTCGGGATTCACAATCCCTTGGAATTCAAGCAATTACCTGCCGGGAACCGGCCGATTCCGGTCAAGCGGAGCTGAACGGGCCGTTCTGGAGGCCCATTCAGGCCAGGGAACGTTGTCCGGCGTTCAGGCCCGGCCGCCAGCCGGCGCTCAGAGCACCGAGCGCGGCGGCAGCGACCAGTCGATCGGGGCCTGGCCGCGACGCTGCAGGTACTCGTTGGCCATCGAGAAATGGCGGCAGCCGAGGAAGCCACGATGGGCCGACAGCGGCGACGGATGCGGGGCCTTCAGAACGCGATGGCGACGGGTATCAATGACCTTGCCCTTCTGCTGCGCGTAGGCACCCCAGAGCATGAACACCAAGCCTTCGCGTTCGCGGTTGAGCACGTCCACCACGTGATCGGTGAAGCCCTCCCAGCCACGGCCCTGGTGTGCGCCGGCCTTGCCCTCCTCCACCGTCAGCACGGCATTGAGCAGCAGCACGCCGCGTTGCGCCCACGGGATCAGGCAGCCGTGGTCCGGGCGCGGGATACCGAGATCGCTCTCGATCTCCTTGTAGATGTTCAGCAGCGACGGCGGCACCGGCACGCCCGGCGGCACCGAGAAACTCAGGCCATGCGCCTGGCCACGGCCGTGGTACGGGTCCTGGCCGAGGATCACCACCTTCACCTGCTCGAATGGCGTGGCGTCGAACGCGGCGAAGATCTGCGGGCCGGGCGGGAATACCGCCGCGCCACTGGCCTTGCGCTGGCGCAGGAAGCTGGACAGCTCGCGCATCTGCGGCTGCAGGAGGTAATCGCCGACATGCTGCTTCCAGCTCGGTTCCAGCTGGATCGTCGGGGTGTCCGCTACTTCATCAATCATTGCACCACTTCATCGAATCAGGGGTCCATCGTTCAACCGGGCCAGGCGCAGCTGGAACAGCACCTTGGTGACCAGCAGCCGTTCTTCGATCGGCTTGAGTACCAGGTCGTTGGCGCCGGACTGCAGCAGCCCGGTCTGGTTGTGCGGGTTGCCGTCGCCGGTCATCACCAGCACCGGCAGGCGGCGCTTGCCGTAGCCGAAGTCCACGCGCACGCGCTGCACCACGTCGCGGCCGCTCAGTTCGCCCTTCAGGGTGACGTCGGTCAGCACCAGGTCGATGCGGTGGCGGCTGCGGCCCAGCGACTCGGCGGTGAGCAGGGTGAACGCCTCTTCGGCGCTGACCACGTGCAGCACGTTCAACTGCTGGCGTTCGAGCATGCGCTTGGTGGCCTCGGCCACCACGCGGCTGTCCTCGATGTAGAGGATGGTCGCGCCGGGAATGGTCTGCGGCTGCACATAGCCGCGGATGAAGGTCGCCAGCGCCTCGTGGCCCAGCGCCTTGTCGAAATAGTCGGTGACGTACTCGGTGAAGCGACGCTGCTCCAGATGCTGCTGGGCATCGCCGGACACCACGATCACAGGCACATAGGCCTGGCCGGCCGCTTCGCGGACCATCCGCGCCAGCGCCAGGCCGTCGCCATCACGCAGGGTCAGCGAGGTGGTCACCAGGTCCACCGGGCCCTGCGCCAGCGCCTGCTGCGCATCCTCGATGCTGTCGCAGCCGATCACCTCCACGCCCGGCAGGTCGCGCTGCAGGACGTCGGCGATCAGCTTGCGGACCAGCTTCGAGCCATCGACCACCATCACCCGCGTCGCGGGCCCTTCAAGGTGCTTCAGCGCTTGCGGTTGCATGCCGGTCTCAGGTGTCGGTCGGTCGGGTCTGGCGCAGGAAGTGGCCGGTGACCAGCCACGCACCCAGCCAGCCCAGCAGCAGCGTGCCGAGCAGGACCAGGCCACCGTGCAGCAGGTCCAGGCCGTGCAGCACGAACGGGCTGCCGTAGCTGCGCGAGAGTTCGGCCAGCGGCACGCGCAGCGCGGCACCGGCGGCGCCGATCAGGGCCAGCGCAACCGCGCCGGCGCCCAGGCCATACCACGCACCCAGGTACAGGAACGGGCGGCGGATGAAACCATCACTGGCGCCGAGCAGCTGCAGCACGCCGATCTCTTCGCGGCGGGCCTGGATGTCCAGGCGCACGGTGTTGCCGACCACCAGCGCGGCACCGACGCCGAGCAGGACCGACAGCACCTGCACCAGCCGCGCGCCGAACGCCAGCCAGGCATCCAGGCGCTGGCGCCACAGTGCATCGTGCTGCACCAGGTCGGCCTCGGGCAGGCTCTCCAGCGCGCGTGCCAGGCGCGCGTCGTCCTTGCCCTGGCCGGGGGTGATCACCAGCAGCGAGGGCAGCGGGTTGTCATTGAGTGCGTCGATCGCCTCGCCGAGGCCGGCGTCGCGCAGTTCCTGCAGGCCCTGCTCGGGCGTACGCACGATCACTTCGGCCACGTCATCGCGGTCGCGCAGCTGGCCGGCCAGGCGCAGCGCGCCGGGGCCATCGACGTTGCCCTTCAGGAACACATTGATGTCGCGCGACTGCTGCACGCTGCCGGCGAACTGCTTGAGGTTGTCCAGCGCGATCGACAGGCCCAGCGGCAGGGCCAGCGCCAGCGCCATGACCATCACCGTCAGCAGGGTCGCCCACGGCTTGCGGCAGGCGCGGCCGAGGCTGAACACCACGCTGTGCGCGTGGTGCTGGAACCAGACGCCCACGCGCGAGGGGGCGGCGGCTTCGCTGTTTTCGTTCTTCGCCATGGGTTACTCCGCCAGGTCCTGCGGCGAGATGTCATCCACCAGCCGGCCGTGGTCGAGGATCAGCACGCGCTTGCGCATGCGGCGCAGCAGCGGCAGGTCGTGGCTCACCACCAGCACGCTGGTGCCGCGCGCGGGCAGCTCGGCGAACAGGGCCATGATCTCCGCCGCCAGGGTCGGGTCGAGGTTGCCGGTCGGCTCATCGGCCACCAGCAGCTTGGGCTCACCGACGATGGCGCGGGCGATGCCAACGCGCTGCTGCTCACCGGCCGACAGCTGCGAGGGCAGCGCCTTCTCGCGGTGGCCCAGGCCCATCCGTTCCAGCACCGAGCGCACGCGCTTGCTGATGTCGCCACGGCGGGTGCCGCGCAGGATCAGCGGCAGCGCCACGTTCTCGGCGATCGAGCGGTCCATCAACAGGCGGTGGTCCTGGTAGACCGCACCCACCGCGCGACGGTGGCGGGGCACATCGCCGCCACGCACCTTCAGCAGGTTGCGCTCGTCGAACACCACCGCGCCACGGCTGGGCCGCTCGTCCAGATGAATCAACTTGAGCAGGGTGCTTTTGCCCGCACCGGAATGGCCGGTGACGAACAGCATCTCGCCCGGCGCGACCTCGAAGCTGACATCGGTCAGTGCCTGGTGGCCACCGGCGTACTGTTTGCTGACATTGTCGAAGCGCAGGACACTCATGCCCCGATTATGCAGGACCGGCGCGACGTCGTGGAGACGGTCACACGATCGGTAGTGCCGGCCGCTGGCCGGCAACCCACACAACTGCCGGCCAGGGTGGGTGCCGACCGTTGGCCGGCACGCCCTTGAAGCCACCCGACCAACGGTCGGGTGCTACCCGCTGATCGGCAGCGCCGATCAGCTGCCCGACAGCATCCGGCGGATCTTGCGGCCGATGCGGGTCAGGAACGAATCGCCGGTATCAGCAGCCGTGCGCACCGGCTTGGCCACCACCTGCACCGGCGTGACCGGGCTGGCGCCATTGCCGGCGGCGTTCTGCACGCCCTCGGCACCCTCGACCGGACGACCGTGGCGACGGCGGCGGCGCTTGCGCGGCTTGTGCTCGCCGTCCACCGCACCTTCCGGTGCGCCTTCGGCACGCGGGGGACGCGGCGGACGCGGGGCCTGGGCAGCGGCGCCTTCGGCACCGGCGGCCGGCGCGGCAGCGCCCTGCTCGCGTTCCGCGCGTGGCTTGCGCGGGCCACGCGAACGGCGTTCGCCGCTGCGCTCACCGTCACGGCCACCACGGCCACCACCACCACCGCCGGAACGGCCGCCACTGCGGCCACCGCCCCGACGCTCTTCCTCGGCGGCGCGGGCTTCGCGCGCTTCGCGGAAGATCTGGCCGACGCTTTCGTTGTCCTCGCCTTCCTCGCCTGCAGCCGGTGCCGGGCGTTCCGGGCGCGGCAGCGGGGTCAGCAGTTCCTTGGTGACCGGCTCGGACGGAATCTTCTGCTCGATGTAGGCCTCGATGTCCGGCAGGCCCATGGCGTAGCGCTCGCAGGCGAAGCTGATCGCGTCGCCCTCTTCACCCAGGCGCGCGGTGCGGCCGATGCGATGCACGTAGTCTTCGGCGTCGAACGGCAGGTCGTAGTTGTAGACGTACTTGATGCCGTCGATGTGCAGGCCGCGCGCAGCCACGTCGGTGGCCACCAGGATTTCCAGCTGGCCCTTCTGGAAGCGGTTGAGCAGGCTCTCGCGCTTCTTCTGCGGCACGTCGCCGGACAGCACGCCGACACGGTAGCCGGCCTTTTCCAGCGAACGCGCCACGCGCTCGACGAACACCTTGGTGTTGACGAAGACCATGGTGCGCGCGCCTTCGCTGCGCGACAGCAGGCCCAGCAGCAGCGGGATCTTCTCGTCGTCGGCCGGGAAGTAGATGCGCTGGCGCACGCGCGCGGCGGTGATGGTCTCGGCTTCGACCACCAGCTTCTGCGGCTCGTTCATGTGCTCGTAGGCCAGCTCCAGCACGCGGTGGCTGAGGGTGGCACTGAACAGCAGGGTCTGGCGGGTGGTGCGCTCCGGCATGCGGCGCAGCAGGAAGCGGATGTCCTTGATGAAGCCCAGGTCGAACATGCGGTCGGCTTCGTCCAGCACGCAGATCTCGCAGGCGTGCAGCGACACCACCTTGTGCTGCTTGACGTAGTCGATCAGGCGGCCCGGGGTGGCGATGATCACGTCCACGCCCTGCTGCAGCAGCTCGCGCTGCTTGTCGTAATCCACGCCGCCGTAGACCAGGGCGAAGCGCAGGCCCAGGTCGGAACCGAACTTCACCGCATCCTTGTGGATCTGGATGGCCAGCTCGCGGGTCGGGGCGAGGATCAGCGCACGCGGATCTTCCGGCTTGCGATCGGCCAGCGCCGGACGCGTCAGCAGGCGGTTCACGACAGCGACCAGGAAGGCCAGGGTCTTGCCGGTGCCGGTCTGGGCCTGGCCGGCGACATCACCGCCGGGCAGCGCGACCGGCAGGGTCAGCGCCTGGATCGGGGTGCAGCGGGTGAATCCGGCTCCTTCAAGGCCGGCCTGCAGGGCCGGGTGCAGCTCGAAGGAGGAAAAGGTCAAATCGGTCAGCGGTTTGTCGCTCATGAGTCCGTCTTGGTATGGCCGCCGGCCCGTGGGGCGGCTGGCACTTCATCGTCTAGGGGCACCGTCGCAAACTGCGGCCCCTGCGGCGGGTTGGCAGGCTGGGACCACCCGGTCCGCGCGCCGCACAATGGCCCAGTTTAACGCACTCGGGCCGGCAAACCGGAATGCCCTGTCTCACCAGCTGGAGAGACGGCGCGCCTTCATCCAGCCACACGGGACTTGAACGACCCCGCCGGTCCCGCTGGTGTCGCCCGCTGCCATCCCCATCTTCGGGAAGACAGTGAAATCCGACACATACCGGGCTTCGAAGCGATCACGATACGCTGGGTTCCAGCCGGCGCCTGTCCCCGCCCTGCGATAGGGGTACACTGCCGGCCGTGAGCGTCCAGGCATCCCGCCGAACGCACCGCGGCAGTGCGCCGCGAGGCAACGACGAGGGTCGCGCCACCGGGCATGGCCCAGTTCACCCACCTCCGGCATGGCCGGGTGCAATCCAAGACGAGAAACCAAGATGAGCGACAAGGTTGTACATGTCGGCGACGCCGACTTTGATAGCGCAGTGCTGAATTCCAAGGAACCGGTGCTGGTCGATTTCTGGGCCGAATGGTGTGGCCCGTGCAAGATGATCGCCCCGGCGCTGGACGAACTGGCCGATGCCTACCAGGGCCGCGCCAAGATCGCCAAGGTCAACGTCGACCACAATCGTGCGCTGGCCGCCAAGTACCACGTGCGTTCGATCCCGTACCTGGTCGTGTTCAAGGACGGCGAGAAGGTCGGCGAGCAGATCGGTGCGGTGGGCAAGGCCCAGCTGGCCGGCCTGCTGGACAAGGCCCTGGCCTGATCCTGCTGTTTTCCGGCAGCCGCCACCCGCGGCTGCCGGCGGACGCCCTGCGTCCATGATGAATGCTGTTCCCGGCAGCCCTTGCACGGCGCCGCAGGCCGATGATAGTGTCGGCACATCCGGCCGCGTTCGCGTGCCGCACCCTCTGGACGCAGTTTCTTCCAGACCCATTCCCAACGTTCGCCGCCCCAGCCGGGCGCTCGCACCTTCAAGCGAGGAATAACGCTCTTGTCCGATAACACTTCCGAAACCGGCAGCGCCGATGCGCCCGCCGAAAAGCGCGTGCGCAAGCCCCGCGTGAGCAAGGCCGCCGCCCCGGCAGCCGCCGAAACCAGCGCCGCTCCGGCGCAGCCGACCCTGCCGCTGGCCGCCGCGCCCGAGGCACCGGCCCCCGCACCGAGCGCGCCCGCCGCCGAGGCCCCTGCCAGCAGTGGCGGTGGCGAAGGTGGTGAGGGTCGCGAATCCGGCCAGCCGCGGCAGCAGAACCACCAGGGCGGTGGCCAGAACCAGGGCCAGAACCCGTACAACCAGAACGGCCAGCAGGGCCAGGGGCAAGGCCAGGGCAACCGCCGTGACCGCTTCCGCAACCGCCGCGACCGTGACCGCAACAACAACCGCTTCCGCGACGACGGCATGCCCAACGACGGCGGCGAGCAGCAGCCCTTCGTGCCGCGTCCGCACGCCAACGTGCCGGAAGGCTTCCCGGTCTATTCGCTGAGCGACCTCAAGCGCATGCCGGCACAGAAGCTGCTGGAAATCGCCGAGCAGCTGCAGATCTCCGAAGGCGTGGCACGCGCCCGCAAGCAGGATGTGATCTTCGCCCTGCTGAAGGTACTGACCCGCCACGGTGACGGCGTCGCCGCCGACGGCGTGCTGGAAATCCTGCCGGACGGCTTCGGCTTCCTGCGCGCGGCCGAAGCCAGCTACCTGGCCGGCCCGGACGACACCTATATCTCGCCCAGCCAGATCCGCCGCTTCAACCTGCGCACCGGCGACCATATCTCCGGCCGCATCCGCTTCCCGAAGGACGGCGAGCGCTACTTCGCGCTGAACATCGTCGACACCATCAACGGCGAGCCGATCGAAGCGTCGAAGAACAAGGTGCTGTTCGAGAACCTGACCGCCCTGTTCCCGCGCCGCCGCTTCACCCTGGAGCGCGGCAACGGTTCGTCGGAAGACATCACCGGCCGCATCCTCGACCTGATGGCGCCGCAGGGCAAGGGCCAGCGCTCGCTCATCGTGTCGCAGCCGAAGGCCGGCAAGACCATGATGATGCAGCAGGTCGCCACCGCCATCACCACCAACCACCCGGACGTGCACCTGATCGTGCTGCTGATCGACGAGCGCCCGGAAGAAGTGACCGAAATGCAGCGCACCGTGCGCGGCGAGGTCATCAGCTCGACCTTCGACGAACCGGCCGCGCGCCACGTGCAGGTGGCCGAAATGGTCATCGAGCGCGCCAAGCGCCTGGTCGAGCACAAGAAGGACGTGGTGATCCTGCTCGACTCGATCACCCGCCTGGCCCGCGCCTACAACAACGTGGTGCCGAGCTCGGGCAAGGTGCTGACCGGTGGCGTGGACGCCAACGCCCTGCACCGCCCGAAGCGCTTCTTCGGTGCCGCGCGCAACGTGGAAGAAGGCGGCAGCCTGACCATCATCGCCACCGCGCTGGTCGACACCGGCTCGAAGATGGACGAGGTGATCTACGAAGAGTTCAAGGGCACCGGCAACAGCGAAGTGCACCTGAGCCGTCGCATCGCTGAAAAGCGCGTGTTCCCGGCCATCGACATCAACCGTTCCGGCACCCGCCGCGAAGACCTGCTGATCGAACCGGAACTGCTGCAGAAGATCTGGATCCTGCGCAAGCTGCTGCATCCGATGGATGAAATGGCCGCGATGGAGTTCCTGCTGGACAAGATGAAGAACACCAAGTCCAACGACGAGTTCTTCGGTTCGATGAAGCGCTGATCCACGGCATTGCATCGAAAAGAACCTGCCGCTCGCTGCGGCAGGTTTTTTTTTGCCTGCAGGGCGACCCACTTCACTTCACCGCCGCCCGGTTTTGGCGATAATCCGCCCGATGCCCTGCCCGGCCCCGAGGGCCTGGCCACCGATTCCCGCTGTCGCCCCTTCCGGAGAACCGGTCGGGTCCAGCCTCCTGCCGGATCCGTCGACGCATGCGAACGCTGTCTCCCCGCCTCAACCTGGGCAAGCTGATCCTCGCCCTGGCCCTGCTCAGCGCCATCATCGCGCTGGCCAACACCCTGCTGGCCAGCTACCGGGTGCAGCGCGACCAGCTGGTCGGCAACACCCTGGAGGCCAACCGCGTCTACGCAACCAAACTGGCCGAAACGACCCAGAACTTCCTGCTGGCTGCCCAGCAGGAACTGGCCTACGCCGCCACGCGGCTCGGCCAGGGCAACCTCGACCCGGCACAGGCCCAGGACGAAGCCAGCCGCCTGCAGCTGCAGACCAACAGCTTCAACTCTTCGCTGGTGGTGGATGCCGACGGCCTGGTGATCGCCACCTCGCCGCAGACCCTGCAGCTGCAGGGCGAAGTACTGCACAGCGTCGGCAACAATGCCGCGCTGGCCGCGCGCCAGCCGATGATCAGCGACCCGTACCAGTCGGCCACCGGCAAGCTGCTGGTCTCGCTGTCGCACCCGATCTTCGATCGCCAGGGCCACTACCGTGGTTACGTCAGCGGCACCCTGTACCTGCGCCAGCGCAGCGCACTGCACACGCTGCTGGGCAAGCACTACTACCGTGATGGTTCCTACCTGTACGTGGTCGATCGCCATGGCCGCCTGCTGTACCACGCCGATGGCAAGCGGGTGGGCGACTACGTGGTCGGCAACCCCGCAGTAAAGGCCGTGGTGCGCGGCGAGCGTGGCGCGCAGCAGGTGCGCAACAACCTGGGCGTTTCGATGCTGGCCGGCTATGCGCCGGTGGCGGCCACCGGCTGGGGCATCATCGCCCAGCGCCCGACCGAGGCCACGCTGCAGCCGCTGTCGCGGTTGATGACTGCGGTAATCTGGAACGCAATCCCGCTGGGCCTGCTGTCGCTGCTGATCACCTGGTGGTTCGCCCGTCGCATCTCGATGCCGCTGTGGCAGCTCGCACGCAACGTGCAGGGCGGCGAAGACACTGGCAATGCGATCAGCCACGTCAGCGGCATCCGCGCGTGGTACTTCGAGGTCGCCCAGCTCAAGCAGGCGGTACTGCACAGCTTCAATGCGCTGCAGGACCGCATCGGCACGCTCAACCGCGCCAGCCGCACCGATCCGCTGACCAGTCTTCTCAACCGCCGCGGCCTGCAGCAGGCGCTGGATGCCCTGCAGGTACAGGGCATCCCGTTCGCGATCCTGGCGCTGGACATCGATCGCTTCAAATCGATCAATGACAACCACGGCCATGACGTCGGCGACGCTGCCATCGTCCACATCGCCAACCAGATGCGCCGCTACTCGCGCGACAGCGACATCCTCTGCCGCGCCGGTGGCGAGGAGTTCCTGCTGCTGTTGCCGGGCATCAGCGCCGAGTCAGCGCGACAGGCTGGCGAGCGTCTGCGCCAGCACATTGCCGACCATCCGTTTGAACCGGTCGGCACCATCACCGTCTCGCTGGGCGTGGCCCACTTCCCCAGTTTCCATGTCGATGCCGAGCAGGCACTGCGGCTGGCCGACAAGGCGCTGTACCTGGCCAAGGAACAGGGCCGCAACCGGGTGGTGGTCTACCCCTACGCCGATTGACGCGGAGCCGGGCGGGCCGGCTCCGCAGTGATCGTCAGCCCTGCTCCAGCGGCGTCAGCAGGCGCAGGCCGCGCTTGGCGCCGTCCACCATGTAGATGCCGCCCTCGGGCAGCAGGTCGCTGCCGGCCTGCTCGATCGCATCTGCCTTCCGCCACGGCACGGCCTGCCGTGGGCCCGGGATGAAGGCACGCCAGCGGCCATAGCGCTCCGCTCCATTGGGATCATCGTTCAGGCCGAAATTGACCGGTATGCGTACCGTCCAGCTGTCGCGGGTGCTGGCTTCGCCGGTGGTCGGTGGGTTGAACGTCCACTTGCGGGCACTGCTGACGGCGGCCCTGGCCAGGATTTCGCGCATCTTGGCAAGGGTGCGCTCGCGTCCGACTACGGTCATGTTCACCTGCTCGGCAACGACATCGGCCACCGTGCCGTCACGCGCGATCCTGACCACCAGCAGCACTTCGCCTTGGCCGCCACTCCGATAGACCTCTTCCGGATAACGCGGGGGCGCCATGCGACCTTGGGTCACCGAATCTGTGGCTTTCTCATCGTACTCGCTGAAGTTGACGCTGGTCATGCTGACTTCGTAGCCACCATCGGCCATGGCCTTGCCCCGCAGGCGCACCCGCAATGGCGCACGTGCCGCCACCGCCATGCCATCGCGCAGGGTGGGTTCGAAGCGCCAGCCACCGATGGTGCCCTCCACGAAGGACGCGATGCTCGGAGACAGCATCGACTTCTGGTCCAGTACCAACGAACTGACCGCGCCCTCGGGCGTGACCTCGATATGGCCAGAGAGCACCATGCTCATCTCCGCGGTGGCACGCACCGCGCGCGTGGTCTGTGCGCTGGCATCGCCGGCGAACAGTGGGGTGCCGGCACCAACGGCCAACGCGAGAGCGAGAAACAGGGGGGGACGCATCATTGCCGGATCCTTGGTGATGAATGGCGAGAGTACCTCAGTCCCAACACCCATGACAGCTGGCTCACGCCAACCGGTGCCCGCCAGCATAGGGCGGCGTGTCCGGATAGTCACCGCGGGCGAAACGTTCCTGCAGGCCCTGCCACCAGCCCGGGTCGAACAGGTGCCGGTAGTGCTCGCGCACCGCTGCCAGCTCTGCAGCGGGCAGGCCCATGAACGGGCCGAAGCGCTCGGGAAACACGTCGCGCGGACCCACATGGAACCATGGCTCGTCGGACATCGCTTCCTCCGGCGTACGCGGCTGCGGCCAGGCGCGGAACACGCAGTCGCTGACCAGGCACAGCTCGTCGTAGTCGTAGAATACGGCCCGGCCATGCCGTGATACGCCGAAATTCTTCGGCAGCATGTCACCGGGGAAGATGTTGTTGCGCGCCATGTCGGTGATCGCCTGCGCATAGTCGAGCACCGCCGCCCGCACCGCCTCCCCGCCCTGCTCGCGCAGGTAGAGATTCAAGGGACGAAAACGACGCTGCACATAGCACAGTGCGACTTCAACCTCATCGCCATCGATGCGTACGCTCTGCGCGCACTGCTGCAGCAGTTCATCCAGCAGGGCCGGCGCAAAGCGCTCGCGCGGGAAGCGCAGATGACGATAGGGCTGCGCATCGAGCAGGCGGCCGACACGATCGAGGTTGAACACCAGCGCGTACTTCTCTTCCACCTGCTGCCGCGACATCGCCTTGGGCCACGCGAAACGGTCGCGGATCAGCTTGAACACCAGCGGGTAACTGGGCAGGGTGAACACCGCCATGACCATGCCCGGCGTGCCCTCGGCATGCACCAGCCGCTCCTGCGGGTGCTCGTTGAAATGACGGAAGAAGGTGCGGTAGCGCTCGGTCTTGCCCTGCTTGGCGCGGCCCAGCACGGTGTAGATCTCATCGATGGGCTTGCCCGGCAGCAGACTGCGCAGGAACACCACCGCATCACCGACCGTGGCCAGGTTGGCCTGGAAATAGCTGCGTGACACGCCGAACAGGTGGGCCACGTCCCGGCGCCGGGTCAGCACCGCATCGGCGCGCAGGCCACGCTCGTCGTTCACCAGGGCAATCACGCACGGCGAGAACCGGTGCTCGCCGAACACGCGGCCAACCAGGTAAGCGCGGCGCTCGCGGTAGAACACCGTGTCGAGCAGCTCGATGCTGCGTACCGGCGTATCGCCCCAGTGGGCCAGGTCATCCTGCAGGCGCACCGCGATGGCCGCGGCGCAGCGCAGCTGGTGCGCATAGGGGATATCGAAGCGATAGTCGGCCAGCACCCGCTGCAGCGCCTCCACCGGCCGCGTCGGCGAAACCGCGTAGGTATGCCGCGCCACCGGGTGGGTGATGGCATCGGAGGGTTCGACATCGAAGGCGATGAACTCCAGCGCCGGGTCCACGCCGCGGGTAGCGAACAGGCGTCGCGACAACGTGTTGTAGAAGGTCTTGTACAGCTCCGCGTCGATCAGGCCCTGCAGCAGCGCGCTGTAGCGGGCGTGCACCCGCAACCACAGCGCGCGCTCGCCGATCGCGTCACCGGCGAGGCGGCGCAGCGCATCCATCTGCTCGGCGATGCACAGGTCGTACAGGGCGATGCGCTCGACCGCATCCTGCCGGGCGCCGGCCCAGTCGCGCTGCTCGAAGCGCTGCCGCGCCCGCGCGGTGATCGCCGCAAAGCGGGCGTGGTACTGCTCGAAACCGTCGCGGATGGCTACCGCGATGCGCGGTGCCAGCTCGGCAGCGATGTCAGGCCTGGACATGCATGGCTCACCCGGGAGGACCGGCTTCACCATACGCTGGCGTGTGCGATGCCGTCGAGCGCGAAGGTAGTGCCGGCCGCTGGCCGGCAGCACCTGGACCGTCGATGAATCGATGCAGATGCCGGCCAGCAGCCGGCACTACTGGCTCAGATCGCCAGTTCGGCTTCCACGTCCTGCACCTTGCGCCGCGCCAATGCCAGGTTGGACCTGGTACGGTCCAGCACGATGTAGAAGAACAGGCCCTTCTTCTTCGCCACTGGGCGCATGATGTGGTACGCCTTGCCCAACGAGATCAGGATGTCCTCGATGCTGTCGTTGAGGTTCAGCGATGCGGCGGTCTTCATCTTGGCACGGATCACTTCGGTGTTGCCGGCGGCGGCCACTTCCATGTCCATGCCGGCACCGGCTTCGCCCAGCAGCATGCCGCTTTCATAGTCGACCAGCGCCACTGCCTGCGCGCCGTCGATGCCCATCAATGCGTTCAACGATTCATTCAGTCCAGCCACGTCGCACCCCTTGTCGATGTTGGTTCGAGCCCCTCGTTCCCCTGCGGCCGGGCTCACGATCCGCCGAGTTCGGCCAGGATCGCCTGGCCACATTCCCTGCTCTGCCACAGCACCTGGCCGATCACGCTGCGCTGGTCGCAAGCCGCCATCAGCAGCAGCGGTGCGCGTCCCTCGGCCTGGATCGCCAGCATCAGCACCTTGCCGCCCGCGGCTTCCAGCATCAGCGTCTGCAGATCCCCAAGCACCAGTTCGCGCCCCACTGCTGCAGCCAGCGCCAGCATCGCGCTGGTCATCGCTGCCAGGCGTTCACCGCGCCCTTCGGCACCGGCACTGACCAGGGCGAAGCCATCCACACTGGCCAGCACCACCGTGCGTATGCCTTCCACCCGCTGCTGCAGGTCTCGCAGCAAGGGCTGCAGGCGCTCACGCTGGCCGGCGTCGGGCAGTAGCGCCACCTGTCCGTCAGCCATGCGCGGCCACCAGTGCGTGCGCTTCCATCTCGCCCATCAATACATCCATCAGCAGCAATCCCTGTTCGCGGTCGCGGGCATCCACCGCCAGCAAAGGCAGCGGTTGATCATCGAGGCTCGCACGTGCGAGCCACTCATCCAGCGCGGCGTGCGGTGCCTGGTCGAGATGGGTGACGGCCACCACCAGCGCCAATGACGATGCGAACGGCCGCAACACCTGCAGATAATCCTCCAGTTCGGCAACCACGCCCGCGCGCCGCGCATCCAGCAGCAGCACGGCGCCGCGGGCGCCCTGCAGCAGGATCGGCCAGAGGAAATCGAAGCGCTGCTGGCCCGGCGTGCCATACAGGCGCAGCCGCTCGCCATTGGGCAGGTCGATATCCGCATAGTCCAGGGCGACCGTGGTGGAGGCCTTGTCGGCACCGAGGCGGTCGCTGTTGGCCACGTCGGTGTCGACCACCGCGCCGGCTGCGATGCTGCGCACCAGGGTCGACTTGCCACTGCCCATGCCGCCCAGCACCACCACCTTGTGCTCACGCATTGCGTTCGCTCCCACGCAGGTGACGCCACAGGCGGGCGAGCAGGCCGTTGTCAGCGCCGGCAGCGCGTTCCGCCAGCGGTACCGCCGGTGCTGCCTGCAGCTGCGCGTAACCGCACAGGTAAGCGGCATGGATGAAATCACGCACGGCCGCAGGCGGCAGATCAAGCAACATCGCGCACTCGTCCACCGTGCACGCGCGCTTGAGCAGCAGCGAGCACAGGCGGAAGCCATCATGGTCATGGCCCAGCACACGGAAGTCGGGCCAGCGCAGCAGCTTTACCGAAGCACCGCGCAGGCGTTCGTCCAGTGCCTGCCAATGGCGGCTGCGTTGCGCCCATTGCCACAGCAGCGGCCGCAGTGGCTGGCGTGGCCGTTCGCCGGCCAGGCCATGCAGGCGTGCGGGTGTCAGCGCATCCAGCTGCAGGCGTTCGAAGGCATCGGCCAAACGCTCCACCAGGGCCGTAGCCGGTTCCTGCAGCAGCACGGCCTGGTCATGCTCCAGGTCCATCAGCAGCAGAGGCTCGCCCGCATCACTCAACAGGGCCTGGCCCTGTCGCAGCGGCAGCCGCTCGCGCAGCAGACGGGTGATGGCATGCGCACCATCAGCCAGGCGGATCGGTGCGGGTGCGTGCATGGCCAAGGGCTCCACTGCCAACTGCATGCGACGCAGCGCGCGACCGATGGCACTGTCATCAAGCACGTCCTGGTGCCCGTCGCCATCACGCAGCTGGCCGCCGATGTCTTCGATCCAGCACTGCAGTCGCGGACGCTGCTGGCGCATGCGCTGGGCCGCGTTGCGCAGCGCCGGCGTATCGCGGATGACCAGCAGGTCGCAATCGTCCAGGTCCTGGCTGCGGCGGATCTGGCCGTCCGGCAGGGCCGATGCCACGCGCAGCCGCTGCAGCAGGGCCTGCTCGCCCTGGATGTCGGTTCCCACTACCAGCACGCGTGCCATCCGTGTTCCCCGTGCGGCCACCTCCCCGGTGGCCTCGCGTCGCCAAGGCTAGGGCATCGCCAGCGGCAGCCGTCGTGATCGACTGCTCAGATCGAGGGCGGTTGCAGACGGTGTCCGATCAGTTCTGCGACGGCCATCGCGGGCAAGTTTCATGCCTCGTTGACGACATTCCGACAGCCGACGGGAATCACGGTTCTGGACGCGGGTCGAATGGGGTGAGATCCCTTTTGCATGGCAAAAGGGTTCTGACCCGGAGCCCAAAAGAAACCCGCGCCGAAGCGCGGGTTCCGGTGTCACGACCGAACGGCGATGATCAGCCGCGCAGCTGCTCCAGCGCGGCGTTGAAGGTCGCGCTCGGGCGCATCGCCTTGCTCGCCTTGGCGACGTCCGGGCGGTAGTAGCCGCCGATGTCCACGGCCTTGCCCTGCACCGCGATCAGCTCTTCGACGATCTTCTGCTCGTTGTCGGTCAGTGCCTTGGCCAGCGGTGCGAAGCGTGCCTTCAGTGCCGCATCTTCGTCCTGTGCGGCCAGCGCCTGCGCCCAGTACAGCGCGATGTAGAAGTGGCTGCCACGGTTGTCGATGCCACCCAGCTTGCGCGACGGCGACTTGTCGTTGTCCAGGAACTGGCCGTTGGCTTCGTCCAGCGCCTTGGCCAGCACGCGGGCGGCGGCGTTGTCGTAGCGGTTGCCCAGGTGTTCCAGCGACGCGGCCAGGGCCAGGAACTCACCCAGCGAATCCCAGCGCAGGTAGTCCTCTTCGACGAACTGCTGCACGTGCTTCGGGGCCGAACCACCGGCGCCGGTCTCGAACAGGCCGCCACCGGCCATCAGCGGCACGATCGACAGCATCTTGGCGCTGGTGCCCAGCTCCATGATCGGGAACAGGTCGGTCAGGTAGTCGCGCAGCACGTTGCCGGTCACCGAGATGGTGTCCTCGCCCTTGCGGATGCGGTCCAGCGAGAACGCGGTGGCTTCCACCGGCGGCAGGATGCGGATGTCCAGGCCGGTGGTGTCGTGGTTCTTCAGGTACTGCTCGACCTTGGCGATGACCTGCGCGTCGTGGGCGCGGGCGGCATCCAGCCAGAACACGGCCGGGGTGCTGCTCAGGCGGGCGCGTTCGACGGCCAGCTTGACCCAGTCCTGGATCGGCGCGTCCTTGGTCTGGCACATGCGCCAGATGTCACCGGCTTCCACGGCGTGTTCGAACACCACGTTGCCGGCATCGTCGGTGACCTTGACCACGCCGTCGGCGGCGATCTGGAAGGTCTTGTCGTGCGAACCGTACTCTTCGGCCTTCTGCGCCATCAGGCCGACGTTCGGCACCGAACCCATGGTGGCCGGGTCGAAGGCGCCGTGCGCCTTGCAGTCGTCGATGACGGCCTGGTACACGCCGGCGTAGCAGCGGTCCGGAATGACCGCCTTGGTGTCCTGCAGCTTGCCTTCGGCGTTCCACATCTTGCCCGAGTCGCGGATCATCGCCGGCATCGAGGCGTCGACGATCACGTCGCTCGGCACGTGCAGGTTGGTGATGCCCTTGTCCGAATTGACCATGGCCACGCCCGGACGCTGCGCGTACTCGGCGGCCAGGTCCGCTTCGATCGCGGCGCGGGTGGCTTCGGGCAGCGACGGCAGGCGCGCGGCCAGGTCACCGATGCCGTTGTTGGCATCGAAACCGGCCTGCTTGAGCACGTCGGCGTGCTTGGCCAGCACGTCCTTGTAGAACTCGTTGACCGCCACACCGAACATGATCGGGTCGGAGACCTTCATCATGGTCGCCTTCAGGTGCAGCGAGAACAGCACGCCCTGGGCCTTGGCATCGGCGATCTGCTCACCGATGAACGCGGCCAGCGCCTTGCGGCTCATGACGGCGGCATCGACGATCTCGCCGGCCTTGACCGTGGTCTTTTCCTTCAGCACGACGGCGCTGCCGTCCTTGCCGTGGAAGGTGATCTTCAGCGCACCGGCGTTGGCCAGGGTGGCCGACTTCTCGCTGCCGTAGAAATCGCCGGCGGCCATGTGCGCGACGTGCGACTTCGAATCCGACGCCCAGGCGCCCATGCGGTGTGGGTGCTTGCGCGCGTAGTTCTTCACCGACAGCGGTGCACGACGGTCGGAGTTGCCTTCGCGCAGAACCGGGTTCACCGCACTGCCCTTGACCTTGTCGTAGCGCGCCTTGTAGTCGCGCTGCTGGTCGTCTGCCGGGGTTTCCGGGTAATCCGGCAGCGCATAGCCCTGGTCCTGCAGTTCCTTGATGGCCGCCTTCAACTGCGGCACCGAGGCGGAGATGTTCGGCAGCTTGATGATGTTGGCGTCCGGGGTGGTCGCCAGCTGGCCCAGCTCGGCCAGGTCGTCGCTGACCTTCTGCGCGTCGGACAGCAGTTCCGGGAACTGCGACAGGATGCGGCCGGACAGCGAGATGTCACGGGTTTCCACCACGATGCCGGCAGTGGCGGTGTAGGCGTCGACGATCGGCAGCAGCGACTGGGTCGCCAGGAACGGTGCTTCGTCGGTCAGCGTGTAGAGGATCTTGGACATGGGGGACTTGGACTCTGTAGCAATGCTCAGGGGAAGGCCGGCGCCAGCGCCGGGCCACGTGCAACCGTGTCGCTTTCCCCCGTCGCCGTCAGGGTGGGCGCGCGGCGGGGAAACCCCTGCATTGTCGCGTTTTCAGCCGCGCGGGGCAAAGCCGCGCCATACGCGGCGGTACTGCACGGCGGCAACGCTGTGATCCATCCACGCGCGGCGTGGATCTGCGCGAACGCCGCCGTCAGTGGATCCACGCCATGCATGGATGAAGCCAGCCACCGGCCAATAAAAAAGGACGCAGCCTTGCGGCTGCGTCCATCGTGAGTCCTGCCGGGAGAGAGTCGGCAGGACTTACTTGACCTCGAACTCCTGCGGCGTTCCAGCCGCCTTGCCATCGACCGTGACCTCGGCGCGGTACTTGCCGGCCGGCCAGCCCTTTGCATTCTTGAACGTGACGTTGGTGGTCTCCGCGCCGCTGGCATTCAGGGTCGCGGTCTGTTCGCCGGCCACCTGGCCGTCCTGGAAGGTCAGCTTGGCACCGACATTGACGTTGTTGGCGGCGCCATCGGTCTTGACCGAGACGATGACATCATCCTTCGGCGAGAACAGTGCAGCCGGGGCGACCGATTTGTCGGCGGCAGCGGTCTTGCCCACGGTGACGGTGGAAACGCTGACCGCGGCAGCTTCCGCCATCGGCGGCGGTGCACCGGTCATCGGTGCCGGCGCTGCCGGCTCGGCCGGAGCCGTGGCGGCCGGAGCCGCATTGGTGTCGGTTGACTCTTCCTTCTTCTTGCAACCGACCAAGGCAACGCTGCCCAGCAGGGCGGCGATCAGGGCGGTCTGGAGCGGGGTGGTCTTGATCATTCGGGGTTCCTCCCAGGGATTGTCGGACGGCGTTTGATCGCCGGCTTACTTCGGCGGCAGTTTCAGGGTCTGGCCCGGGAAGATCTTGTCCGGGTCGTCAAGCACATCGCGATTGGCTTCGAAGATCTTCTTCCAGGCGTTGGCGTCGCCCAGATGCTGCTTGGCGATCTTCGACAGCGAGTCACCCTTCTGCACGGTATAGGTGCCGCCGCTGACGATCTCGGCGGTGCTGTCCACCGAAGCGCTCACGCCGGAGAAGTCCGCCTTCGGCACCTGCTCGGCGGTACTGTCGACGCTGGCGCTGACGCCGGAGAAATCGGCTTTCTTCTCGGTACTCATCCACAACTCCCGTCTGCATGACTACGTGGCTCGCACGGTGCCATGGCGGTTGTTAAATGGGGATGGTGCAGATGTGAAGCCGCCCCCGGGGGCGGCTGAACAATCGGGAGAGACGGTGCCCGGTAGTGCCGGCCGCTGGCCGGCTGTGCCAGGGGGATCCGGCCTTGGCCGATTGCCGGCCAGCGGCCGGCACTACCCGTAACCGCCTGCGAATCATGGTAGTGCCGGCCGCTGGCCGGTGTTCGCCGGGCATGGCCCGGCACAACGGGCAACCGCCTGCGGCGGTTACTGGCGCAGTTCGCGGTAGGTCGCGGCCGGGGCGGCAATGCCGGGACTGGCGCGCCACGGGTTGATGTCCAGGCCACCACGGCGGGTATAGCGCGCCTCCACTTCCAGCCATTGCGGCTGGCAGCGCGCAGACACCTCGCTGAAGATCCGCTCAACGCACTGCTCGTGGAACTCGGCGTGCTCGCGGTAGCTGACCAGATAGCGCAGCAGGCCGGCACGATCGATCTTCGGCCCGCGGTAACGCAGGCTGACCGTCGCCCAGTCCGGCTGGCCGGTGACCGGGCAGTTGGACTTCAGCAGTGCCGAAACCAGGGTCTCCTCCACCACCTCACCGGCATTGGCCGAGAGAAAGTCCGCCTGCGGCGGGCCGTAGCAGTCGATCTCCAGCTCCAGCCCGTCGATGGATTCACCGAGCGGCGTCTCGCGCAGGCCCGGCAGCCCGAACTCGACCTGGACCGGCGCACCGGCACAATCCGACAGATCCGCCACGATGCGCACGCGCAGTGCCTCGGCGCTGTCGATGCGGGTGCTGTTGAGGGAGTTGAGGTACAGCTTGAACGACTTCGATTCGATCAGCCGCGGCGAGGTGCACGGCACCTGCACGGTGGCCACGGCCACCTGCGGCTTGCCACGCGGGTCGAGCCAGCTCAGCTCGAAGGCGTGCCAGCGGTCATGGCCGACGAACGGCAGCGCGGCGTCATCGAGGCCGATCTCGGCGCGGGCGCCGCTGCGGGGGATGGGAAACAGCAGGCCGGGATCGTACTGCGACGGGTAACTGACCTCGCGACCGAGGCTGGAATCCTGTGGGGTGTTCATGGGGGGCATTGTATCGCGCGGACGGCGGGCCTTCGGCCGGGCCGGCCAACGGCGGAGCCCCTCCGTGGTGGTTCAGGCACGATCTCGGGGTCGGCCGGGAGGGTGGGTTGGCTGGGGGCCGCTGCAAGTACGTCCATGTAAGCTCGGTCGCCGCATCCATGCGGCTCACGCCCCCAGCCAACCCACCCTCCCGGCCATGGACAATTTCCCGCGCCACCACGGGAAAGATCAGAAAAATCAAGATCAAAAGCCGATCCTTCAGACGTTCATGACGTCCGCCGTGCCGACCAACGGTCGGCACCCACCAACAGCAGCGGGCACCAACAGCCCCGGGAAACTGTCGAAGGCGGGGTGGGTCCGGTTGAGGGGGTGTCCGCGGCATGGATGCCGCGGCCAAGCCCCCATGGACGGGTTTACGGCGTCCCCCTCAACCGGACCCACCCCGCCATCCCACGGAATGCCCGCTTTTGACGTTGACGTTGATTTAGGCGGGTGCAGGGCTGCAAGCCCTGCCGGAAACCCTCACCCCGCAGGCGTGCCGGCACCGTGCAGGTAATCCAGGCTCACCTGCAGCAGCGCGCGCAGTCCGACATCCAGCGCCTTCTCATCCAGCAGGAACTTCGGCGAATGATTGGCGGGCGCCGTCGCCGGGTCGATGCCCACGCTGGTGGAACCAACGAAGAAGAACATCCCCGGCACTTCCTTCGCGTACAGCGAGAAATCCTCCGCGCCCATCTGCAGCGGTGGCTCGTAGACGTTGTCCTTGCCCACCACCGCCTGCAGGCTCGGCAGCATCTTCGCGGTCAGCGCCGGGTCGTTCACCGTGGCCGGGTTGCCCTCCGATTCGTAGATGTCGGTCACCGCCTTCGCACCGTGCGCGGCGGCGGTGTGTTCGGCCACGTTGCGCAAGTCGGCGAAGATCTGCTGGCGCATGCCCTCGTCGAAGGTGCGGATGGTGCCGACCATCTCCACCTCGTCCGGAATGATGTTGTAGCGGATGCCGCCGTTGATCGCACCGAAGGTCAGCACCGCCGGTTGCTTGGAGAGGTTGGCGCGGCGGCTGACGATGGTCTGCGCGGTACCGACCAGATCGGCCGTGGCCACGATCGGGTCGACACCGTTCCACGGTGCCGAGCCGTGCGTCTGGCGACCGATCACCTTGATGCCGAAGCGGTCCGAGGCTGCCATCAGCGGACCGCCACGCACGGCGATCTGACCGGCCTGCACGCTGGAGAACACATGCAGGCCAAACACCGCCTCCGGCTTGAAGTCGGCGAACAGGCCTTCCTTCAGCATCAGCGCGGCACCGCCCTCTTCCGGCGGCGGTGCGCCTTCCTCGGCCGGCTGGAAGATCAGCATCACCTGGCCCGGCAGGTCCTTCTTCATCGACACCAGCGCTTCGGCCACGCCCAGCAGGGTGGCGGTGTGCGCGTCATGGCCGCAGGCATGCATCACGCCCACGGTCTGGCCGCGGTACTGGTCGGTGGCCTTGGAGGCGAACGGCAGCCCGGTCTGTTCGGTTACCGGCAGCGCGTCCATGTCCGCACGCAGCGCGATCTTCGGGCCGGGCTTGCCGCCTTCGATGATCGCCACCACGCCGTGGTGGGCGATGCCGGTCTTCGGCTTCAAGCCCATCGCACGCAGGCGCTTGGCGACCTCGGCCGAGGTGCGCGCCTCGCGGTTGGACAGTTCCGGGTGCTGATGGAAGTCGCGGCGCCATTCAACCACCTTGGCCTGCAGGCGCTGGGCAGCGGCGGTCACTTCGGGGCGTTGCCCGTCCTGGGCGTGGGCAACGGCCGGCAGGGTCAGCAGCAGGGCGGACAGCAGCAGCGAACGGCGCATCGCAATCTCCACAGCAAGAGGGGTCCAGCTGAATGTAGGGCAACACCGCCGCCACGGGAACCTCCGCGGCCGGATCCGGTCTTAGCGCCCGTCCCATCCGTCATGCAGGAAACGTGATGTGGCACAGGTATGCTTTGCGCATTGCCAACCGGGGCCGCGCCCCGTCCAGCCCTCTTGGAGTCCTCGTAATGTCACGTGTTTGGAAGATCGTGCTGCTGGTCGTGGCGGTTCTGGTGCTGGCCGTGGTCGGCCTGCGCGTCATCGGCGGGGGCAAGGACAAGGCTGGAAAGCCGGCAGCGGGAGCACGCCAAGGTGGCGAAGACCCGGATGCCGGCCCGGTGCCGGTGACCGTGGTCGAGGCCACGCACCAGGACGTACCGGTGTATGCCAGCGCACTGGGTACCGTGACGGCAATGAACACCGTCACCGTCAGCCCGCAGGTCGGTGGCCAGCTGATGAGCCTGAACTTCCGCGAAGGCCAGGAAGTGAAGAAGGGCGACGTGCTGGCAGTGATCGATCCACGCACCGCCCAGGCCAGCTACGACCAGGCCGCGGCAGCCAAGCGCCAGAACGAGGCGCTGCTGGCCACCGCGCGCTCCAACTACCAGCGCTCCAATGCGCCGGAGTACCGCCAGTTCGTCGCCAAGGCCGATCTGGATACACAACGAAACCAAGTGGCACAGTACGAAAGCGCAGTCGCGGCGAACGAAGCCAGCATGCGCTCGGCACAGGTGCAGCTGCAGTACACCAGGGTCACCGCACCGATCACCGGCATCGCCGGCATCCGCGCGGTCGACGCGGGCAACGTGGTCAACGCCGGCACCGCGCTGGTCACCCTGACCCAGATCCACCCGATCCACGTCCTGTTCAACCTGCCCGAACGCCAGCTCGGCGACGTGCGCCAGGCGCAGGCCACCGGCGCGGTGCCGGTGGCGGCACTGGACCGCGCCGACTCGCACGTGCTGTCCGGCGACGGCAAGCTGGACGTGGTCGACAACCTGATCAGTGCCGACAGCGGCACCTTCAAGGCGCGCGCGCTGTTCGACAACACCGACAACGGCCTGTGGCCGGGCCAGTTCGTCAACGTGCGCATGCAGCTGCGCACGATTGCCGGCGGCGTGGTCATTCCGACCCAGGCCGTGCTGCGTGGGCCGGATGGCGAGTACGTCTACGTCGTGCAGGGCGACAACACGGTGAAGATGCAGACCGTGCGCAGCGGCGTGGAAGTGGGCGACAGCCAGGTGCAGATCGCCGAAGGCCTGAAGGGCGGCGAGCGGGTGGTCAGTGAAGGCCAGTTCCGCCTGAAGCCGGGCAGCAAGGTCACCGCACTGAAGCCGGGCGAAACCCCGGCCGCACCGACCGAGGCCGAGCTGAAGGCGGCCGAACAGAAGAACGGTGGCGGCGGTGGCCGTCGCGGTGGCGGTCCGCGCTGAGCGCAGGCCACGGTTCTCCCTCGCGCCGGCGGACCCGCCGGCGCCGACATTGAAGTGCCAGCAAGGATCAGTCCGTGGGCTTTTCGACGATCTTCATCCGCCGCCCGATCGCTACCTCGCTGTTGATGGCGGGCCTGTTGCTGCTGGGCATCCTCGGTTACCGCAAGCTGCCGGTATCGGCGCTGCCGGAAATCGATGCGCCCAGCCTGGTGGTCACCACCCAGTACCCCGGCGCAAACGCCACCACCATGGCCTCGCTGGTCACCACGCCACTGGAGCGCCAGTTCGGGCAGATCTCCGGGCTGGAGCTGATGACCTCCGACTCGTCGGCTGGCTTGTCCACGATCATCCTGCAGTTCTCGATGGACCGCGACATCGACATCGCCGCGCAGGACGTGCAGGCGGCGATCCGCCAGGCCACCCTGCCCTCGTCGCTGCCCTACCAGCCGGTCTACAACCGGGTGAACCCGGCCGACGCGGCCATCGTCACCCTGAAACTGACCTCTGACACGCGCCCGCTGCGCGACGTCAACAATTACGCCGACTCGATCCTGGCCCAGCGCCTGTCGCAGGTGCAGGGCGTCGGCCTGGTCTCGATTGCCGGCAACGTGCGCCCGGCCGTGCGCATCCAGGTCAATCCGGCGCAGCTGTCGAACATGGGCCTGACCCTGGAACAGCTGCGCAGCGCGCTCACCCAGGCCAACGTCAATGCGCCCAAGGGCTCGTTGAACGGCAAGACCCAGTCCTACAGCATCGGCACCAACGACCAGCTGGCCAGCGCCGCCGAGTACCGCGACACCATCATCAGCTACAAGAACGGCCGCCCGGTGCGGCTGTCCGACGTGGCCGAGGTGGTCGACGGCGTGGAGAACGACCAGCTGGCGGCCTGGGCCGATGGCAAGCCGGCGGTGCTGCTGGAAGTGCGCCGCCAGCCGGGCGCCAACATCGTGCAGACCGTCGAGCGCATCCGCGCGATCCTGCCGCAGCTGCAGGGCGTGCTGCCGGCCGACGTGCACCTGGAGATCTTCAACGACCGCACCGAGACCATCCGCGCCTCGGTGCACGAAGTGCAGTTCACCCTGATCCTCACCATCGGCCTGGTGGTGGCGGTGATCTTCGTATTCCTGCGCCGGCTGTGGGCCACGATCATTCCCTCGGTGGCGGTGCCGCTGTCGCTGGCCGGCACCTTCGCGGTGATGGCCTTTGCCGGCATGTCGCTGGACAACCTCTCGCTGATGGCGCTGGTGGTGGCCACCGGCTTCGTGGTCGACGATGCGATCGTGATGATCGAGAACATCGTGCGTTACATCGAGCAGGGCAAGAGTGGCAAGGAAGCGGCCGAGATCGGCGCGCGCCAGATCGGCTTCACCGTGCTGTCGCTGACGGTCTCGCTGGTGGCGGTGTTCCTGCCGCTGCTGCTGATGCCTGGCGTCACCGGCCGCCTGTTCCACGAGTTCGCCTGGGTGCTGAGCATCGCCGTTGTGCTGTCGATGCTGATCTCGCTGACGCTGACCCCGATGATGTGCGCCTACCTGCTCAAGCCCGACGCCCTGCCCGAGGGCGAGGATGCGCATGAGCGCGCAGCGGCGGCCGGCAAACAGAACCTGTGGACGCGCACCGTCGGCCTGTACGAGCACAGCCTGGACTGGGTGCTGGGCCACCAGCGCCTGACCCTGGCCGTGGCCGGTGGCGCGCTGGTATTGACCGTGCTGCTGTACGTGCTGATTCCCAAGGGGCTGCTGCCCGAGCAGGACACCGGCCTGATCACCGGCGTGGTGCAGGCCGACCAGAACATCGCTTTCCCGCAGATGGAACAGCGCACCAGGCAGGTCGCCGAAGCCCTGCGCCAGGATCCGGACGTGACCGGCGTGTCGGCATTCATCGGTGCCGGCAGCATGAACCCCACGCTCAACCAGGGCCAGCTGTCGATCGTGCTGAAGGAGCGCAGCCAGCGTGATGGCCTGGATGAGATCCTGCCGCGCCTGCAGAAGGCGGTGGCCGGAATCCCGGGCGTGGCGCTGTACCTGAAGCCGGTGCAGGACGTGACCCTGGACACCCGCGTGGCCGCCACCGAGTACCAGTACTCGCTGTCGGACGTGGATTCGGCAACGGTGGCCACGCAGGCCACGCGCCTGACCGAAGCGCTGCGCAAGCGCCCGGAACTGGCCGACGTGGACAACAACCTGTCCAACCAGGGCCGCGCGCTTGAACTGAACATCGACCGCGACAAGGCCAGTGTGCTGGGCGTGCCGATGCAGACCATCGACGACACGCTCTACGATGCCTTCGGCCAGCGCCAGATCTCGACCATCTTCACCGAACTCAACCAGTATCGGGTTGTGCTGGAAGTGGCGCCGGAGTTCCGTACCAGCACCGCGCTGATGGAACAGCTGGCCGTGGCTTCCAACGGCGCCGGCGCGCTGACCGGCACCAATGCCACCAGCTTCGGCCAGGTCACATCGTCCAACTCGTCCACCGCCACCGGCATCGGCGCGCAGAACACCGGCATCACCGTCGGCGCCGGCAACATCATCCCGCTGTCGGCGCTGGCTGAAGGCAAGGTCAGCAGTGCGCCGCTGGTGGTCAGCCACCAGCAGCAGCTGCCGGCGGTAACGGTCTCGTTCAACGTGGCGCCGGGCTATTCGCTGTCCGAAGCGGTGCGTGTGATCCAGGAAACCAAGGACAGCCTGGACATGTCGGCACACCTGCATGCCGAGTTCATCGGCAAGGCCGCCGAATTCACCGGCAGCCAGACCGATGTGGTGTGGCTGCTGCTGGCCTCGCTGGTGGTGATCTACATCGTGCTCGGCGTGCTCTACGAGAGCTACATCCACCCGATCACGATCATCTCCACGCTGCCACCGGCCGGCGTCGGCGCGCTGCTGGCGCTGATGCTGTGCGGGCTGAGCCTGTCGGTGGACGGCATCGTCGGCATCGTGCTGTTGATCGGCATCGTCAAGAAGAACGGCATCATGATGGTGGACTTCGCGATCGAGGCGCGTCGCGCCGGTGCCAACGCGCATGAAGCGATCCGCCGCGCCTGCCTGCTGCGCTTCCGCCCGATCATGATGACCACCGCCGCGGCAATGCTCGGCGCACTGCCGCTGGCGCTGGGCACCGGCATCGGCTCGGAGCTGCGCCGCCCGCTGGGCATCGCCATCGTCGGCGGCCTGCTGCTGTCGCAGCTGGTCACGCTGTACACGACGCCGGTGATCTACCTGTACATGGAACGCTTCTCCGAATGGCTGGCGCGCCGCCGCGAGCAGCGCGCACTGCGCAACGGTTCGCTGCAGGAGCCGCAGGCATGATCCACGCCCCGCTGCTGCGGTGGGCCGCACGATGAACCTGTCCGGCCCCTTCATCCGCCGCCCGATCGGCACCGCGCTGCTGGCCATCGGCCTGTTCATGGTCGGCCTGATCTGCTACCTGCGCCTGGGCGTATCGGCACTGCCGAACATCGAGATCCCGGTGATCTTCGTGCACGCCAGCCAGTCCGGCGCGGATGCGGCGACCATGGCCTCGACAGTCACCGCGCCGCTGGAGCGCCACCTCGGCCAGCTGCCGGGCATCGACCGCATGCGCTCGTCGAGCTCGGAAGGCAGCTCGCTGGTGTTCATGATCTTCCAGAGCGGCCACAACATCGATTCGGCCGCGCTGGACGTGCAAACTGCGATCAACTCGGCGCAGGCCGACCTGCCTTCGGGCATGGGCTCGCCGATGTACCAGAAGGCGAATCCGAACGACGACCCGGTCATCGCCATCGCGCTGACCTCGCAGACGCAGTCGGCCGACGAGCTGTACAACGTCGCCGACTCGCTGCTGGCCCAGCGCATCCGCCAGATCAGCGGCGTTGCTTCGGTCGACATCGCTGGCGCTTCGACGCCGGCGGTGCGTGTGGACGTCAACCTGCGCCTGATGAACGCGCTCGGCCTGACCGCCGACGACCTGCGCAACGCCGTGCGCGCGGCCAACGTGACCTCGCCCACCGGCTTCCTCAGCGACGGCAACACCACTACCGCGATCATCGCCAACGACTCGGTGGCGCGTGCCGCCGACTTCGCCGACCTGGTGGTCAAGACCCAGGGCGATGGCCGGGTGATCCGCCTGAAGGACATCGCCAACGTCTACGACGGCCAGCAGGATGCCTACCAGGCCGCGTGGTTCGACCACAAACCGGCGGTGGTGATGTACGTGTTCACCCGAGCCGGCGCCAACATCGTGGAGACCGTGGACCGGGTCAAGGCGCAGATCCCGACCCTGCGCGATTACCTGCAGCCCGGCACCACGATGACGCCGTACTTCGACCGTACGCCGACCATCCGCTCGTCGCTGCATGAAGTGCAGATCACCCTGCTGATCAGCCTGGCGATGGTGGTGCTGACCATGGCGCTGTTCCTGCGCCGGCTGGCACCCACGCTGATCGCTGCGGTGACCGTGCCGCTGTCGCTGGCCGGTGCCGCGCTGGTGATGTACGTGATGGGCTTCACCCTGAACAACCTGAGCCTGCTGGCGCTGGTGATCGCGATCGGCTTCGTGGTCGACGATGCGATCGTGGTGATCGAGAACATCATGCGCCACCTCGACGAAGGCATGCCGCGGATGCAGGCGGCGCTCACCGGCGCGCGCGAGATCGGCTTTACCATCGTCTCGATCACCGCCTCGCTGGTGGCGGTGTTCATCCCGCTCCTGTTCGCCAGCGGCATGATGGGTGCGTTCTTCCGCGAATTCACCGTCACCCTGGTGGCGGCCATCGTGGTCTCGATGATCGTCTCGCTGACGCTGACTCCGGCGCTGTGCAGCCGCTTCCTCAGCGCACACGACCACAGCGCGCCGCCGTCGCGCTTCGGCCGCTGGCTGGATGCCGGCCATGAGCGCATGCTTCGCGTCTACACCGTGTTCCTCGACTTCTCGCTGCGCCACGCGCTGCTGCTGTCGCTGACCCCGCTGATCCTGATCGGCGCCACCGTCTTCCTGTTCGGCGCGGTGAAAAAGGGCGCGTTCCCGCCGCAGGACACCGGCCTGATCTGGGGCCGCGCCAATTCCAGCGCCACGGTGTCCTTCGAGGACATGGTCGCCCGCCAGCGCCGCATCACCGACATGCTGATGGCCGACCCTGCGGTGAAGACCGTGGGCGTGCGCCTGGGCAGCGGCCGCCAGGGCTCCAGCGCACAGTTCAACATCGAGCTGAAATCGCGCAGCGATGGCCGTCGCGAGACCACGGCGCACGCACTCGCACGGCTGAGTGCCAAGGCCGACCGCTACCCCGACCTGCAGCTGCGCCTGCGCGCGATCCAGGATCTGCCCAGCAACGATGGCGGCGGTTCCAGCCAGGGCGCGCAGTACCGCATCTCGCTGCAGGGCAACGACCTGGCATCGCTGCAGGAATGGCTGCCCAAGCTGCAGGCGGAGCTGAAGAAGAACCCCAAGCTGCGCGATGTCGGTACCGACGTGGACAACGCCGGCCTGCGCCAGAACATCCAGATCGACCGCGCCAAGGCCGCACGCCTGGGCATCACCGTGGGTGCCATCGACGGTGCGCTGTACGGTGCGTTCGGCCAGCGCCAGATCTCCACCATCTATTCGGACATCAACCAGTACAGCGTGGTGGTCAACGCCCTGCCCTCGCAGACCGCCACCCCCGCCGCGCTGGACGAGGTGTACGTGCGTGCGCGCAACGGCGACATGGTGCCGATCACCGCGGTGGCCACGCAGATGCCCGGCCTGGCCCCGTCGCAGATCACCCACGAGAACCAGTACACGACGATGGACCTCAGCTACAACCTGGCTCCGAACGTGAGCATGGGTGAGGCCAAGGCGATCATCGACGCGACCGTGGCCGGCATGCGCATGCCTGGTGACATCCGCCTGGCCGATGATGCGGGCTTCGGCTTCAACTCCGACCCCAGCGACATGCTGATCCTGGTGTTTGCCGCGATCCTGACCGTGTACCTGGTGCTGGGCATGCTGTACGAGAGCCTGATCCATCCGGTCACCATCCTGTCCACGCTGCCGGCGGCGGGCGTGGGTGCACTGCTCGCGTTGTTCGGCACCAACACCGAGTTGTCGGTGATCTCGATGATCGCGCTGGTGCTGTTGATCGGCATCGTCAAGAAGAACGCGATCATGATGATCGACTTCGCGCTGGTGGCGCAGCGCGAGCATGGCCTGGCACCGCGCGATGCCGCGCGCGAGGCCAGCATCGTGCGCTTCCGCCCGATCATGATGACCACGATGGTGGCGATCCTGGCGGCGGTGCCGCTGGCGATCGGCCTGGGCGAAGGCTCCGAACTGCGCCGCCCGCTGGGCATCGCGATGATCGGCGGCCTGCTGTTCTCGCAGAGCCTGACCCTGCTCAGCACGCCGGCGCTGTACGTGATCTTCTCGTGCCTGGCCGAACGCTGGCGGGCACGTCGCGCACGCAAGCGCGAAGCGAAGCTGCTCAAGCGCGCGCAGCGTGCGTAGAACGGCCCATCCACGCATGGCGTGGATCTAAGGGTAGAGCCGGCCGCTGGCCGGCTTTCTTGGTACGGCAAATCTGCCGGCCAGCGGCCGGCACTACCGCGGTGGTCCGCCCTCCATATTTCACGCGCACCCCGCAATAATGGTGGGAGATCCTTCCGCCGAGCCTGCATGCCCGCCCGCCAATCCCGCCTCAGCCGCCTGTGGGCCCACGAGAAGGCCAGTTACGGCCTGCGCGTGCTCATCGCCCTGACCGCAGCGCTTGCCGTGTGCTGGCAGCTGGATGCGCTGACCGCCCTGCCCGGCGTTTTCCTCGGCATCATCGCCAGCGCCATCGCCGAGACCGACGACAACTGGTGGGGCCGGACCAAGGCGGTGGCGCTGTCGCTGCTGTGTTTCTGCATCGCTGCGGCGTCGGTGATCTGGCTGTTCCCCTGGCCGTGGATCTTCATCGGCGCGCTGGCACTGTCCACCTTCGGCCTGACCCTGCTGGGCGCGCTCGGCGAGCGCTACGCATCCATCGCCCAGGCCACGGTAACGCTGGCGATCTACACCATGATCGGGCTGGAGCAGCACGGTGCCAGCGACCTGCACACCGCGCTGCAAGCGGTCAGCCACCTGCTGGCGGGCGCCGTCTGGTACGGACTGCTGTCGATCCTGTGGACCGCACTGTTCGCCAACCGACCGGTGCGCGAGCGCGTGGCGCGGCTTTACATCGAGCTGGGCCGCTACCTGCAGCTGAAGGCCGCCCTGTTCGAACCGGTACGTGAGGCCGACCTGCAACGCCGCCAGCTCGACCTGGCCGAGCAGAACCGGCGCGTGGTCGGCGCGTTGAACGAGGCCAAGACCGCGATTCTCGCCCGCTTCGGCCGTTCCGGGCGGCCGGGCGTGAACTCCGGCCTGTACCTGCGCCTCTATTACATGGCACAGGATTTCCACGAGCGCGCCAGTTCCTCGCACTACCCTTACGGCGCCCTGGTCGATGCGTTCTTCCACAGCGACGTGCTGTACCGCTGCCAGCGCCTGCTCGATCTTCAGGGCCAGGCCTGCGCGCGCCTGGGCGAGGCGATCCGCCTGCGCCGCCCGTTCGTGTATGGCGAAACCAACCAGCAGGCCGGGCGCGACCTGGCCGATGCGCTGGCCTACCTGCGCGACCAGCAGCGCCCGCAGTGGCAGCGACTGCTGGGTTCGCTGGACCTGCTGGTGCACAACCTGCGCAGCATCGAACGCCGCCTGCTGGACGCCGAACGCTCCGAGGCCAGCCTCGACAATGTCGATACGCGCCTGCGCGACAGCAACCCGCATACCCTGCGCGAGATGGGCGTGCGCGTGCGCCAGCAGCTCACGCCCGGCTCGGTCCTGTTCCGCCACGGCCTGCGCATGGCATTGGCGCTGATCGCCGGTTTCGCCGCGATCCGTCTGTTCAATGCGCAGAACGGCTCGTGGGTGCTGCTGACCATCGTATTCGTGTGCCGGCCCAACTTCGGCGCCACCCGCCAACGCCTGGCGCAGCGCATCGTCGGCACCGTGGCGGGCCTCGTGCTCACCTGGGCGCTGCTGCAGTTGTTCCCGCAACTGCACGTGCAACTGCTGATCGCGCTGCTGTCGGCGCTGCTGTTCTTCTTCACCCGCACCGACCGCTACCTGGTGGCATCGGCGGCGATCACGGTGATGGCCCTGACCTGCTTCAACCTGATCGGCGATGGCTTCGTGCTGATCGTGCCGCGCATGGTCGACACGCTGCTGGGCTGCGCGATTGCCGCTGCCGCCGCGTTCCTGATCCTGCCCGACTGGCAGGGCCGCCAGCTGCACCTTGTGCTGGCGCGGGTGCTGGATACCGCCGCGCGCTACCTGGATTCGGTGCTGGGCCAGTACCGCAGCGGCATGCGCGATGACCTGGCCTACCGCATCGCCCGCCGCGACATGCACAACGCCGACGCCGCGCTGTCCACCGCGCTGTCGAACATGCTGCGCGAACCCGGTCACGTGCGCCGCAACCTGGATGCCGGCTTCCACTTCCTGGCGCTGTCCAACACGCTGCTCGGCCATCTGTCGGCGCTGGGCGCGCATCGCGACCAAGTGGACAGCTTTGCTGGCGACCCGCTGGCATTGGCGGCCGGTGAGCGCGTGCGCAAGGCGCTGCAGCAGCTGGCCTCGGCCCTGACCGCACGGCAGCCGGTCAACGAGGACGACAACGACGCTGATCGCGCGGTGGCGGCCGAACTGGAGCAGATCGACGAGGCGATGCCGGCGAAGCTGCAGTTGATCCGCACGCAGATGGCGCTGGTGCTGCGGATGCTGCCGAAGGTGCGGGCGGCGGCGAATGAGGCGGTGCGCACGCTCACCTGAAGGCCGGCGCCGGGCAGGGCCTGGCGCGACCCGCAGTCCATCCACGCATGGCGTGGATCTACTGCACCGTGTGCAACCGTGTGTTGCGCCTGGCGCTGCATCCCGATCACGGTCCTGCGCGGATACTGGGTGATCCCCTGCTCCTGGACTCCCCCCATGAAGATCGAACTCGCCGGCCGCACCGCGCTCGTTACCGCTTCCACCGCCGGCATCGGCCTGGCGATCGCCCAGGGTCTTGCCGCGGCGGGTGCGCGGGTCATTCTCAACGGCCGCAGCACCGACAGTGTCGAACGCGCCCGCCAGCGCCTGCTCGCCACCGTTCCAGGTGCCGAGGTGATCGGCGTCGCCGCCGACCTTTCCGATGCAGCCGGTGTCGATGTGCTGCTGGCCGGCCTGCCCAAGGTCGACATCCTGGTCAACAACGCCGGCATCTTCGGCCCCGAGGACTTCTTCGAAACCGAAGACGCCACCTGGGAGCGCTACTGGCAGACCAACGTGATGTCCGGCGTGCGCCTGTCGCGGGCACTGCTGCCGGCGATGGTCGACGCCGGCTGGGGCCGCGTGCTGTTCATCTCCTCCGAATCGGCACGCAACATTCCCGCCGACATGATCCATTACGGTGTCAGCAAGACCGCGCAGCTGTCGCTGTCGCGCGGCCTGGCCAAGCGCGTGGCCGGCAGTGGCGTCACCGTCAACGCGGTGCTGCCCGGCCCGACCCTGTCCGACGGTTTCGCGGCGATGTTCGAAGATGAACGCCAGCGCAGCGGCAAGCCGCTGGAGCAGATCGGCCGCGAGTTCGTGATGGCACACCGGCCGTCTTCGGTGATCCAGCGCACCGCCACGGTCGAGGAAGTGGCCAACATGGTGGTGTACCTGGCCTCGCCGCAGGCTTCCGCCACCTCCGGTGCAGCACTGCGCGTGGATGGCGGCGTGGTCGACGATATCGTCTGAGACCATCGACAGGTGTGCGGACCAACGGTCCGCACCCACAGGTCCGCACCCACAGCGGATAGGCAGGAATGCTAGGCTGCGCCGGTCAAGGAGGTTCCATGTCCGGTCACAACCAGTTCGCCCTGCTGCGCCAGCGCCGTTTCCTGCCGTTCTTCGTCGTCCAGGCGCTGGGTGCGTTCAACGACAACGTGTACCGGCAGGCGATCATCGGCCTGTTGTTTTATCTGGGCGTTTCGGAGGAGCAGCGTTCGCTTTACACCACGCTGGCGCCAGCCATCTTCATCCTCCCGTACTTCCTGTTCTCGGCGCTGGCCGGGCAGATCGCCGACAAACTGGAAAAATCGCGGCTGATCGTGATCACCACCACCATGGAGATCGTGATCATGTCGATGGCGGCTGTCGGTTTCGTTACCGAGAACCTGCCGTTCCTGCTGGTCGCGCTGTTCTGTACCGGCATGCAGTCGACCCTGTTCGGCCCGGTGAAGTACTCGGTACTGCCCTCGGTGCTGAAACCCGAGGAACTGACTGGCGGCAACGGCCTGGTCGAGATGGGTACTTCGATCTCGATCCTGTCCGGCATGATCATCGGCGGCTCGGTGTTCCTGCTTGCGGGGAGCCACGGCCCGATCGTGGCCGCCACAGCGGTGATCGTTCTAGCCATCTGCGGCAACATCGCCGCGCGCCTGATCCCCAAGGTCGACGCCGGCGATCCGAACCTGAAGATCAACTGGAACCCCCTGCCGGAGTCGCGGGTCGTGCTGCGCATGGCACGGCAGCAGAAGGCGGTGCGCAACGCCATCCTCGGGGTGTCCTGGTTCTGGTTCGTCGGCACCGTGCTGACCTCGCAGCTGCCCAACTACGCGTTGGCCAACCTCGGCGGCGAACCCAAACTGTATCTGTTCGCCCTGGCCCTGTTCTCGGTCGGCACCGGCGTTGGCTCGCTGCTGTGCGAGAAGCTGTCGGCGCGCACGGTGGAAATCGGCCTGGTGCCGCTGGGTGCGTTCGGCATGACCGCGTTCCTGCTCGACCTGTACTTCGCGCGCAGCGGCGAGGCGACGGTGCACGGGTTGACCATCGGCACCTTCCTGCAGCAGCCCGGCAGCATCCGCATCGTCATCGACCTGATCGGCATCGGCCTGTTCACCGGTATCTTCGTGGTGCCATTGTTCGCGCTGATCCAGAGCCGCACGCCGAAGGCGCAGATGTCGCGCGTGTTCGCGGCGCTGAACATCCAGAATTCCGGCTTCATCGTCGGCGCAGCCCTGTTGTCGCTGGCCGCGCACAAGCTGCTGCACTGGACCATCCCGCAGCAGTTCCTGGCACTGGCCATCGCCAACGCGCTGGTGGCGATCTACATCTTCACCATCGTCCCCGAATTCCTGATGCGCTTCCTCAGCTGGCTGATGGTGCGCACCCTGTACCGGCTGCGCCCGCACGGCATCGAAGCCAACGTGCCCGACGAAGGCGCCGCGCTGCTGGTCTGCAACCATGTCAGCTACATGGACGCACTGATCCTGTCGGCGACGATTCCGCGTCCGGTGCGCTTCGTCATGTACTACAGGATCTTCAACATCCCGGTGATGCGCTGGATCTTCCGTACCGCCAAGGCGATCCCGATCGCCGGTGCGCGCGAAGACCCGGCGCTGATGCAACGCGCGTTCGATGACATCGACGCCGCGTTGGCCGAAGGCGAGCTGGTCTGCATCTTCCCGGAAGGCGCACTGACCAAGGATGGTGCAATCGCCCCGTTCAAGTCCGGCGTCGAGAAGATCCTCGAACGGCGGCCGGTGCCGGTGGTGCCGATGGCCCTGCGCGGCATGTGGTCGAGCATGTGGAGCCGGCGCGACAGCCGCCTCGGCCGCATGCGGGTGCCGCGCCGTTTCCGAGCCACCGTCGAGGTAGTGGCGGCACCGTCCATGGACGGCCACACCACCAACGCCCAGGCGCTGGAAGCCCAGGTGCGGGCCCTGCGCGGCGATCACGCCTGACAGAATCGGACTGACAGGCAGGCCCGGCAACCTCCCCCGCATACGCCACCGTCCAGTGGCGAACACGACATGCCGTGCGTGTAAACGCATACATGCAACGCCGGTTGCGGTAGATTACGCACCCACAGGGGGGAGGTTCGGCCGATTCACCAAGGCCGGCCACCAAGGAATGGAGTCTCGCTTTGAATCAACCACCACCGCTCAGCCGTCCGGTCTACATCCCCAACCATCTGGTCTGGGCGATCCTGACGACGCTGTTCTGCTGCCTGCCGTTGGGCGTGGTGTCGATCGTCTATGCCTCCCAGGTCGATGGCCGCCGCGCGGCTGGCGATCTGCCGGGGGCCTACAGCGCGTCGCGCAAGGCGGGCTGGTGGGCAGTGGCTTCGGCCGTGGCCCTGCCGGTCCTGTTTCTGTTGTGGCTCGGGCTGTTCGGCGGCTTGGCCGTACTGGGCGCTCTTTCCGACCAATGATTCACCACCACCACCCATCAAGGAGCTTGAACCCATGAATACCGCTACTCCGCAGGTCCCGAACAACCTGGTCTGGGCCATCCTGACCACCCTGTTCTGCTGCCTGCCGGCCGGCATCGTGTCGATCGTCTACGCCGCACAGGTCAACGGCAAGCTGGCCGCCGGCGACATCGCCGGCGCCCAGGACTCCGCCGCCAAGGCCAAGAAGTGGGCCATCTGGTCGGCCATTGCCTGGGCCGTGCTGGTCGTGCTGTACGTGCTGTTCTTCGTCGTGCTCGGCGGCATGGGCGCGATGAGCAACAGCGGCTACTGATACGCCTGGACGGATCCGGCGCCTGCGCCGGATCCGTTGTTGCATGTCCGCGCTTCCCGCTCGTTCCCGACTCGCCCGCTGGGCACCGCTGCTGGCTTCCGCCGGCCTGGCCGTGGGTGCCACGGTGGTGCTGCGCAACGTCAATCCGTATGTCGCCGGCAATCCACTGCCGAGCTGCCCGCTGTACGCCCTGACCGGCCTGTACTGCCCGGGCTGTGGCAGCACGCGCTGCCTGTATTCCCTGGTCCACTTCGACCTGCCCGGCGCGATGGCGATGAACCCGTTGCTGGTCATCAGCCTGCCGTTCCTGTTGTTGATGCTGCTGAACATCGCCGGCATCCGCCCACGCGTGCTCGACCCGCTGATGCGGGTACTGGCCAATCCCACGTTCTGGCTCTGGGTGCTGCCCGGGTACGCGCTGTTGCGCAACCTGCCGTGGGCACCGTTCACCGCGCTGGCACCGGTCTAGGTTTCCAGCCAACGGCGCAGCCCCTCGTGGTGGGCGGCGTTCGTCGATCATGGGGTTGGCCGGGTGGGTGGGCTGCGCAGGGGCCGCTGCAAGTACGTCCATGTAAGCTCGGTCGCCGCATCCATGCGGCTCACGCCCCTGCGCAGCCCACCCACCCGGCCACGGACAGTTTCCGTGTGCGTCCACCACGGAAAAGAAAGAGAAGATCAAAAGCGGATCGCTTCGCTCTGCATCCACGCATGGCGTGGATCTACCGTGTCGACCAAGGTCGACACCCACCGGCAGTCGCAGTTGACCCACCGTCACCGGGAAACTGTCGGGGGTGGGGCGGTGTGGGGCTGCAGGACCGTTGGCGCCATGGATGGCGCCATCGAGCCCCCACGGACGGGTTTACGGCGTGTCCTGCAGCCCCACACCGCCCCGCCCAACCCGCAGCAATCCTGCTGTTGCTGTTGCTGTTGCTGTTGCTGTTGCTGTTGCTGTCGCCTCTGCAGGTGCAGGGCTGCAAGCCCTGCCAAAACACCTACGTCACCCAGCCTGCAATCACCAGCAGGGCGAGGATCGCCAGCCACAGCAGCAGCATCCGCCACACCAGGCTCATCGCATCACGCAGGTCCGGCAACCGCTGCCACACCGGCAACAGCCCCGCCTCGGTGTAGTCGTGCGCATCCTCGCGCAGTTCGGCGTTGACGCTGGCCCGCGCCACCGCACCCAGGAACCCGGTGTTGCCGGTCAGGCGCTCGCCATGGGCCTGGCGCCACGCCTTCCACGCCGTATCGAAGTTGCCCACCAGCGCCATCGAGAACGCCATCAGCTGTGCCACCGGCCACTCAATCCAGCCCAGCAGCCGCTGCGCCAGCGCCAGCGGCTCCACCGGCACGCGGGCACGCATCGGGCTTTCCGCCATCAGCGCCAGCAACCGGTAACCGAGCGCGCCAGCCGGGCCCAGCAACAGGAACCAGAACAGCACCGCGAACCAGCGCCGCAGTGCGTTGAGCACCGTCGCCTCGACCAGTGACGGAATGTCCTCGCGCAGGCTGCCGCCGGCAGACTGCAGGTTGCGCACTGCAGCCTGCCGCGTCGCCGCATCATCGGCATCGATGATGGCCTCGATATCGCGGTCCAGGTCACGCGGGCCCCAGCACCAGGCCAGCACCGCCACGCCCAGCAGCAGCGACGGCAGGCCGAACAGCACCCCGCGCAACAGCCACGCCAGCAGCGCCATCAGCAACAGCGGCGGCAGCAGGGCCAAGGCAACGCCGGCCGGTCCCTGCCAGGCCTTGCCACCACGCGCATCCAGCCAGCCCAGCCAACGCCGGAAACCGTCGAAACGGCGCAGCGAGGCAGCAGCGGCCGGAGCAACATGGCCCAGGGCCAGTGCCACCAGCACGGCGGCCAGAGTGGTGAACATGGCGGGTCTCCCTACGAAACAGAACGCTCGGCGCCGCTACCTTACCTGTCGCAGCGGCGCCCTCAGCGGTGAACCGGACTGTAACCCGTGCCGTGTTCAGGTGGCGGCAATGCAATCGCCCCAGCCGGCCCCTCTCAGCCCTTCTGCTGCCGGTACCAGTGCTCGATCAGGCCGCGCGAAATCGAGATCGGCGGCGACAGGCGGATGCCCTGGCCATCGTCCTCCACATCGCGCGCCAGTGCCGCGCCGACCTCGTCGGCACTGAACCAGCGCGCGTCTTCCAGCTCGCCGTCCACGGTCGGCAGGTCATCCTGCGCCTGCGCCCTGAAGCCGACCATCAGTGCGCCCGGGAACGGCCACGGCTGCGAGCCCAGATACTGGCAAGCGGTCACCCGCACCTTGCTCTCTTCGTGGACTTCGCGTACCACGGTCTGCTCGAAGGTCTCGCCCGGTTCGACGAAGCCGGCCAGCACCGAGTAGCGACGTGGCGCCCAGTTCGACTGGCGGCCGAGCAGCAGGCGGCCCTGGTTTTCAACCGCCACGATCACAGCGGGGTCGACACGCGGATAGTGCTCGGTGGAACACTGCGCGCAACGCCCCACGAAGCCGCCACGGGCAAACGCCACGGCACCACCGCATACCCCGCAGAAACGGGTGCGCGAGTGCCAGTAGGACATGCCACGTGCGTAGCTGAAAGCGGTCGCATCAGCCACCGACCACAGCAGGGCGGCCTGGCGCAGGTCGAGGCGACGTGGTGCGGTGACGGTGACGCTGGCGGCTTCAACCGAGAACCACGCTTGTTCCCCGCGCAGGCCGAGGAAGATCGCGGAGCCGGGACCGCCGCCGATGTCGGCGCCGGTCAGCGCCAGCGGCTGGTCGTCATCGCCGGTGAAGGCGCTGCCGTCCTGATCGAGCACCAGAATGTGCGCGCCCGGCCACAGGCGCGCCAGTGCATCGGCATCTTCGCGCAGGGCATCGGCGCGCTCCAGCGGTTCGCCCACGAAGGCGAAACCGGAAAGCGGCGAAGGAGTATTGGGCATCCTGCAAGCGTGCCGCCAATCGATGCGGGTGGCAAGCCGCGGGCTTTGCCGAAGCCATCTGTGGGTGTGGAGCTTGTGCTCCACACACCTTGTCGCGCGGGACGCAGGCCCCGCGCCCCGCCTACATGCTGAAGCTGCTGCCGCAGCCGCAGGTGGTCTTTGCGTTCGGGTTGCGGATCACGAACTGTGCACCGGTCAGGCTCTCGGTGTAGTCCACCTCGGCGCCCATCAGGTACTGCAGGCTCAACGGGTCGACCAGCAGGGTCACCCCGCTGGTCTGTACCGCCAGATCGTCCTCGGCACGGTTCTCGTCGAACTCGAACCCGTACTGGAAGCCCGAACAGCCACCACCTTCGATGTACACGCGCAGGGCCAGGTCGGGGTTGCCCTCTTCCTGGATCAGGGATTTGACCTTGGCGGCCGCCGACTCGGTGAAGTTCAGCGGGCGCTCCAGCGACTGGTAATCGGGCGCGGCGGCCGGGGTGGCGCCGGGCAGGGAGACTAGCGTGCTCATGGTGTCAGCATGGGGGTGCCGACGATGGCTTTCAAGCCATCGCCTCGGCCAGCTTGCGGCGCGCGGCGGTGTCACCCTTGCCGCCATTGGCCTCATCAGCTTCCGGGGCCGGCAGGGCGGCCATCGGGGCGCTGGCATGGATCAGGCGGCCGTTCAGCTGGGCGCCCGCATTCATCTCCACCACCTGGTAATGGACGTTGCCGTTGACCCGCGCGCTCGGGGTCAGTTCGACTTTCTCGCTGGCGTGCACGTCGCCGTCCAGGCGGCCACTGATGACCACCACCTGGGCACGGATCTCGCCCTCGATCACGCCATGCTCGGCGACCGTCAGGGTCGCGCCACTGGCGCCTTCGGCGGCGATCACCTTGCCATGGATGCGGCCTTCCACGTACAGGCCACCACTGAATTCCACATCACCGCGGATCACCACCTGGTTGCCGATCAGGGCATCCACCACCAGCTGGCCTTCACGGTTGGATTTGCTGCTTCCGAACATCTGCCTACTCCCCTTTGCTGGCCGGCGCACCGGCCTGTTTCCAGTCGAATACCTGGGTGGTACCCCCCGTACCACTCCCCAATGTCACCCGCACGCGTTGCGGGGTGAAGTCAGCCGGCAGCATCACGCTGCCGGTGAGCTGCTGGAAGTACCGGAACGAGTAATCCTGTCCCGGTACCTTGCTGCGCTGGTGCAGATCATCCCAGCTGATCGTGGCCAGCTTGCCGTTCTTGACGCCTTCCACGGTGAAGCGCATCTGCCCCTGGCTGATGGCGCCGCGGTTGAGGTTCTGGGTCAGCACCGCGGTGTACTGCCAGGTGCCGGCCGCTTCCGGGCTGAACTCGATCGAATGGGTGTTCAGGCCCTTGCGCTGGCTGGTCGAACCCACCAGGCGCTCATAGAAGGCAACGTCGGCACGCAGGCCGGCGATTTCCTCATCGCGCTCGGCCAGCGAGGACTGCACCTCGGTGTTGGCGGCGCGGCTGATGCGGTCGGAGGCTTCCAGCGTGGCCTGCTTCTGGCGCAGTTCGGTCAGCTGCGCCTGCAGCGTCTCGGCACGCTTCTCGGCGGCCTGCAGGCGCTGGCCCTGCGCATCGCGCGGGGTGGCCATCCAGCAGCCGCCGAGCACCGCCAGCACCAGGCTGAGCAGCCAGATGCCGCCGATCACCAGCAGGCGGCGGCGGTCGGCCGGCGGTTGCGGCGCGCCGGGCAGGCGGACCTGCACGCGCATGGGAGGACGGTTGGTCATGGGTGGATTCCGGGGCATCGCGAGGGCGACACCGGTACGGCCCCTGTGGCAAACGACGGGCTAGTGTATGACAGGACGGGTGGGTTTCCTGCGCAGTGGCGAGCCACGGTCTGTGGCGTTCAGGCATGCCATCGTCGATAGTGTGGTCCCCTGCACAGTTCCGTCGCCGGAGCATCGCCATGACCGAAGCCCACCTGTTCGTGATCGGCATCCTGCTGGCCTGGCTGGCCGGGATCCGCGTCTACCTCACCGTATTCGGTGTCGGCCTGGCCGGCCTGCTCGGCTGGGTCGACCTGCCACCGGCTCTGCAGGCCACTGAATCGTGGTGGGTGCTGGGCACCTCGGCGGCGCTGGCGGTGACCGAATTCTTCGCCGACAAGATTCCCGGCGTCGACTCGGCGTGGGATCTGGTGCAGACCCTGGCACGTGTACCCGCAGGTGCCTTCCTTGCCGCAGCCACGCTGTCGCCGGATGGGCAGCTGGGCACCGGCGCACTTGCTGCCGGTGCAGGTGTCGCGCTGGCCAGCCACGGCCTGAAGGCAGGCACCCGCGCCCTGCTCAATACCTCGCCCGAGCCTGCCAGCAACTGGGTGGCCTCCGCCGCCGAGGACACCGTGGTGGTCGGTGGCCTGGCCCTGGCCCTGGCACACCCGTGGATCGCGCTGATCGTGGTGCTGGCCTGCAGCCTGGCGGGTGCGCTGCTGGTGTGGCTGGTCTGGCGCACCCTGTGGAAGGGCGTGCGCTGGCTGGCACGCAGTGCGTCGCCCGACAGTCCACGCCAGCCCGGCACCGGTTGATCGCCGGGCTTGTCGCATAATGGACGCGAACACCAGGAGCACCGATGGCCGCAAACGAATCCCCCGCGGGCGCCCGCCCGGGACGCGCTGAAACCCCTCCGGCCGATCATTGGCAACGCTGGACCGCTGAACCGGCGAGCGCCGTCGCCGCAGCGCCGGCAGCGGTTCCGCCGCTGGCCGCCTCCGACGCACCCGCATCGATCGGCAGCGCACCGCCGCCGCTGCCCGGCCCATCCCTGCTGGCCGAGGCCGGCGGCAATGACCCGGCACCGCTGCACTCCGATTCACCCTACCGCGTGCTGATCGTCGAGGATGATCGCGCCCAGGCACTGTTCGCACAGAGCGTGCTGCATGGCGCCGGCATGCAGGCGATCGTGCACAGCGATGCCGACGGTGCGCTGCAGGCGATCAAGGAACATCGCCCCGACCTGATCCTGATGGACCTGCACCTGCCCGGTCTGGACGGCATGCGCCTGACCGCGCTGATCCGCCAGCAGCCCGGCCTGCAGCTGCTGCCCATCGTGTTCCTCAGCGGCGACCCGGACCCGGAACGCCAGTTCGAGGTGCTCGACAGTGGCGCCGACGACTACCTGAGCAAGCCGATCCGACCGCGCCACCTGATCGCTGCCGTGGCCAACCGCATCCGCCGCGCGCGGGCGCAGGCCGCAACCCTGCCCGGCGTATCCGGCACCCCGGCCACCAGCAATCCGGAAACCGGGCTGCCGACGCGGCATCACGTGTTGCAGCAGCTCAACGCCGCGCTCGCCCACCGCGACCAGGGCGGCGTGCTGTTCGTCGAGATATCCAGCGCACTGGGCCTGCGCGAGCGCTATGGCTATGCCGCCTTCGAGCGCCTGATGGTGCAGGCCGGGCAACGCCTGGCAGAAGCCGGCCACCCGCACCTGCTGGCGCGCCTGAACGACAACAGCTTCCTGCTGCTTGCGCGCAATGTCAGCGAGGACAGCCTGGAAGGCATTGCCGCTGCGCTGCGCGAGCAGTTGTCGGCGCGGGCCTTCGTGATCCGCGATGACGAATCGGTGCATCTGCGGGGCGTGGTCGGCTATGCACCGCTGTCGCCGGGCTTCGACGATGCCAACAGCGCGCTGGAGGCAGTCGAGCGCACCACCCTGCAGGCACGGTTGCTCAGCGCCGGCGTGGCCGGCCACGTGCACCGCGACGTGACCAGCGAGCAGGAACACCTGGCACTGCTGGAAGGCCAGCTTGAGCTGGCCTACCAGCCGATCGCCGCCGTCGCCGGCGGCAACACCGCGCAGTACCAGCTGCTGCTGCGCCTTCGCCAGGCCGACGGTACGCTGCTGGCGGCAGGCCAGGTGATTCCTGCCGCAGAGGCTGCCGGGCGCATCGCCGATCTCGACCAGCAGGTGATGGACCATGCACTGGGCCTTCTCGACCTTTACCGGCACGCGACGCAACCACTGAACCTGTTCGTTTCGCAGTCGCTGCGCACCCTGCAACGCGATGCGTTCGCGGATTGGCTGCTGGAATCGCTGCAGCAGCGCGACCTGCCCGGCAGCGCGCTGGTGATCGACGTCCGCCTGCCCGACGCGCTGATCCATACCGTGCCGCTACAGCAGTTCTGCCAGCGCATGGCCGGCGCCGGCGTGCGCTTCTGCCTGAGCCAGTTCGAACCCGGGGGCGAAGCCGATGCGCTGCTGACCCAGCTGCCGTTGTCGTTCGTGCGCATGGCCGCGCGCTTCTCCAGCAGTCATTCCAATCCGGCCACGCGCGAAGAGCTGCGCCGGGCAATCGAGCGGGCGCACGCCGCCGGGCAGCAGATCATCGGCCAGCAGATCGAAGATCCGCAGGCCGCCGCCGCGATGTGGGTGGGCGGTGTCGACTACATCCCGGGCAACATGGTGCAGTCGGCCGGCAGCGATCTGAACTTCGACTTCCACAACGCGGTGCTCTGACGTGCCGATGTGGGTCGCGCTGCTGGTTGCCCTTGCTGCGGCCTCCATCACCGCGCTGCTGTTGGGCCTGCGGCTGCGCGCGCGCAACCGGGCACTGGCCCAGCTGCAACGCGAGCGCAGCCTGCTGGCCGCCGAACGTGACCAGCTGCGCCGCACCACCGAACGACAGGGGCAGCTGGAACAGCAGCTGCTGCAGGCCAAGCAGGCCGCCGAGGCGGCGGTGCTGGCCAAGGGTGAGTTCCTGGCCACGATGAGCCACGAGATCCGTACGCCGCTCAACGGCATCCTGCCGATGCTGGAGCTGATCGCACGCGGCCCGCTGGGCGAGGACCAGCGGCAGATGCTGGCCACCGCCTCGGCCAGCTCGCAGCAGCTGCTGCGCATCGTCGACGACATCCTCGACTACTCGCGGCTGGAAGCGCAGGCGCTGGAACTGGAGATCACCAGCTTCAACCTGCGCGACCTGCTCGATGGCGTGGTGCAGCTGATGCAGCGCGCCGCCGACGCCAAGGGCCTGTCGCTGGGGCTGCAGCTGGACCCGTCGGTGCGCCTGCCGGTGCGTGGCGATCCGGTACGCCTGCGCCAGGTGTTGAGCAACCTGCTGGCCAACGCGATCAAGTTCACCGCGCGCGGCCAGGTACAGCTGCGCGTGCAGCGCCTGGGCGAAGGTCCCGCACAGCACCAGCTGCGCTTCGAGATCATCGACACCGGCATCGGCATCGACGAGGCACTGCAGGCGCGCCTGTTCCAGTCCTTCAGCCAGGCCGATGCCTCAACGACCCGCATCTACGGTGGCACCGGCCTGGGCCTGGCGATCTGCAAGCGCATCATCGACCTGATGCACGGACGCATCGGCGTGCAGTCCACGCCCGGCCAGGGCGCCACGTTCTGGTTCGAGATCCCGTTGTTGAAGGTGCCCGGCGACCTGCCGGCCATGGCGCGCACGCCAGACTCGCTGCTGCTGTTCAGTAGCGATGCCATCCTGCAGGCACGCATCGAGCGCATCGCGGCCCATCATGGACTGCTGGTGCACGCCCTGGCGCAGTTCGATGCCGTGGTCGAGCGCCTGCGCGCGGTGCCGAGGCCGGGGCAACCGGCACCGGCGTGGCTGCTGGTCGATGCACGTGCGCGCCGCATCGGTGAAGCGACGCTGCAACAGGCGTTGGCCGAACGTGGCGAAGACGACGGGCTGCAGGTGCTGTGGCTGCAGGACGATGCCCTTCCGCCACGCCCACGCCAGCGGCAGCTACCCTCGCATTTCGACGACGCTGGGCTGCATGCACTGCTGGCTGCACCGGTTGCGCATGCGCGCCCTGCCGCGCTGCTGGCCAACGCCGGACAGGGCCAGCCCACGCTGCCGCCGCTGCACCTGCGCGTGCTGCTGGTGGAGGACAACACGGTCAACCGCATGGTGGCCGAGCAGCTGCTGCGCGTGTTCCAGTGCGAAGTGCGCAACGCCGCCGATGGCGAGCAAGCGTTGCTTGCCCTGCGCGAAGGCGACGTGGATGTGGTGCTGATGGATTGCCAGATGCCGGTGCTGGACGGCTATGCCGCCACCCGCCGCTGGCGCGCCGAGGAAGTGGAAAACGGGCGCCCGCGCCTGCCGATCATCGCGATGACCGCCAATGCCATGGCCGGTGACCGCGAGCGCTGCCTGCAGGCCGGCATGGACGACTATCTGTCCAAGCCGATTGCACGCGGCACCCTGCATGCGCTGCTGCAGCGCTGGGGCGGCGGCAAAGCCGCATCACCTGTACGGCCTTCGATAGAGCCGAGCCATGCCCGGCTGACGGCCGATAGCCGTCGCGCTCCATCAGCCGAGCATGGCTCGGCTCTGCAGGACGATGACAGCCGAGTCGGCTCCAAGCCGCAGCCGGTGCTGGACCGCGACGTGCTGGACGAACTGCATGCAGTGATCGGGGAGAGCGCCATCCAGATCGTCTCGGTGTTCCTGGAGGATGCGCCGGCAATGGTGCAGCAGCTGCAGCAGGCCGCGCAGAACGGCGACGAGCCTCGCCTGCAGGCCGTCGCGCACAGCCTCAAGTCATCCAGCGCGAACGTGGGCGCACTGTCGCTGTCGTCAGTCGCGCAGCGCATCGAGCACGAAGCCCGCAGCGGCAGCCTGCAGCGCCCCGCAGTAGCGGTGGCGCTGCTGGTTGCGGAATTCGCCCGAGCGCGCGTAGCGCTGACGGGCTACCTGGCACAGCATCGCGCCGGCCAGGCCGGCTGACTCACTCTTCCAGCTTGCTCAGCAGGTACTTCGGTTCACCGATGCGCTCGATCAGGTCGAGCTGGGTTTCCAGCCAGTCGATGTGCTCTTCTTCCGAATCGAGGATCTTCACGAACAGCTGGCGGCTGACGTAGTCGCCGACCGAATCGGCATACGCCACGGCCTCGCGCAGGGTGACCACGCCATCGCGTTCCAACGACAGGTCACACTGCAGGATCTCGGTCGGGTTCTCACCAATGCGCAGCTTGCCCAGCGCCTGGAAGTTCGGCAGGCCTTCGAGGAACAGGATGCGGTCGGCGAGCATGTCGGCATGCTTCATCTCGTCGATCGACTCCTTGTACTCGTGTTCGGCCAGTTCCTTGATGCCCCAGTTCTTCAGCATCTTGGCATGCAGGAAGTACTGGTTGATCGCGGTCAGCTCGTTGTAGAGGACCTTGTTGAGGAATTCGATGACCTTGGTGTCGCCCTTCATGGGGATGCTCCTGCACGCTGAAAACGCAGGCACTTTAACGCCTTGCCTGCAGCCGTGAAGGAACGCGAATCGTGCGCATTGGCCTGTGCGGCCGCACGTGAAGAATGCGAAAGCGCGCCGTCAACGCGCCGCCAAGAGACGATCAAGCGACCTGGGCCAGACCCAATACCGGCAGCGGCAGATCGTGGGTGGCACGCGCCTTGGCCAGCAGATCGCCGGCCATGTCCAGGCAGGAACCGCAGGTAGCGCCACAGCCGGTACGCATGGTCAGTTCGGCCACCGTACTGACGCCATGGCTGGCGGCTTCGCGGATCTGGTGGTCGGTGACTCCGTTGCAGATGCAGACGTACACAGGCGTGAACCGGGCTGGCAGGCCAGAAGCGGCCTGTTGGCTATTCCAATGGAAACGAGAATGGTTGTCAATCAGAGACCTGAACCATTCTCGATACCGTTCAGCCCGTCAGCTGGCCGGGCCATCGCCCGTGGCCTTCTTCGGCCAGTAGCCGCGGGTCCGAGGGCGCTTGCGTGGGCGGTCGTGCCCGGCGTTATGGCCAGGCATCCAGGCTTCGGCGGCGCTCTTGGGCATGGCGGTAACCCCCTGCCCGGCCACCCCGCGGGCCAGCGGCGCCAGATGTCGCAACGCACGCGCATAGACGCCACGCTTGAACATCACCACATGCTCCACCGGGTACCAGAAGTCCACCCAGCGCCAGTGGTCGAACTCGGGCGAGTCGGTGTGGTCCAGCTTCACGTGGGATTCGTCGCCGGTCAGGCGCAGCAGGAACCAGACCTGCTTCTGGCCGATGCAGACCTGCCGCTCATTGCGGCGGATGGCCCGCGCCGGCAGCTTGTAGCGCAGCCAGCCGGGCGTCGCCCCGAGCACTTCCACATGCTCGGGCAGCAGGCCGGTCTCTTCCTGCAGTTCACGATACATGGCCTCGACAGGCGTCTCGTCGGTGTTCATGCCACCCTGCGGGAACTGCCAGCCGTCCCGGCGCACGCGTCGTGCCCAGAACACCTGGCCGTCCTGCCGCATCAGCACGATGCCGACGTTCGGTCGATAGCCGTCCGGATCGATCACGATGCGGACTCCTAAGAAAATCTACTGGCCGGGACTATCCCATGCCCTCTGTCGGCCCACAAGCACGACACAAAAGTGTTGACAGGGGCGGTACACATCCGCAGAATAGCGGGCTCACCAAGGCTATGTAGCTCAGCCGGTTAGAGCACAGCACTCATAATGCTGGGGTCGGTGGTTCGAGTCCACCCATAGCCACCACACTGAAAATCAAGTTGTTTTTCAGCGTGAAAAGTGAGAAAATAGTTGCACGTTTTGCCCCGTCGCCAAGCGGTAAGGCACCTGACTCTGACTCAGGCATTCGGTGGTTCGAATCCATCCGGGGCAGCCAAATTAAAAGCAAAAGGCCAGATCGAAAGATCTGGCCTTTTGCTTTTAATCTGGTCGCGCATTCCACCTTGTCCCCGCGCCTGTCGGCACACCCCCTTGAACAACAAGGGGGCTCTTCTCCAGAAAGAACCCCAGGGTCGGATCCTTTTCCGCAGGGAAAGGCCCTGACCCCACCCTCCCGACACGCGAGACCACGGGTAGTGTCGGCCGCTGGCCGGCAACCAGGAAATCCATGACCCCGGAACGACAAAAGCCCGGCCGAAGCCGGGCTTTTGCTTTTCCATCCAGCGAACTCCCGAAGGAGCCCAACCAGGCGCGGTAAATCAGCGCTTGGAGAACTGGGTGGCGCGGCGGGCCTTGTGCAGACCGACCTTCTTACGCTCGACTTCACGGGCGTCACGGGTCATGAAGCCAGCCTTGCGCAGCTCGGACTTCAGGGTTTCGTCGTACTCGACCAGAGCACGGGCGATGCCCAGACGGATCGCACCGGCCTGGCCGGTGGTGCCACCGCCAGCGGCGGTGACCAGGATGTCGAAGCTCTCGGTGTTCTTGGTCAGCTCGAGCGGCTGGCGCACGATCATGCGCGCGGTCTCACGACCGAAGAACTCGTCCAGCGGACGGCCATTGACGGTGATGTTGCCCGAACCCTTGCGCAGGAACACGCGAGCGGTGGAGGACTTGCGGCGGCCAGTGCCGTAGTTTTGAGTGATAGCCATGATTAGATATCCAGAACCTGCGGCTGCTGTGCGGCGTGCGGATGCTCAGTGCCAGCGTAGACCTTGAGCTTGCGGTACATCTGGCGACCCAGCGGGCCCTTCGGCAGCATGCCCTTGACGGCGATCTCGATCACGCGCTCCGGGTGGCGCTCCAGCGCCTGGGCCAGGGACTCGGTCTTCAGGTTGCCGATGTAACCGGTGAAACGGTGATACATCTTGTCCTGCAGCTTCTTGCCGGTGACGGCAATCTTTTCTGCATTGATGACGACCAGGTAGTCGCCGGTATCAACGTGCGGGGTGTAGACCGGCTTGTGCTTGCCACGCAGACGGCGGGCCAGCTCGGTGGCGAGACGGCCCAGGGTCTTGCCCTCGGCGTCGACGAGGTACCAGTCGCGCTGGACGGTCTCGTTCTTGGCAGTGAAAGTGCTCATGAAGAACTCTAGGTTAGGTCGGGCTCATTGCGGCGAAAGGCTCGCCGGAACTCTGCCACGCGTTGTGAAAAGGTGAAGCGTAAGAGGCGGGATTGTACTCATCCTGCCGCGGGAGCGCAACCCGTCCCCTGGGCCGGGTTGGCAGGGGCGCGGGGCCGGGCGAGAATCGGGGGGTCTTCCGCTCCACCGCGTACTGCCATGACCGTGCTCCGCCACACCACTCCGCTGGACCACCTGCTGACCGAGGCGCAGCGCGCCCTGGACACAGTGTTCGGCAATCCGCCGGCGGCCCGCCCCTACCCCGCCACGGACACCGGCGAGCCCGGCATGGACAGCGCCGAGCGGCGTCATGCCGCAGGCCTGATGCGGATCAACCACGTCGGCGAGGTCTGCGCGCAGGGCCTGTACTTCGGCCAGGCCGCCGTGGCGCGCGACCCGGCCACGCGGGAACACCTGCTGGAAGCGGCGCAGGAAGAAACCGACCACCTGGCCTGGTGCGCCACCCGGCTGGCCGAACTGGACAGCCGTCCGAGCCTGTTCAACCCGCTCTGGTACGCCGGCAGCTACACCATCGGCACCCTGGCCGGGCTGCGCGGCGACGGCTGGAACCTGGGCTTCGTGGTCGAGACCGAGCGCCAGGTGGAGGCCCACCTGGACGAGCACCTGGTCGACCTGCCGGCCGGCGACCTGCGCAGCCGCGCGGTCATCGCGGTGATGAAGGAAGACGAGGCCCGCCATGCGGACCACGCCGAGCAGGCCGGCGCTCGCCGCCTGCCGTTCCCGATCCCGGGCGTGATGGCACTGGCCTCCAGGGTGATGAAGACCATCGCCTACCGCATTTGAAGGGTCGCCCGCACCAACGGTGCGGGCCTACCAGGAGGTGCGGGGGGGGGGGGCCGACGGTGGGGCCCGACCGTTGGTCGGGCCATCAATCAGTTCGGCGAGACCAGCTTCAGGCCGATCACACCAGCCACGATCAGGCCCACGCAGGCCAGGCGGGCCGGCGATGCGCTGTCGTTGAACAGGTAGATGCCCAGCACCGCCACGCCCATGGCACCGATACCGGTCCAGATCGCGTAGGCCGTGCCGACCGGGATGCTCTTCATCGCCTGGCTCATCAGGTACAGGCTGATCAGCGCGGATACCACCGTGGCAGCGGTGGGCAGGGGTTTGCTGAAGCCTTCGGAGTACTTCATTCCGAGGGCGAAACCGATCTCGAACAGGCCGGCCAGCAGCAGGTAGATCCAGGGCATGGGTGGGGGCTCCTTACCTTTTTTGAAAAAAACGAAACGGCCCGGTGTTTTCACACCGGGCCGTGGGTCGGTACATCACCGTGGAACTGTAACGCGTGCGGGGGCACTGGTTCCACGGGGCGGGTCGTCCCGCCTGGGTGGCGATGCCTGCGGGCATCGCACATGGTGCTTACTCGGACAGGTTGCGGCCGTGGAACAGCTCTTCGATCTCGCGCTTGAGCAGCGCTTCGATCTTCATGCGTTCCTTGAACGACAGGTTCTTGGCCTTTTCCTCGAACAGGTACTGGTCCAGGTCGAAGTCCTTCAGGTGCATCTTCGTGTGGAAGATGTTTTCCTGGTAGACGTTGACGTCGAACATCTCGTAACGCGACTTGATGTTCTTGGCCAGGAAGTTCTGGATCGAGTTGATCTTGTGGTCGATGAAGTGCTTCTTGCCCTTCACATCGCGGGTGAAGCCACGGACGCGGTAGTCCATGATCACGATGTCCGACTCAAGGCTCTCGATCAGGTAGTTCAGGGCCTTCAGCGGGGAAATGACGCCACAGGTGGCCACGTCGATGTCCGCGCGGAACGTCGCGATACCTTCCTGCGGATGGGTTTCCGGGTAGGTGTGGACAGTGATGTGGCTCTTGTCCATGTGCGCGACCACGGCGTCGGAGATCAGCTCCTTGCCGGCCAGCTTCTTGTCGATCACCGGTTCTTCGGAGATCAGGATGGTCACCGAGGCACCCTGCGGGTCGTAGTCCTGGCGGGCCACGTTCAGGATGTTGGCGCCGATGATCTCGGCGACATCGGTCAAGATTTGAGTCAGCCTGTCGGCGTTGTACTCTTCATCGATGTATTCAATGTAACGCTGACGCTCCTCTTCGGTGCGCGCGTAACACACGTCATAGATGTTGAAGCTCAGCGCCTTGGTGAGGTTGTTGAAACCCTGCAGCCTCAGGCGAGGCAACGGCTTGACCACGGCGGTCGATTCCTGTGTAAGAAGGGAAAGGGGGAATTATGGGGCAAACTGCCCCCGGGGGGAACGTGAAGACGCAAGAGTTCTGGCACACTGTTTGCCCTTAACAATTGCGCTGGTTAAGCTCCGCTATCGACCCCGTGAATCCGTTCATGCGCAGAGGGAGCGCCCCTATCGTGTCAACCGTGCGCCTAGCTAGCAGTCCACTGGCCTTGGATATCGCCACCATCGATCGTTTCCTGGCGCACAGCCACCGGCGGCGATATCCCACCCGTACCGACGTCTTCCGACCCGGTGACCCGGCGGGAACCCTGTATTACGTTGTCAGCGGCTCGGTTTCAATCATGGCCGAGGAAGATGACGATCGAGAGCTTGTGCTGGGCTACTTCGGTGCCGGCGAGTTCGTTGGCGAAATGGGCCTGTTCGTCGAATCGGACCGCCGCGAGGTGATCCTGCGGACCCGTACCGCCTGCGAACTGGCCGAAATCAGCTACGAGCGCCTGCACCAGCTGTTCCTCGGCCCGCTGTCGGCCGACGCCCCGCGCCTGCTGTATGCGCTGGGCCAGCAGATCTCCAAGCGCCTGCTCGATACCAGCCGCAAGGCCAGTCGCCTGGCATTCCTGGATGTTACCGATCGGATCGTGCGCACACTGCACGATCTGGCGCAGGAACCAGAAGCGATGAGCCATCCGCAGGGCAGCCAGCTGCGCGTGTCACGCCAGGAACTGGCGCGCCTGGTCGGCTGCTCGCGAGAAATGGCCGGCCGCGTGCTGAAGAAGCTGCAGACCGACGGCCTGCTGCATGCCCGCGGCAAGACCGTGGTGCTGTACGGCACCCGTTGACCGTTGAGCACCCGGTGGGTGCGGACCTTGGTCCGCACTCCTTCGCGCGCTAGGCTCGGTGCATGGAACTGAGCAGCGAATTCTGGTGGTTCATCCTCATCGGCCTTGGCGCGCAGCTGGTTGACGGCGCACTGGGCATGGCCTTCGGCCTGGTGTCCTCGTCGGTGATGCTGAGCATGGGCCTGCCACCGGCGCAGGTCAGCGCCAGCATCCACACCGCTGAAGTGTTCACCACCGGTGCCTCGGGCGTGTCGCACCTCGCCGCCGGGAATGTCGATAAACGCCTGTTCCTGCGGCTGGCCCTGCCCGGTGCGGTGGGCGGCGCCCTGGGCGCGTACGTGCTCACCCAGATCCCCGGCGACATCATCCGCCCCCTCATCTATCTGTACCTGCTGGTGCTGGCGATCATCATCCTGGCGCGCGCCGCGGGGCGCTGGATGCCCAAGGGCGAGATCCGCCGGGTGCCGGTACTGGGCTTCTTCGCGGGCCTGCTCGACGCCAGCGGCGGTGGCGGCTGGGGACCGATCGCCACGTCCACCCTGCTCGCCCGTGGCGGCCAGGCGCGCACCACCATCGGTACGGTCAACGCGGCCGAGTTCGTGGTCACGTTGACGGTGTCAGCGACCTTCCTGTTGTCGATGGGCGTGCAGCACCTGCAGATCGTCGCCGGCCTGCTGATCGGCGGCATGATGGCCGCGCCGGTGGCGGCGATCCTGGTCAAGCGGGTGAAGGAGCGCTGGGTGCTGGTGGCCGTTGGCGTGCTGGTGCTGGGGATCAGCCTGTTCCAGATCGGCCATGCGGTGTACGGGTACCTGGGGCATTGAGCGTTTGCCGGCCAGCGGCCGGCACTACCGGGACGGAGGAGGGTAGTGCCGGCCGCTGGCCGGCAGATCCGTCATCGTGCGATGGGGTCAGGCCCCGGACGGGATCCGGCCCCGGGCTACGCCTTGTCGCCGCCGCGGTCCACGCAGCCCCAGTTGAGGATGCGGGTGCCGGCCGGCAGCACGCGGCGGAAGAAGTCCACCCTGGATCGCTTCGGGTTCACCACCACCGGCGCCTTGGCGGCCAGCAGCAACGGCAGGTCGGCGGTGCTGTCGGAGTAGGCGATGTCGATATTGCCGTAGCCGCGCTCGCGCAGCATGCGCATCTTTTCTTCGTTGTGGCAGTGGCGGGTCGGGCCGACGCCGCCCAGTCGCGGGCCGACCTCGGTGCCGATCACGGGCACGTCCTGGTGGGCAACGAACGCCAGGATGGCGCGGGCCAGTTCCGGCGGCGCGCCGGTGGCGACCACTACACGGTCGCCCTTGGCACGGTGCGCGGCGAATACCTCCAGCGCCTGCGGCAGCAGCTTGGCGCGCATCTGCGCCTCGTTGCGCAGCACGTAGGCATCGATCACCTTGTTGAAATCGCGCGCACGGTGCAGGCCGAAGCTGCCGATCCACACGTAGACCGAAATACCCGTTCGGCGGGTCGGCAGCATCGCCACCAACGGCCCGGCGATCGGCGTGACCAGCAGCGCGGCCAGCATGCGCAGCGGGTTGCGCTTGATCAGCGAGGCGAACAGATGGGTGCCCGAATCGCCGTCGTAGAGGGTGTGGTCGAAATCGAAGACCACCAGCGGCGCATCGTCGCGCGGCGTCGGATAGTGCGTTGTCATGCCGCGAAGAATAGCTGACGCAGGCCCTCGCCAGGCTCTTCCACGCGCATGAAGGCCTCGCCGACCAGGAATGCATGGATGCCGGCATCGCGCATCAGCGCGACGTCCTGCGGGCCGAGGATGCCACTCTCGGTGACCAGCAGGCGGTCACGCGGCACCGCCTGCTGCATGTCCAGCGTGGTCTGCAGCGACACCTCGAAGGTGCGCAGGTTGCGGTTGTTGATGCCGATCATCGGCGCCGGCACCTGCAGCGCACGCTCCAGTTCGTCGATGTCATGCACTTCCACCAGCACGTCCATGCCCAGCGACAGCGACAGCTCGGACAACGTGGCCAGCTGGGTATCGTCCAGCGCGGCGACGATCAGCAGGATGCAGTCGGCGCCCAGCACGCGCGCCTCGTACACCTGGTAGGCGTCGATGACGAAATCCTTGCGCAGCACCGGCAGCGTGCAGGCTTCGCGGGCCTGCTGCAGATAGGCGTCGGCGCCCTGGAAGAAGTCCACGTCGGTCAGCACCGACAGGCAGCTGGCGCCACCGAACTCGTAGCTGACGGCGATGTCGGCCGGGCGGAAATCCGGGCGGATCACGCCCTTGGAGGGGCTGGCCTTCTTCACCTCGGCAATCACCGCCGGGTCGCCATTGGCCACCGCCGCCTGCAGCGCGCGCACGAAGCCACGTACCGGCGGGGCGCTGGCCACGGCGGCCTGCAGCGCCTCAAGCGGGCGCTGGGCGCGGCGCTGGGCCACTTCTTCGGCCTTGCGGGCCAGGATCGTCTGCAGGATGTCGCTCATCGTCTTCGGGTCGGTGCGGGGGGCGGTGAGGACGGCCATTATCGGCCATCGAGAGGGTCAGGCTGAACCGCGCGCTCAGGCAACCAGCGCGCGGGTGGTCTCCACATACTGCTGCAGGCGCTGGCGGGCGCTGCCATTGGCGATGGCGGCACGGGCGCGGGCCAGGCCGTCTCCGATGTCGCTGGCCACACCAGCCACGTACAGGGCGGCACCGGCATTCAGCGCAACGATGTCCAGCGCCGGGCCCGGCTCGTTGTCGAGCACGGCGCGCAGCATCTGGATGGACTGTTCCGGGCCGTCCACGCGCAGGTTGCGGCTGGCCGACATGGCGATGCCGAAGTCCTCCGGGTGGATCTCGTACTCGCGCACCTTGCCGTCGCGCAGTTCGCCGACCAGGGTGCCGGCGCCCAGCGAGATCTCGTCCATGTTGTCACGGCCCCAGACCACCATCGCGCGCTCGGTACCCAGTTCGCGCAGCACGCGCGCCTGGATGCCGACCAGATCGGGATGGAACACGCCCATCAGTACCGACGGTGCACTGGCCGGGTTGGTCAGCGGGCCGAGGATGTTGAAGATGGTGCGCACGCCCATCTCGCGGCGCACCGGCGCGACGACCTTCATCGACGGGTGATGGATCGGCGCGAACATGAAGCCGATGCCGGTCCGGTCGATGGCCGCGGCCACCTGGTCAGGCTGCAGCTCGATCACCGCGCCCAGCGCTTCCAGCGCATCGGCACTGCCGGACTTGGACGACACGCTGCGGTTGCCATGCTTGGCCACGCGCGCGCCTGCAGCAGCAGCGACGAACATCGCGCAGGTGGAGATGTTGAAGGTGTGCGAGCCATCGCCACCGGTGCCAACGATATCAACCAGGTTGGAGGTATCGGCCACCGGCACTGGCCGGGCGAATTCACGCATCACGGTGGCCGCCGCGGCGATTTCGTCCACGGTCTCCTTCTTCACGCGCAGCCCGGTGAGGATGGCGGCGGTCATCATCGGCGAGACATCGCCGCGCATGATCTGCCGCATCAGGTCGACCATTTCGTCGAAGAAGATTTCGCGGTGTTCGATGGTGCGATGCAGGGCTTCCTGGGGGGAGAAGCTCATGGGAATGCTCCTTGGATCAGGCCGCCGGGCGCTGCAGGAAATTGCGCAGCAGGGCGTGGCCGTGTTCGGTGAGGATGGACTCGGGGTGGAACTGCACGCCTTCCACGGGGAACTGGCGGTGGCGCAGGCCCATGATCTCTTCGATCGAGCCGTCGTCGTTCTCGGTCCAGGCAGTCACTTCCAGGCAGTCCGGCAGACTGTTCTTGTCCACCACCAGCGAGTGGTAGCGGGTGGCCTGGTAGCGGTCCGGCAGGCCAGCGAACACGCCCTTGCCTTCATGGCGGATCGGCGAGGTCTTGCCGTGCATGATGTTGCCGGCACGGATGACCGTGCCGCCGTAGACCTGGCCGATGCCCTGGTGGCCCAGGCACACGCCGAGGATCGGCGTGGTCGGGCCCAGGCGCTCGATCAGTTCCAGCGACACGCCCGCTTCGTTGGGCGTGCACGGGCCGGGCGAGATGACGATGCGCTCCGGCTTCTGCGCGGCGATCTCGTCCACGCTCATTGCATCGTTGCGCACCACCTTCACCTCGGCGCCCAGTGTCTGCAGGTACTGCACGAGGTTGTAGGTGAAGCTGTCGTAGTTGTCGATCATCCACAACATGGTCAGGTTCCGTCGCTTATCAGGAAAATGGCGTACACGTTTTCGGTGTAGGTGATGGGGCCGGCTTCCACCGACTCGCGCAGGCGCGAGCCCGTGGTCTCGATGCTGTTCATCGGTGCCTCGGGCGCGGGCGGCGAGGGCGGCGTCACCAGATCCCCACTGCTGGGCCAATTGCCCGCCTGCACGCCATAGGCAAAGTTCGGCGCCACATCGGAAATGCTGTACAGCCCGCGCAGCTGGGTGCCGTAGGCCTTGGCCAGGCCCTGCGCGGACTGGCGGGTCTGGGCCGCCGCCTCGCCCTTGAGTTCGCGGCGCAGCGCCACTTCGCCCGAGTACATCGGCGCCACGCTGCTGACCTGCAGGTTCTCGTTGGCCTTCAGCGCCCCCAGCACGTCCTGCATCTGCTGGACGCTGGCGAAGCTGGCGCGCAGTTGGCGTGACACGCGGGTGCCGATGAAAACCTGCCGATTCTGCTCATAGCGCGTCGCAGGACCGATCCGCAGGTTGTCCGCGCGCACGCTGCCTTCCACCGCCTTGTGCTGCTTGAACAGTGCCAGCACGCGGGCAACGTTGTCCTGCACGCGGCGGCGCGCGGCGTCGGCGTCCATGTCGGTCTCTTCAATGTTCAACTGCAGGCCGAACCGGTCCGGCATCACCACGCGACGCGCCTCGCCCTTCACCAGCAGGTGCGGCTGCGACGGAATGGTATTGGCCTGCGCCCACGCAGACGGGGCCATCGTGGCCAGCAGTGACGACCACAGCAATGCGCTCAGCAGCTTCATGCGGTACTCCTTGTCTTGAACGGGAACAGCGGAACGACCACGGCACAGCGGCCGTGGCAAGGCAGGCTTACAGGCCCTTGGCGGCCTGGGCGACGGCGCGGAACAACGCGCGGCCCTTGTTCATCGTCTCGTCCCATTCCTTGTCCGGGTCCGAGTCGTAGACGATGCCGGCGCCGGCCTGCACGTACAGGCGGCCGTCCTTGATCACCGCGGTGCGGATCGCGATCGCGGTATCGGCATCACCGTGCCAGCCGATGTAGCCGATGCTGCCTGCGTAGACATTGCGCTTGATCGGTTCCAGCTCGCGGATCACTTCCAGCGCGCGGATCTTCGGCGCGCCGCTGACGGTACCTGCCGGGAACGTGGCACGCAGCACGTCGGCATAGCTCAGGCCCGGCTGCAGCTGCCCGGTCACTTCGCTGACGATGTGCATGACGTGGCTGTAGCGCTCGATCACGAACTGCTCGCCCACTTCCACGGTGCCCGCCCTGGACACACGACCGGCATCGTTGCGGCCGAGGTCGATCAGCATCAGGTGCTCGGCACGTTCCTTCGGATCGGCCAGCAGCTCGGCTTCCAGCGCCAGATCCTGCTCGGGCGTGGCACCACGCGGGCGGGTGCCGGCGATCGGGCGCACGGTGACTTCGCCATCCTGAAGGCGCACCAGGATTTCCGGCGAGGAGCCGACCACCTGCAGGTCGCCGACGTCCAGGAAATACATGTACGGCGACGGATTCAGTGCACGCAGCGCGCGGTACACATCCACCGGGCGCGCCTTGAACGGCACGCTCAGGCGCTGGCTGAGCACCACCTGGAAGATGTCACCGGCGCGGATGTATTCCTTGCTGCGCTGGACCGCATCGACGAAGCCTTCGCGGGTGAAACCGGAGACGAAATCGGATTCATCCAGCACATCGCTGTTGAGCGGTGCCGGATAGCCGGCGCCCGGCGCGCGCAGCTTGGCAGTCAGTGCATCCAGGCGCGCCTGCGCCTGTTCGAAGGCGCCGTCGACACGCGGGTCGGCGTGCACGATCAGGTACAGCCGGCCCTTGAGGTTGTCGAACACGGCCAGCTCGTTGGAATCCAGCAGCAGGATGTCCGGCGTGCCCAGCTCATCGCGGCCGGCCGGCGGGGCCAGGCGTGGTTCGATGTAGCCGATGCACTCGAAGCCGAACCAGCCGACCAGGCCACCTGTGAAGCCCGGCAGGCCTTCCAGCTTCGGCACCGAGTGGGCGCTGCGCAGCGCCTCGACTTCGGCGAACGGGTCGGCCACCTCGCGGGTGTCCACCACCTGGCCGTCTTCACGCACGGTCAGCGTGTGGCCGTGGAAGGCGTACACGCGGCGCGCCGGCAGGCCGATGATCGAGTAACGACCAAAGCGCTCGCCGCCTTCGACGGACTCAAACAGGTAGGTATTGGGGCCGTCGGCGAGCTTCAGATAGACCGAAAGCGGCGTGTCCAGGTCGGACAGCACTTCGCGGACGACGGGAATATGGGTGTGGCCTTCAGCGGCCTGCTGCTGAAACTGAGCGTGCGAGTTCAAGACGACTTTCCTTCCGGGACACAGCGTTATGGGGGCGGACGACGGCAACGGGCCACCATCGCCACCAACGGCGTGCGGAAGAAAGGGTATGCGGGGTCGTCAGGCTGGACACCCCTTGACTGTATCGCAGCTTGGACGGCAGGGGAACCCTGGAAAACTGAACCACGGGACGGGCGGGGCCAGCCACGGGAACCGACGACGCGGACCGATAGAGTCGACTGTTGGTCGACTTGCGCGCGTAGCGCGAGGTTTTACGCCGTCGGAACGAGAAGCAGTCGACTAACAGTCGACTCTACCTCCCTACCCACCCAGCAACGGGCAGCCAGCCGGAAGATGCATCCGCACCCTGCCCGGCACGCACTCGATGCGGAACTGACGGGCCTGTACCGGCTCGCCATCCAGATTGAGGGTCAGCGGGCGCTCGGATGCGACCTCCAGCCACGGCAGCCGCGCACGCGTGGCCAGCTGTTCCAGCGCAGCCTGGGTGCCGGACTTCAGCATCTGGCCGAGGGTGGCGGTGACCTCCCCTTCCAGCTCTGGCAGCACGGTGACATCCAGCAGCCCGTCGTCGATCAGGGCCTGCGGGCACAGCTGCTGGCCACCGCCGGCCTGGCGGCCATTGCCGATGCCGAGCGCGATGAAGTCGCCTTCCCACGCGAAATCCGGGCCGGACAGGCGCGCGGTGATCGGCTCGATGCGGCCCAGCTTGGCGATGCCGGTGATCACATAGGCCAGCCCGCCCAGCATCTTCTTCAAGCCCGCATCAGTCTCCACCGTCACCTGCGTGCCGAAGCCACCGCTGGCGAGATTGGCGCACCACCATTGGGTGCCATCGGCGTTCACGCGCAACAGGTCAATGGCGTGCGGCGTCGCCTGCCCGATCAAGGCGAAGGCCTCCTTCGGTTCGGTCGGTATGCCAGCCGCAGTCGCGAAATCGTTGGCGGTCCCCATCGGGATCAGCGCCAGCGAGGGCAGCGCATCTTCCAGCTCCTCACGATGCGCCAGTGTCTCGGCCACCGCACTGAGCGTGCCATCGCCACCGGCGGCTACGATCACATCCACGCCATGGTCGATCGCCTCGGCGACATAGCGCTCGGCGTCACCGTCCTCCCAGGTCACCCGCACTTCCAGCTGCACGCCCTGTCCGCGCCAATGGCCGACGGCGTCGCGCAACTCATCATTGCCGGCGGATTTGCCGTTGAGGATCAGGCGCCAGCGCGGGGTGGTCATGCAGAGCTTCCAGGGATGCGGTGGCACAGGCTAGCAATGCGCTGTTTGCCTGCGGTGAATGTCACGCAGATGTCATTCAGCTACCGGAGAATGGGAGTCCATAGCAGGGACGACGGATGGAGGCAGGATCAGCCTCCCACGCATGCAGCGAGGCCACGCCAGTGATTGGCGTGGCTTTTTTTTGGGGTGTGCAGGGAGTGCGAACCAAGGTGCGCACCCACCAGGTTGCGGTTCGCTCCCCACCAGGTTGCGGTTCGCTCCCCCCGGGTTGCGGTTTGCACCCACCCGGTTGGTAGATCCACGCCATGCGTGGATGCACTTCGCTTCAACCGTTGGCGAAATCGTGCAGCGCCTGGCCCTGCAGCCGGTACACGGTCCACTCGTCCTGCGGCTTCGCACCGGCAGCGGTGTAGAACTCGATGGCCGGGGTGTTCCAGTCCAGCACCGACCATTCGAAGCGACCGCAGCCCTCGGCTACGGCCTGGCGTGCGATGTACTTCAGCAGTGCCTTGCCGGCGCCCACGCCGCGCTTTTCCTGGCTGACGTAGAGGTCTTCCAGGTAGATGCCCTTGCGGCCCAGCCAGGTGGAGTAGTTGTAGAAGTACACCGCATAGCCGATGGCCTCGCCGTCGGCTTCGCAGATCAACGCGCGCGCCGTGGCATCGGCGCCGAACAGGCTCTCGGCGATGCCGATCTCATCGGTCTGTACCGAATGCTCGGCCTTCTCGTAGATGGCCAGTTCGCGGATGAAATGCAGGATCAGGCCAGCATCGGCCACGGTGGCCGGACGGATGTTCAACAGTGCCATGCGCAGATAAAGGGGACGGAGGGAATTAAACGAGATTAATCCCCTCCGTCCCCTTTTTGTCAGCGTGCCGCAGCGACGTTCGCGCGCATCTGCGCGATCACGTCCTGGTAGCTGGTCTTGGCGTTGAAGATGGCCGAGCCGGCGACAAAGGTGTCGGCACCGGCAGCCGCGATCTCGCCGATGTTGTCGGCCTTCACGCCGCCGTCGATCTCCAGGCGGATGTCCTTGCCGCTGGCATCGATCATCTTGCGCACCACCTTCAGCTTGTCCAGCGCCGAGGGGATGAAGGCCTGACCACCAAAGCCCGGGTTGACCGACATCAGCAGCACCAGGTCCAGGTCCTCCAGCACCCAGTCGAGGATGTCCACCGGCGTGGCCGGATTGAGCACGATGCCCGGCTTGCAGCCCAGCGAACGGATCAGCTGGATGGTGCGGTGCACGTGGCGGCTCGCCTCCGGGTGGAAGCTGATGTAGGTGGCACCGGCCTCGGCGAAGTCCGGGATGATGCGGTCCACCGGCTCGACCATCAGGTGCACGTCGATTGGCGCGGTCACGCCGTGCTTGCGCAGCGCCTGGCAGACCATCGGGCCGATGGTCAGGTTCGGCACGTAGTGGTTGTCCATCACGTCGAAGTGGACCCAGTCCGCGCCAGCGGCGAGGACGTTGTCGACTTCCTCGCCGAGGCGGGCGAAGTTGGCGGACAGGATGGAGGGGGCGATGAGGCAGTGGGACATGGCCGGGCCTTGCAACGAGGGGAAAGGGGGTCAGCGCTTGCGCAGGGTCTTGATGCGGTCGTAGGCGGCGTTGATGCGCCGCGACTTCTGCTCGGCCTGCTGCTGCAGCTCGGGGGCGGCGCCGCCAAGCTTGTCGGGGTGGTACTGCGAGATCAGCTTGCGGTAGGCGCGCTCGACCTCGGCATCGGTGGCCTCGGAGGTCAGCCCCAGCTCCCGGTACGGGTTCTCCTTGTTCAGGCGGAACCAGTCCGAATCAAAGGCATGGCCGATCAGCAGGCCGACCACCGCCCCGAACAGCGGATTGGGCCGGAACAGCAGGGCGCCGGCGATGAATCCGAGCAGTTTTCCGTACCAGCGCATGGCGCTCCGGGGTCGACCGACGAAATGGACGCTCATTTTACGTCACAGCGGGCCCGGACGGCTTTACACTAGGCCGCCCGCTGGTCAGCGGGCCCGCCGGGTCCGTTGGGCAGCAGCCGTATCGACAACGCCCCAGGAGTGCCCGTGCCAACCACGCTGTTGCAATCCGATCTCCCCGGCCTGCCCTTGCGCCATCGCGGCAAGGTGCGTGATGTGTTCGATATCCCGCGCGAGCGGCTGCCAGCCGGAACCCCGCCGGGCGAGTACCTGCTGATGGTGGCCACCGATCGCCTGTCGGCGTTCGACGTGGTCCTGCCCGACCCGATCCCGGGCAAGGGCGAGATGCTCTGCCAGGTCTCCAATTTCTGGTTCGCCAAGACCGCGCACCTGATGCCCAACCACCTGACCGGCATCGACGTGGCCAGCGTGCTGCCCGAAGGCGTGGACCCGGCCCTGTATGCCAAGCGCGCGGTAGTCACCCGCAAGCTGAAGCCGGTGCCGGTGGAAGCGATCGCCCGCGGCTACCTGATCGGCAGCGGTTGGAAGGATTACCAGCGCACCGGCAAGGTCAGCGGCATCGACCTGCCCGACGGCCTGCGCCAGGCCGAGCAGCTGCCCGAGCCGATCTTCACCCCGTCGACCAAGGCCGCTGTCGGCGACCATGACGAGAACATCGATTTCGATGCGATGGTGAAGCAGGTCGGTGCGGAACTGGCCGAGCGCGTGCGCGACGCCACCCTGCGCATCTACAAGTTCGCGGCCGATTACGCCCGCGAGCGCGGCATCATCCTGGCCGATACCAAGTTCGAGTTCGGGACCGACGCCGATGGCCGCCTGTACATCATGGACGAGATGCTGACGCCGGATTCCTCGCGTTACTGGCCGGCCGACGAGTACGAAGTGGGCACCAGCCCGCCGAGCTACGACAAGCAGTTCGTGCGCGATTACCTGGAGACGCTGGACTGGGGCAAGACCGCCCCGGGCCCGACCATCCCGGCCGAGATCATCGAGCGCACCCGCGCCAAGTATGCCGAGGCACTGCAGCGCCTGGCCGGGATCAGCGTCGACTGATGCGCCTGCGCCCCCGGCCGGAAAGGCGGGGGGCGCGTTCGGTAGTGCCGGCCGCTGGCCGGCAACCTCGCGAACACCTGCAGCCAGGCATGGCCTGGCTCTGGTAGTGCCGGCCGCTGGCCGGCAACCTCACGAACTCGGCTATGCTCTGGAGTGCCGGCCAGCGGCCGGCACTACCGTTGTCCGAGGAAGCAACGCAGCATGCAGACATCCACCGAGCTTGCGCGGCCGATCGACCGCTATTTCGCCAGCTACTCCGACGACCACCGCAATGTGATCAACCAGCGCATCCACGTGGTGGCGGTCCCGGCGATCCTGTGGTCGGTGGTGGCCCTGCTCTGGTGCCTGCCGCCGCTGATCACCTGGTTCCAGTACGGCATCTGGTCGGCGTTCGCGATGTTCAGCGCCTGGTGCTTCTACAACAAACTGTCGCGCCCGCTGGGCATCGGCATGCTCATCCAGTTCTTCGTGTTCGGCTGCCTGTGCCGCCTGCTGGAGGCCGAAATCGGCCTGCACAACCTGTTCTGGCTGGCGGTGGGCGTGTTCGTGGTGGCTTGGATCGCGCAGTTCATCGGCCACAAGTTCGAGGGCCGCAAGCCCAGCTTCCTGACCGACCTGACCTACCTGCTGATCGGCCCGGCCTGGGTGATGGCCAAGTTCTACCGCAAGCTCGACTGGCGCTACTGACCTGCCCAGGGTCGACGGCGCCCCTCGTTTCCTGAACGGGCAGATTCCATCACCCGCACTTCACGACGGCCCTGCCAGCCTGCGCCGGTGATCCGCTCCCCACTTCCCGCCCGTCGACGGCAGCCCCTGTGCGACAGGGCCTGCGGTCTCCCTGCGTGGGCGTAGGGCGTCCCCCGAGGGCAACCGGGGAGGGACTGCAGGAACGCGATGTTGCGTCGCAGAAAATATGAATCAGCGGACGTTACATGCAATTGATCGCTGTTCGATGGGTTTCAGCGACATTTCGCAGCCTGTTATCCTCCCTGACCTGCTCGTGAATCATGGATTCCCTGCATGCTCCCCAGCCTGCCCCTGCTGCTGGCCCTGCCGTTCCTGATGGCAGCGGCTGTTGCGGCCTTCCCCCGTAGTTCGCGCTCGACTGCTGCCTGGCTGGCGGCGCTGGCGCCGTTGGGCGGACTGGCCATCCTCGGCTGGCTGACCCCGTCCGTACTCGACGGCCAGGTGGTGCGGACGATGGTCCCTTGGCTGCCGCAGATCGGCCTGGACTTCACCCTGCGCCTGGACGGGCTGGCGTGGATGTTCGCCGGGCTGGTGCTGGGCATCGGCGCGCTGGTGGTGCTGTACGCGCGCTACTACCTGAGCCAGCAGGACAACGCGCACCGCTTCTACTGCTACCTGCTGCTGTTCATGGGCGCCATGCTGGGCATGGTGCTGTCGGGCAACCTGCTGTTGCTGATGATCTTCTGGGAAATGACCAGCATCAGCTCGTTCCTGCTGATCGGTTTCTGGTCGCACCGCCAGGACGCCCGCGAGGGCGCGCGGATGGCGCTGGTGATCACTGGCGGCGGCGGCCTTGCGCTGCTCGGTGGCGTACTGCTGATCGGGCGCATCGTCGGCAGCTTCGACCTGGACGTGGTGCTGGCCGCCGGCGAGCAGATCCGCGCCAGCGCGCTGTACCCGTACGCGCTGTTCCTGGTGCTGGCGGGCATCTTCACCAAGAGCGCGCAGTTCCCGTTCCATTTCTGGCTGCCGCACGCGATGGCCGCGCCCACTCCGGTCTCTGCCTACCTGCACTCGGCCACCATGGTGAAGGCCGGTGTGTTCCTGCTGGCGCGCCTGCATCCAGCGCTGGCCGGCAGCGACCTGTTCTTCTACACGGTCAGCGGCATCGGTGCGATCACCCTGTTGATCGGCGCCTGGAACGCGATCTTCCAGCACGATCTGAAAGGCCTGCTGGCTTATTCGACCATTTCCCATCTGGGCCTGATCACCCTGCTGTTCGGCCTGTCCACGCCGATGGCGGTGGTGGCCGGTGTGTTCCACATCCTCAACCACGCCACCTTCAAGGCCTCGCTGTTCATGGCCGCCGGCATCATCGACCATGAGACCGGCACCCGCGACATGCGCAAGCTGGGCGGCCTGCGCAGGCTGATGCCGTTCACCAGCGCGCTGGCGATCATCGCCTCGCTGGCGATGGCCGGCATCCCGCTGCTCAACGGCTTCCTGTCCAAGGAAATGCTGTTTGCCGAGGCGATCACGGCCGGAGGCCCGGGAATCATGCGCACGGCGGTGTCGATCGCCGCATTGCTGGCTGGCGTATTCGGGGTGGCCTACAGCCTGCGCTTCGTGCACGACACCTTCTTTGGCCCCGGCCCGCACGACCTGGATCGCGTGCCGCATGAGCCGCCGCGCTGGATGAAGGTACCGGTGGAACTGCTGGTGGTGATCTGCGTGGCAGTTGGCATCGCCCCGGCACTGACCGTGGCACCGGTGCTGCATGCCGCTGCGGCGTCGATCCTCGGCAGCGCCATGCCCGAGTACAGTCTGGCGGTATGGCACGGCTTCAACCTGCCGCTGGCGATGAGCGCGATCGGCGTGATCGGCGGCGTGGCGCTGTACTTCGGCCTGCGCAAGCTGATCAACCTGCATGCCGTGACCAACGTCAGCACTGGCCGCAATGTGTTCCATGCACAGCTGGATGCCGTGTCCGCACTGGCCATGCGCCTGACCAACGGCATCGCCAACGGCAGCCTGCAGCGCATGCTGCTGGGCCTGGTGCTGGTGGCGATCGCAGTTGCCGCCGCGCCATTCGTGGCAGATCCGGCGTCGCCAAACTGGACCGCGCCGCAGCCGATGCCGCTGCTGGGCTGGGCGCTGTGGCTGGTGATGATGGCCTGCGCGGTGGCCACCCTGCGCATCTACAAGCAGCGCCTGCTGGCGGTGCTGCTGGTCGGCGGCGTCGGCCTGATGGTGGCGCTGACCTTCGTGTTCCTGTCCGCACCCGACCTGGCCCTGACCCAGCTGCTCGTGGAGATGGTGACCCTGGTGCTGATGCTGCTGGGCATGAACTACCTGCCCGCGCAGTCCGGGCCGGAACGTCCGCGCTGGCGCAAGCGCCGCGATGCGGTGATCGCGATCATCGCCGGCGCCGGGCTGGGTGCGCTGGCCTATTCGGCGATGACCCTGCCGCCGAACACCATGGCCGGCGAACTGCTCGCCCGTGCGTTGCCCGAGGCCTACGGCCAGAACGTGGTCAACGTGATCCTGGTCGACTTCCGCGGCTTCGATACCTTCGGCGAGATCACCGTGTTCGGCATCGCCGCGCTGGTGGTGCACGCACTGCTGCGGCGCACGCGGATGGCACCGGAACAGATCATGCCCGGCCCGCCGATCAAGCTGCCGGTGCCGGCCGACCTGGCGCAGATCATGTTCCCGCTGACGCTGACCGTGTCGATCTTCCTGTTCCTGCGCGGCCACAACGCGCCCGGTGGTGGCTTCATCGCCGGCCTGGTGCTGGCGGTGCCGCTGCTGATCCAGTACGTGATCCAGGGCACCGCGTCGGTGGAATCGCGCTTCGGCTTCGACTACATCCGCTGCATCGGCATGGGCCTGCTGATCGCCCTGCTCAGCGGCAGCGCCTCGATGCTGTTCGGCGTGCCGTTCCTGACCAGTGGCCACCTCGACCTGCATCTGCCATTGATCGGCGACGTGCCGCTGGCCAGCGCGATCGGTTTTGACATCGGCGTGTATCTGGTGGTGTTCGGCGGCGCCATGCTGATGCTGTCGATGATGGGCACGATCAAGCCCTCGCGTACCCGCGCTGCCCGCAAGGGTGAGATCGACCTGCAACGCCGTTCGGCCCGCACCGGGGAGATGCACTGATGGAACTGGCCCTGGCTACCGCGATCGGCGTGCTGACCGCCATCGGCATCTACCTGCTGCTGCGTGCGCGCAGCTTCGACGTGATCCTCGGCATGACCTTCCTGTCCTACGCCACCAACCTGCTGATCTTCGCCGGTGGCCGCGTGGTGCTGGGCAAGGCGCCGGTGCTGCAGGAGGGCGTGGACAGCCACCTGGGCAACTACACCGACCCGCTGCCGCAGGCACTGGTGCTGACCGCGATCGTGATCGCCTTCGCGATGACCGCAGTGAGCATCGTGCTGGCCATGCGTAGCCGCAGCGACAACCACAGCGACCATGTGGACGCCCACGAGCCCGACGACGACCTGCAGGATGAGAACGCATCGGCGCGCCAGGGCGAGGATCGCGCATGAACCATCTGGTGATCCTGCCGATCCTGATTCCGCTGCTCGGCGCCGCGCTGTCGCTGTTCGTCGAACACCGCCGCTACGGCCCCAGGGTGCAGCGCGCGGTGGCCTGGACCGCACTGTCGGCGCTGGCGCTGGCGGTGAGCCTGCTGTTCGCGTCGACCGCGGGCGGTGATATCAACGTCTACCTGCTGGGCGACTGGCCGTCGCGGCTGGGCATCGCGCTGGTGGCCGACCGGCTGTCGGCATGGATGCTGCTGACCACCCTGCTGCTGGCCATTCCCTGCCTGCTGCACGCCTGCTCGGGTTGGGACCGCCGCGCACCGCACTTCCACGCGCTGTTCCAGTTCCAGCTGGTCGGCCTCAACGGCGCGTTCCTGACCGGCGACATCTTCAACCTGTTCGTGTTCTTCGAGGTGATGCTGATCGCCTCCTACGGCCTGCTGCTCAGCGGTGGCCGCGGCCTGCGCATGCGCATCGGCCTGCACTACGTGGTGTTCAACGTCACCGCCTCGACCCTGTTCCTGATCGCGCTGGGCCTGCTGTACGCCACGCTGGGTTCGCTGAACATGGCCGAGCTGTCGCAGCGCATTGCCGCGGTGCCGCCGACGCAGCTGACCCTGGTGAAGGCCACGATGGGCCTGTTGCTGCTGGTGTTCTGCGCCAAGGCCGCGCTGATGCCGCTGTACCTGTGGCTGCCGGAAGCCTATTCGCGCGCGCCGGCCGCAGTGGCGGCGCTGTTCGCGATCATGACCAAGGTCGGCCTGTATTCGGTGCTGCGCATCCAGATGCTGTGGTTCGGCGACGATGCCGGCGCGATGGCCGGCTATGGCCGCGACTGGCTGCTGTGGGCCGGCGTGGCGACGCTGGTGCTGGGCGGGCTCGGCGCCCTGGCCGCGACCCGCCTGCGCGTACTGATTTCCTACCTGGTCATCGTGTCGGCAGCCACGCTGTTCATCGCCTTCTCGGTGGGCACGCCGCAGGTGCTGTCGGCCGGCCTGTACTACCTGCCGCACAGCAGCTTCGTGGCCGCTGCGCTGTTCCTGGTTGCCGACCTGATCCGCCGCCGCCGTGGTGGCGCCAGCGACCGCAAGGAGGTGGTGGCGCCGATGCCGGGCAAGGAAACGCCGGCGGTGCTGTTCCTGATCGGGGCAGTGTCGGTGGCCGGCCTGCCGCCTCTGTCCGGCTTCCTGGCCAAGGCCGCGCTGCTGGCCGGCATGCCGGCGCAGTACATCGGCCCGGTCTGGACCGCCGTGCTGGTCAGCAGCCTGCTGGTGATCATGGGCCTGACCCGCGGCGGCATCCGCCTGTTCTGGCGCGTGCCGCCGGGCGATCCCGATGCACCGAAGCCGCGCAAGGCTCCCCTGCGCCGGGTAGAACTCTACGCCGCCTGCCTGCTGCTGGCCTACGGCATCGGCATGACCCTGGCCGCGGCACCCTTGATGCGCTACACCGACGCCACCGCCGCACAGCTGCTGCAACCCAGCGAGTACGTGCAGCAACTGCGTGCGACCACGCCGGAGATCCGCCAGCCATGACCGCCCAGCGCTCCCTGTTCCGTCGCCTGATTCCCTCGCCGATGCTCAGCATCATGGTGGTGGCGTTCTGGCTGCTGATGTCCGACAGCTTCACCCTCGGCCAGATCGTGCTGGGGCTGCTGCTGGGCGTGGTGGTGCCGCTGTTCGCCGCGCGCCTGGACCGCGAGTTCGCCCGCATCGGCACCCTGCGGCCACTGCCCAGGCTGGTGTGCGTGACCCTGTGGGACATCCTGATGTCCAACATCCGTGTCGCCCTGCAGGTGCTGGGCCCGGAAAAGAACATCCACCCGGGTTTCATCTGGCTGCCGCTGGACATCGCCAACATCCACGGCATCGCCGCGCTGACCAGCATGATCACCCTGACCCCGGGCACGGTCTCGGCCGCGCTCAGCGACGACCGCAAGTTCCTGCTGGTGCATGTGCTGCACCTGGAGGACCCACAGGACCTGATCGATACGATCAAGCGCCGTTACGAGGCGCCGTTGATGGAGATCTTCCCATGACCGGTTTTGAAGTCATCCAGACCACACTGGTGGTGTGCATGCACGTGGTCGGCCTGGCCATGCTGCTGGCCACCTGGCGCCTGCTGCGCGGGCCGACCGTGCCCGACCGCATCCTTGCGCTGGACACCCTGTCGGTGACCGCGATCGCCGAGCTGATGCTGTTCGGCATGTATCTCAATTCGCCGATCTACTTCGAGGCGGCGCTGATCATCGCCATGCTCGGCTTCGGCAGCACCGTGGTGCTGAGCAAGTTCGTGCTGCGCCGGGACATCGTCGAATGATCACCGCGATCCAGATCGGCCTGTCGATGCTGCTGCTGTTCGGCTGCTTCTTCATCCTGGTCGGCGCACTGGGCCTGGTGAAGCTGTCGACCTTCTTCAAGCGCCTGCACGCGCCGACCAAGGCCAGCACGCTGGGCGTGGGCTGCGTGCTGGTGTGCTCGGTCTGCTACCACATCTTCCTCGGCCAGGACCCGCAGCCGCGCGAGCTGCTGATCACCGTGTTCCTGTTCATCACCGCACCGATCAGCGCGCACATGATGGCCAAGGCCGCGCTGTCGCTGCTGATGGAGACCCGCCCCACCCTGCCGGGCAACGAACGTGCCGCCGAGGAGCAGCTGCCACCGCCGGAGCCGGTGCGGGAAGAAGAAACCACGCAGAACCGGTAGTGCCGGCCGCTGGCCGGCAGTGGCAAGGGTTCCGTCAGAGGCAGTGAGGTTGCCGGCCAGCGGCCGGCACTACCTCATGCCGCGCCGACCAGCAGCAGCTCCAGCACGAACCAGCCGACAAACGCGACCAGCAGGATCCCGCCTTCGCCACGACTGATCTTCAGGTCGCCACGCAGCATCGGGTACAGCACCAGCGCGAACGCCAGCAGCGCCGGCAGTTCCAGGCGCACGAACGAGGCCGGCAGCGCCAGCGGCTGCAGCACGGCCATCGCACCGATCACCAGCAGCAGGTTGACCACGCTGGAACCCAGCACGTGGCCCAGTACCATGTCGCCATGCCCGCGACGCGCGGCGGCGATGGCGGTGGCCACCTCCGGCAGTGCGGTACCGATCGCCACCGGCAGCAGGCCGACCAGCAGCGGCGTCCAACCCAGGGCGGCGCCGAAGTCGGCGGCGGCGCCCACCACCAGGCGCGCGCCCCAGTACAGCGTCAACGCGGCAATCAGCACGCGCAGCACGTTCAACGGCAGGCTGGTGCGGCTCAGTGCGGACTCGGCGATGGCCACCTGCACCTCCGCGCTCTCGCCGCGACCGCGGCGCAGCAGCAGCACCTGCACCACGATGAAGCCGACCAGCAGTATGCCGCCTTCCCAACGTGCCAGGCCGCCATCAAGCCCGAACAGGATCAGCAGCACACCCGCCGCCAGCAGCGACCACCACAGCACCGTCTGCAGGCGCGCGCGCAGCAGCAGGGGCGCAGCCATGGCCGCCAGGGCCAGGGTCAAGCCCAGGTTGACGATGCTGCTGCCCACCGCGTTGCCCAGTGCCAGCTCCGGTTGGCCCACCGCCAGGGCGCGCGCGTTGACTGCCAGTTCCGGCAACGAGGTGGTCACCCCGAGCAGCAACAGCCCGGCAGTGAATGGGCTGGCCCCGAAACGCTGGGCCAGGCCGGACACGGCCTTGACGATGGAGTCCCCGCCCAGCGCCAGCAGCAGCAGGCCGAGCAGGAACCAGGCAATGGCAATGGCGATCATCGAGCACTCCCCCAGCGGTCGTGGCGCGATTCTACGCTTGGCCCGTACGCGCGGCTGGGCCGTGGATCAAGGATCAGCCGCAGCCTTCCGCATAATCGACCTGCGGGGTCTGTCCGACGCGCCAGGCACCCACCCGGCCATCGGCACCGAGTGCGAAGTCGATCACCGCCCCGCCCTCCTGCGCCGGGCGCACGCGCAGGTGCTGGGCCTTCTCGTCATACTTGTCGGGGCCGACGTCCGCGCGCTCGGGATACAGCACCTGCAGCTCACCCAGGGTCATGCCGACCTTGCCCCCCCCCGGTGCGGTGATGGCGGCGCTGCGCACGTCGTAGCGCACCAGCTTGCGGCCCTCGATCATCAGGCGCGGATCTTCGGCATCCTGCGGGCGCAGGAAGTAGCAGCCGTCGTTGCTGTCGTCAGCCGGCAGCGGCTTGCCGGCCGCATCGGTGCCCAGACCCTGCAGCGGCGTGCCGAAGCCGGCACGGACCTCGGCGATGCCGGCACCCAGCTTCGCCCCAGCGAAGCCATCCAGGCGCGCGGGACTGTCCTCGCGACGGTCATTGGCTGGACGGGCGGCCAGGTCGGGATCCGTCGACTGCGCGGGTCCGGTCGCCGAGGCGGTTTCCGCCGGGGTGTCGCTGCCGCTGCCGGCCGCCCCCTGCTTGTCGGGGCCAGCACTGCAGGCGGTGAGCGAAAGGAGCAACAGACCAGCAAGCGGAAGGTGCTTCATCGGTGCGGTTCCCTGGCACAAGGATGGCTGCACGCTAGCCCATCCGGTGTGCAGGCGCTGCATTGTCATCGCGGTTTCATCGCCTTCGTTCAGGCTCGGCGAGCACCGACCTGGCCGTCCCTTCCATGCAACCGCGCAAGACCGATCTCGCCCGAACCGCGCTGCAGGCCCACCGCGCGCCGCTGGACATGCGCCAGCGCCGGCTGCTGATCCTGTGCGACGGCCAGCGTACCGTCGCCGACCTGACCGGTCTGCTCGGCCAGGAAGCACCGGCGATGGTCATCCAGCTGGTACAGGCGGGGTACCTGAGCACCGGCACAGGCGCCACGACCCCAGCACCGTCGACCGCAGCCGCGGTGGCGCCGGTGCCCACGCCGCCGGCAGCGACACCTGCTGCACCCGCGGTCGAACGCCGGCGCTCACTGGTGGCAGCGCGCATCTACGCGCTGGGCATCCTGGAAATGCAGCGGCATCCACAGGCGGCGGCGCTGTTCCGCGACCTGCAGCAAGCGCGTGCGGAGGACGAGGTGCTGCAGCGACTGCAGTCGGCAATGCAGCTGCTGCCCACGCTCACTTCGGATGGCTATTGCCAGCGCGTACGGCAGCGCCTGCTGGAGGCGTTGCCATTGGAGCATTGCGACGCGTTCGCCGAGGTCGCCTGAAGAAAAAGGGGACGGAGGGAATTAAGTCGTTTCAGGCACACGTGTGCTGATTGCGGCTTAATCCCCTCCGTCCCCTTTTTAGGGTCAACGGAAGTTATTGCGCAGGCCGTTCCAGCACTGCTGGTAATCGCCCTGGCGGTGGCCGGCGGCCAGCGCCTGTGCGGTCGGGCGGATCACTGCGCGGGTCTCGAACATGAAGGCCATCGTGTCCTTGATCACATCGGCCTTGGACAGATCGGCACTGGAGGCCTTGTCGAAGGTCGGCGCGTCCGGGCCGTGACCACTCATGCAGTTGTGCAGCGAGGCGCCACCCGGGACGAAGCCTTCGGCCTTGGCATCGTAGGCGCCATGCACCAGGCCCATGAACTCACTGGCGATGTTGCGGTGGAACCACGGCGGACGGAACGTGTTCTGCGCCACCAGCCAGCGCGGCGGGAAGATCGCAAAGTCCATGTTGCTGGTGCCCGGGGTGTCGCTGGGCGAATGCAGCACCAGGAAGATCGACGGATCCGGGTGGTCGTAGCTGATCGAACCGATGGTGTTGAAGCGACGCAGGTCGTAACGGTACGGCGCGTAGTTGCCGTGCCAGGCCACCACGTCCAGCGGCGAATGGTCGATCGGTGCACGCCACAGGCGGCCCTCGAACTTCGCGATCAGCTCGAAATCGCCATCCACATCCTCGAACGCCGCGTGCGGGGTCTCGAAGTCGCGCGGATTGGCCAGGCCGTTGGATCCGATCGGGCCGAGGTCGGGCAGCTTCAGCAGCGCACCGTAGTTCTCGCAGATGTAGCCACGGCTGGGGCCATCGGGCAGTTCAACGCGGAAGCGCACGCCGCGCGGGATCACCGCGATCTGCTGCGGCTCGATCTCGATCACGCCCAGCTCGGTCAGCAGGCGCAGCGCGCCCAGCTGCGGCACGATCAGCAGCTCGCCGTCGGCGTCGTAGAAGTAGCGGCCGACCATGTCGCGGTTGGCAGCGTATAGGTGGATGCCCACGCCGGCATGCGCATCGGGCGAGCCGTTGCCACCCATCGTGTACAGACCTTCGACAAAATCGGTCGGCAGCTCCGGCAGCGGCAGTGGGCTCCAGCGCAGCTGGTTTGGCGAGGCCGGCTGAGCGCCGAAATCACACTGCAGCTGCGACTGCGCGAACGGGGTGAACTCGCCATGGGTCACCGCCGGGCGGATCCGGTACAGCCAGCTGCGGCGGTTGCTGCCACGCGGCGCGGTGAAGGCGGTGCCGGTCAACTGTTCGGCGTACAGGCCGTGGGCCACCTTCTGCGGTGAGTTCTGCCCGACCGGCAGCGCGCCGGCAACGGCCTCGGTGGCGAATTCGTTGCCGAAGCCGGACTGGTAGCCGCGGGCGGTGATGGCGGGGGACATGGGAACTCCAGAGATTGCCGGCCAGCGGCCGGCACGACCATTCGGACAGGCAATGCCGGCGGGACGCCGACATTGCCTGCAGACCTTACAGCACGCCGCGGCGGATCTGGTCGCGCTCGATGCTCTCGAACAGTGCGGTGAAGTTGCCTTCGCCGAAGCCTTCGTTGCCCTTGCGCTGGATGATCTCGAAGAAGATCGGGCCGATGCAGTTCTGGGTGAAGATCTGCAGCAGCTTGCGCTGGTGGGTTTCCGGATCGGCATCGATCAGGATCTTGTTCTTCGCCAGGCGCGGCACGTCTTCACCGTGGTTCGGCACGCGCTGGTCGATCACGTCGAAGTAGGTCTCCGGCGTATCGAGGAAGTCCACGCCCTGCGCGCGCATCGCTTCGACGGTCTCGTAGATGTTCTCGGTGAAGCAGGCGATGTGCTGGATGCCCTCGCCCTTGTACGCGTCCAGGTATTCGTTGATCTGGCTCTTCGGGTCGGACGATTCGTTCAGCGGGATGCGCACGATGCCATCCGGCGCGGTCATCGCCTTGGACACCAGGCCGGTCTTCAGGCCCTTGATGTCGAAGTAGCGGATCTCGCGGAAGTTGAACAGGCGCTCGTAGTAGTCCGACCACTGCTGCATGTTGCCGAAATACAGGTTGTGGGTCAGGTGGTCGATGAAGGTCAGGCCGAAGCCCACCGGGTGCAGGTCGGCACCGGCGATCGGCTCGTAGTCGCCGTCATAGATGCTGCCGGCGCTGCCGTAGCGATCGACCAGGTACAGCATGCAGTCGCCGATGCCCTTGATGACCGGCGCGCTGACCGCCTTGCTGTCCGGCTTGAAGGCGATGGCTTCGGCGCCGTTGCCCAGCGCGGTCTGGTAGACCTCCTGGCCCGGCTTCTTGAAGCGGATGGCGAAGCCGCAGGCGCACGGACCGTGCTTCCCGGCGAAGTCGGCGGCGAACGAATCGGGGTCCTCATTGACCAGGAAGTTGACGTCGCCCTGGCGATAGACGGTAATCGGACGCTGCTTGTGCTTGAGCACCGCGCTGAAGCCCATCTTCCGGAAGTACTCGTGCAGCTCCTGGCCACGGCCGGCCGGGGCGGCGAATTCGACGAACTCGAAGCCGTCGATGCCCATCGGGTTCTCGAAGGTGGTGACCTGCATGCCGGGGTTGGGATGCGAGGCGGTCGGGACTGCGGTATTCATGGCGTGGCTCCGAATCGGTACCGCATCGGTACAAACCAGGTGCGGGCAGGTAGGGACCCGGCGAGAATGCAGGGTCTGGACCTACCCCTTATAGTTACACTTGAAACCACCAGCAAGGTGCACCGCAACATGAGCCCCGCCGATCCCGTTTCGACCCGCCTGCGTTCCTCGCACGTCCTGCTCGACCTGGAACAGTTCCTGCCGTACCGGCTGAGCGTGCTGTCCAACCGGGTCAGCGGCAACATCGCCAAGCTATACGGCGATCGTTACGGTCTGGCGATTCCCGAATGGCGGGTGATCACCATCCTGGCGCTGTACCCGGGCTCGTCGGCCAGCGAGGTCTCCGACCGCACGGCGATGGACAAGGTGGCGGTCAGCCGTGCCGTGGCCCGCCTGCTGGAGCGCGGCTTCATCAAGCGCGAGACCCACGGCGACGACCGCCGCCGCTCGGTGCTGGCGCTGTCGGCAGCCGGCTTCGAGGTGTACGAGACCATCGCGCCGATGGTGATCGAGATCACCCGCAAGCTGATGTCGGTGCTGAGCGAAGAGGAAGAGCAGGTGCTGGAGAAGCTGATCCTGCGCCTGGCCGGCGAAGGCCTGGAACGGATGGGCGAAGGGGTCTGAAAGAAAAAGGGGACGGAGGGGATTAAGTCGTTTTGGGCCCCAAGTCGCGGGTGCCGACCCCGGCCGGTAGCGGAACAGTGGCTGGGCGATTGTCGTCCACTCCCTTTGATCTGACGGGACCCGCTCTTTGGCGGACTGCGGACCGACCGCAAACGATGCCATCGGACGCATTCACCTTCCGCAGATCCCGCCCTGAAGTGTCGCCCTCGCCCAGCGGCATTTCCGCATTGGCCCGATACGGCCCGTTTCCGCCAGGCTGGTGTATCGAAACGGGCTGATCCAGTGAATTCTCCTATTGGACTGCTCACGTGTGCGGCCGGACGGTACACGTTCAACGGGTACAGCCCGGCCATCCACATCGAACGGGCTCCCTCATGGATGACTCGCGTTCAACGTCGCCGCATGGCCAGGAATTGCTGGCCGATCTCAGAGAGCTGATCTGCGCAGCGCGCAGCAGGATGCACAGGTCCATCAACGCCGAGTTGACGCTGCTGTACTGGCGAATCGGTCGTCGCATCCATGTTGACCAGATGGCGGGGCAGCGTGCGCGTTACGGCGAGGTTCTCTTCACCCGGATCGCCAAGGCGCTGTCTGCCGAGTTCGGCACATCCTTCGGTGAGAAGAGCCTGCGCCGGATGGTGCAGTTCTCCATCGCATTTGCAGACGAGCAGATTGTCGTATCGCTGATACGACAATTGAGCTGGACCCATTTCATCGCGCTGATCCCACTGGCGGACCCACTCAAGCGCGACTTCTATGCACAGATGGCCGCCACCGAGGGCTGGAGTGTACGTACGCTGCGCCAGCGCGTCGATTCGATGCTGTATGAGCGCACGGCACTCTCCAGTCAGCCAGAGCAGACCATCGCCGAAGAGTTGGCGGCACTGCGCGGCAACCAGCAGCTGTCTCCAGGGCTGGTACTGCGTGATCCCTACGTACTGGACTTTCTTGGCCTCAAGGACAGCTGGGACGAGCAGGACCTTGAAACCGCGATCCTTCGCGAGATGCAGGGCTTCCTGCTTGAACTTGGCACGGGCTTCAGTTTCGTCGCCCGCCAGAAGCGCATCCAGATCGACGGCGATGACTTCCACCTGGACCTGCTGTTCTACAACCGGCGCCTGCGCAGACTAATTGCCATCGAGTTGAAGATCGGCGAGTTCAAGCCGGCCTACAAGGGACAGATGGAACTCTATCTGCGCTGGCTGGACCGGTACGAACGTGAGGACGGCGAGCAGACGCCGTTGGGCATCATCCTCTGCACAGGGAAGAAGGCGGGCCAGATTGAATTGCTGGAGCTGGACCGCTCAGGCATCCATGTTGCGGAGTACCTGACCTCGCTGCCCTCCCGTGAGGTCCTCAAGCAAAGATTGCAGACTGCCATGGAGCGGGCGCGGCAGCAGCTGCAGACCGCGGCGCCCGGCCTCCCGTAGATCTACGCCACGCGCGGATGGCGTTCATGCTTCAGCTCAGATGCTTGCGCCGTGCATGGATCCACGGCACCGCGAGCGCCGCGATGGCACCACCGGCGAAGCCGAGGGAAGCCGCAACCGTGGCTGCTTCGACCGCCCCCGGCAGCGCCAGCGCTGCCGCCACCAGCAGCAGCGACGGCAGGCCGACGAAGGTGCCCAGGAAGAAATGCCAACGCGGTGACCAGGTATTGAGCTGCAGCAGGCTGACCGGTTGCCAGGCTTCCGAGGCGGCGTCCTCGGCGATCTTCGCCACCGCCTTGGCCAGGTCCACTTCCGGCAGCGCGCGCCCCTGCCGTGCGGTCGCCAGCAGCTCGGCCACGGCCTCCACCGGCGGGAAACTGGACGGCCACGCGACCGGCGCCGGCACGCCATACGCGGTCAGCACCGGCACGCTCAGCCACGGCGCCACCAGCGGGCGCATGCGACGGCGGCCATGCACGCACCAGATCTGTTGCTGCCCATGCGCGGTGACGCTGTACAGCGCCAGTTCGTTGGCCGGCGGGTAGCCGAGCATGGTCACCCGCGCGGCCAGGCTGTCCTGCCCCATCGCGCGCAGGAAGCCGGGGCGGCTGCGCCCTTCCTGCATCCACGCCAGTCCCAGCGCCCCCACTAGATAGGCCTCGGCCACGTCCTTGCTGCCAGCGGTGGCGCGTTCGTCGCTGGCCAGGTACCAGGCCAGCGACTTCGGCTCGGCGACATCGTCCAGGCCCCAGCGGCTGTCGTCTCCCAGCACATGGCGCACCGGCAGGCGCGCGGGAGCGGTTTCGCCACGTTCGCCGGGTTGCAGGAACGGCAGCACGCCCTGGATGAAGGTGGACAGCTCTATCGCACGCACGCCGTGCCCCTGCCACTCCGGTGGCAGCAGCCCGGCCAGCTGGCCATCGGCGGCCAGCGCATCAAGCCGGGACTTCTGCTCGACCAGCTTCTGCACCGCCCCCTTCAGCACCACGTTGTCGGGCAGCGCGATCTGCGGCAGGCGATGGCGCGGCGGTGCCAGGTCGACGGTGGCCTCGCCGGTTCCGGTGTCATCCAGCAGCGCCTCCTGCGGCGGCAAGGTTACGCCCTCGCCTGCTCCACCCTCGGCCAACTCACTGGCGGGTTCGGGCAGTCGTTCGGCGTGGTCGCTGTGCATGGGCGTTCCGGAAGGTTGCATCGACGGGATGTCGACTGAGGTCCTTGCCGGTAACGGCGAGCGCGTTGCGATATTGAGATGCCGATTCCGGGAATGTGACCGCAACCACAGTAGATCCATGCCATGCGTGGATGCACTTCTGTGCCGACCAACGGTCGGCACCCACCGGAGATGGCCGTCAACGGTCGGCACCCACCGGGGTTGGCGGTCAGCGGTCGGCACCCACCCGGGATGGCGGTCAGCGGTCGCCCCCCCCCTGCCGGCCAGCGGCCGGCACTACCCCTATTCCGTTTTGTCAGGTGCCCATTGTTTCAGGAACGCGCTCACCCGTGCCGGCTGGAAGGCTTCGCCCCTGCGCAGTTCGCCGGTGGCCTGCGACACCAGCAGTCCGCCATCGGCATCGAGCACCAGCAGGTGCGGGTAGTCGCGCTCCATCACCGGGAACTGGGCGAAGAAGGCGGTGTTGGGCTGCTCGTCGCTGGCGTTGACCTTCACCCACACGTAGTGGGCATCGCGGAAGCGACGCAGGTCGCCGTTGCCTTCCACGACGTCGTCCAGCGCCCGGCAGCGCTCGCAGGCGGCGTTGCCGACCTCCAGCAGGATGCGCTTCTTGCCCCGCTGGGCTTCCACCTTGGCGGTGGCCAGATCATCGGCGGGGTTGCGGGCCGGGTCGAACTGCGCACCGAGCCCGGCGATGGCGGCGATGTCTGCCGCCACCGGGGTGTTGCCCGAGGCCACCGGTTCGCTGGGGTCAGCGACCGGTGGCTCGGTGGGTCGGGTATCCAGGGGCTGCGTGGGCTCGGCGGTGGCAGGCGGTTGCGGTTGGGAACAGGCGCCGATCAGCGCCGCACAGACCACCACTACCGCAGTACCGAGCTTGCTACGCATGCCTTCTACCCTCCCATCATTACTTGACGCCGTGCATCAGCTTGTTGATCAGCGGGGCGATCAGGAACAGCACCACGCCGGAGCCGATCAGGGCCCAGAACCCGAAGGTATACCCCTTCAGGGCCGACTCGACCGTCATGCCGCCTTCACCACTGACCACGCCAGCGAAGATGCCCGACAGGTTGTTGCCGATGCCAGTGGACAGGAACCAGCCGCCCATGCCGAAGCCGACCAGGCGCACCGGGGCCAGCTTGGTCACCATCGACAGGCCGATCGGCGACAGGCACAGCTCACCCACCGACTGGATGACGTAGACCATGAACAGGGTCCAGAACGGGATCTTGCCGTCCACGACCATCTGCGACAGGGCGAACATCAGCAGCGCGAAGGCGGCGCCATTGAACAGCAGGCCCAGGCCGAACTTGCGCGGGATGGACGGATTGGCGCGGCCCATGGCCACCCAGATCCAGGCGATCACCGGGGCCAGGGTGATGATCGCCACCGAGTTGACCGACTGGAACCACGCGGTCGGGAAGGTCCAGTCACCGAACTGGCGGTTGACGATGTTCTCGGCCAGGAAGGTGAACGAGCTGCCGGCCTGTTCGAAGAACATCCAGAACATCACGTTGAAGGCGAAGATGATCAGCATGGCGATCACGCGGTCGCGCTGCACCTTGCCTTCGCGGACGCCCTCGACCAGCAGCAGGATGGCCAGCGCGGTGAACATCGCACCCAGGATCCAGGCCAGCGCGGTGGCGCCGGTGGCCAGCAGGAAGTACGCGACCGGGATGGCGACCACGGCACCGGCCAGCACCATGATGATGCGGCCGAAACCTTCAGCGCCGGCCGGCGGTGCACCGATGCCCTTCAGGCCGGCACGACCGATGTAGAACCACACCAGCGAGATCAGCATGCCCACGCCCGAGGCGATGAACACGACCTTGTAGGACGGCATCGCGTCGGTACCGAACACCTTGCGGGCCAGGTACTCGGTCAGCACCGGGGCGATCATCGCGCCGATGTTGATGCCCATGTAGAAGATGGTGAAGCCCGAATCGCGGCGCTCGTCCTTCAGCCCGTACAGCTTGCCGACCATGGTCGAGATGTTGGGCTTGAACAGGCCGTTGCCGACGATGATCGTGGCCAGGCCGAGCTTGAAGATGTGCTCCTGTGGCAGCGAGATCATGAACAGGCCGGCGGCCATGATGATCGCGCCGGTCAGGATCGAGCGCTGGTAGCCCAGTACCCGGTCGGCCACGTAGCCACCGAAGATCGCCGCGGCGTACACCAGGGCCAGGTAGGCGCCGTAGATGCGGCTGGCGTCGCCTTCACCGGCAGCGCTGCCGTTGTAGAACTGGGCGACGATGTACAGCACCAAGGCCCAGCGGATGCCGTAGAACGCAAAGCGTTCCCAGAACTCGGTCATGAACAGCATCCACAACGGGCGCGGGTGGCCCAGCGTGGTCTTGAAGTCCGGCAGCGCCGGCTCTGGGGTGTTCGCAGTGGCGTTTACGCTCATGCGGATTTCCTGGTTCGGTGGATGACGAGCACGTCCGCTGTGCAGTTGGAGCAACGCGCGAGGATCACCGACTTCTGGCGTTCACGTCAAATACACGCCGTTTGAGGCAGGTGCCAGCCTGCTCGCTGAACTTGCATCTGAAACGATCCAGCCGCCGGCCGCGATCCAAGCTGAATACGGATCAGGCCTGTTCGGCCGGGGGCGCGGCCTGCAGGCTGGTGCGCACCTGGAACAGCTCGGGGAAGAAGGTCAGCTCCAGTGCCTTGGCCAGGAAGCCCACGCCGGACGAGCCACCGGTGCCGCGCTTGAAGCCGATCACCCGCATCACCGTGCGCATGTGGCGGAAGCGCCACAGCTGGAAGGCGGTCTCCAGGTCCACCAGGTCCTCGCACAGCGCGTACTCGCGCCAGTAGCGGTCGGTGTCCTGGTAGATGCGTTCGAAGACCGGCTGCAGGGCGTCGTCGGCTACGTGCGGCTGGGTCCAGTCGTGGGCCTCGTAGACCGCCGGCACGGCATGGCCGAAGCGGGCCAGGTACTTCAGGAATTCCTCGTACAGACTGGGCGCCTCCAGCACGGTGCGCAGCTGCGCCTGCCCGGCCGGGTCGTGCTCGAACACCTGCAGCATCTGCGCGTTCTTGTTGCCCAGCAGGAACTCGATGTAGCGGTACTGCAGCGACTGGAAGCCCGACGACGGGCCCAGCACGTCGCGGAAGCCCATGTATTCGGAAGGGGTCAGTGTTTCCAGCACCGACCACTGCTCGGTCAGCTGGCGCAGCACCTGCTTGCTGCGCGCCAGCACCTTGCGGCACTGCCAGACTTCATCGCGCTGCAGGAAGCCGATTGCGGCACGCAGCTCATGGCCCAGCAGCTTCAGCCACAGCTCCGAGGTCTGGTGCTGGATGATGAAGAGCATCTCGTCATGGTGCGGCGGGCTGGACAGCGGCTGCTGCGCGCTGAGCAGCTGGTCCAGCCGCAGGTAGCCGCCGTAGGTGAGGCGTCCCTGCAGGTCGGTGTGGATGCCGGCTTCGAGATCGCGTTGGTTGTTGTCGACGGACATGGGCGGGACCAGATCGGGGGCGGCAAGGGTAGCGCGTTGCCGCCGCGCTGGCAGCCGCCGGGTCCATACCGGGGCGTGCGGTTGGCCGTGGAGCATCGGCCGATCCCAGGCCTGCGCGTGGAACCGTCCAGGCCGTTGTACTGGCGGTCAGCCAGAGGCGTATTCTGATGCTTTGCAGCAACGACTGAATACGTTGTTGTTATTGGCCCCCCACCCGCCGGCAGGGGTAAAACAGGGCGTTACCGTGTTGCGGCGCAGGAAGGCTATTCCGTACGCGTTCCTTAACATGGCGATTCATATCATTTGTAACTTCTCTGTCGAAGGTGCAGTACGCAATGACGGTTGCCGCTGAATTCAAGATCGAATACCTGCAGTACCTGGACACGGACGGCAAACTCGTCCGCGATGACCTGCCCGCGTCGCTGCGCGACCCCAAGGTCCTGGTACCGCTGTTCAAGCAGATGCTGTTCGTACGTACGTTCGACAGCAAATCCATCGCACTGCAGCGCACCGGCAAGCTCGGCACCTATGCCGCCTGCCTGGGCCACGAAGCCGCACACGTGGGTATCGGCGCGGCGATGCAGAAGGACGACGTGTTCGCGCCTTCGTACCGCGAGTATGGCGCGATGTTCATGCGTGGCGTGCGCCCGCACGACGTGCTGATGTACTGGGGCGGCGACGAACGCGGCAACGATTACGGCGGCAACGCGGCCAAGGACTTCCCGTTCTGCGTGCCGATCTCCACCCAGTGCCTACATGCCGCAGGCGCCGCGCTGAAGTTCAAGCTCAACAAGGAACCGCAGATCGCGGTGGCGGTGTGCGGCGACGGCGGCAGCTCCAAGACCGACTTCTACGCAGCACTGAATTCGGCCGGCGCCTACAAGCTCCCGCTGATCCTGTGCATCGTCAACAACGGTTGGGCCATCTCGGTTCCGCGTTCGGCCCAGACCGGTGCCGAAACACTGGCGCAGAAGGGCCTGGCCGGTGGCCTGCACTGCCTGCAGGTGGACGGCAACGACCTGATCGCGGTGCTGGCGGCCATGGAGCAGGCGCGCGAACGTGCGCTGGCCGGCGACGGCGGCACCGTGCTGGAACTGATGACCTACCGCCTGTCCGACCACACCACCGCCGATGACGCGCGCCGCTACCGCGACGACGCCGAAGTGAAGGATGCCTGGCAGCGCGAGCCGATGCTGCGCCTGCGCAAGTACCTGATCAACGCCGGTGTGTGGAGCGAAGAAGAGGAAACCGCCTGGGTCGCCGAGTGCGGCACGCGCGTGGACGAGGAAGTGAACCTGTACCTCAACACGCCGGTGCAGCCGGTCGAGGCGATGTTCGACTTCCTGTATGCCGATCCGCCGCCGGACCTGCTGGCCCAGCGTGCCCAGGCGATCGCCCTGGAGAAGCGCCATGGATGAGATCAAGAACGGCGCGCCCGGCGCGCACACCAACGCCGCCGACAGCGCTGCTGTCGCGCGCGGAGATGACAGCATGACCACCACCCCGATCACCCTCATCGAAGCCATCACCCAGGCGCTGGCCTGGGAGCTGGAACACGACCCGTCGGTGCTGGTGCTGGGCGAAGACGTGGGCGTCAACGGCGGCGTGTTCCGCGCCACTGCCGGTCTGCAGCAGCGCTTCGGTTCGGACCGCATCCTCGACACCCCGCTGGATGAAACCACCATCGCCGGCCTGACGATTGGTCTTGCCGCGCAGGGCATGAAGCCGGTGGCCGAAGCCCAGTTCGACGGCTTCATGTACCCGATGGTCGACCATATCGTCTGCCACGCCGCACGCCTGCGTTACCGCACGCGTGGCCGCCTGCACTGCCCGATGGTGCTGCGCGTGCCGTGGGGCGGTGGCATCCGCGCGCCGGAACACCACAGCGAAGCCAACGAGGCGATCTTCACCAACGTGCCGGGCCTGCGCGTGGTGCTGCCGTCGTCGCCGCAGCGTGCCTACGGCCTGCTGCTGGCCGCGATCCGCGAGCCGGATCCGGTGATCTACATGGAGCCCAAGCGCATCTACCGCCAGTACAAGGAAGTGGTCGTCAACGACGGCGAAGCCTTGCCGCTGGACGTCTGCTTCGTGCTGCGCGACGGCACCGACGTGACCCTGGTGACCTGGGGCGCACAGGTGAAGGAAGCGCTGGAAGCGGCCGACAAGCTGGCCGGCGAAGGCATCAGTGCCGAAGTCATCGACGTGGCCACGCTGCGTCCGCTGGACTTCGCCACCATCGCCGAATCGGTGGCCAAGACCGGCCGCTGCGTGATCGTGCAGGAGGCCCCGAAGACCGCGGGCTTCGGCGCCGAGATCGCCGCGCGCCTGGCCGAGGAATCGATCTACGACCTGCTGGCCCCGGTCGAGCGCGTCACTGGCTACGACACCCACATTCCGCTGTTCCGCCTGGAAATGAAGTACCTGCCGAGCGTTGAGCGGATCGTGGCTGCGGCCAAGCGCGCGGTGGCGGCCGGCTGACATGCGGGCCCGCCTTCTGGGGGCTTACCGCAGCCAGTATCCCAACCCGCTCCGGTTCCACACCGGCCAGATCGTCGAAGTAGGTGTCCGTGACGAGGAATGGCCGGCGTTTGCCTGGGTACGCACCAACGATGGGCGCGCTGGATGGGCGCCCATCGCCTGGTTGCAGCTGCTGGACGAGGGTCGCGCCGAAGCGCTGTGCGACTACGACGCCCGCGAGCTGGATGTGGAAAGCGGCGAGATGGTGAAGCTTCATCACGAACACGGCGGGTGGTGGTGGTCCGAGCGCGCCAATGGCGCGACGGGTTGGCTGCCGGCCCGCGAACTGGAACTGCTGGAAGAGAACTGCAAATGAGCCAGACCAAGAACTTCAACCTGCCCGACCTGGGCGAAGGCCTGCCGGACGCGACCATCGTCGAGTGGTTCGTCAAGGAAGGCGATGTGATCAAGCTGGACGAGCCGCTGGTCTCGATGGAGACCGCCAAGGCCGTGGTGGAAGTGCCCTCGCCGTTCTCCGGCAAGGTGCTGAAGCTGTCCGGCGGTGCCGGCGACATCATCCCGACCGGCTCGGTGCTGGCCAGCTTCGAACTGGACCCGAACCTGCCGCAGCGTGCCGATGGCCAGGACACCGGCCACAGCCATGGTCATGCCGCACCGGCCGCGCCGGCTGCCGCACCGACCCCGCCGCCGCTTCCCACTGCTGCCGCACCGGTGGCCGCAGAAGAAGCCAAGCCCGCCGCTGCCGAGCGCGATGATGCCGGCACCGTGGTCGGCGCCATGCAGAGCTCCAACGCCGTGCACGCCGAGCAGGCGCTGGCCGTCGGTGGCGTCAAGGCCGTGCCGGCCGTGCGTGCGATGGCGCGCAAGCTGGGCGTGGACCTGAGCCGCGTGGCCGCTACCGGCACCGATGGCGCGGTCACCATGGCCGACGTCAAGCAGGCCGCCGCCAACGGCACCGCCAAGCTCGGCGCTGCTCCGGCACCGGTTGCCGCTGCTGCCTATGCCGCGCCGGCCCCGGCGCAGGTGTCTGCCCCGGTGCAGAGCGAAGCCCGCACCCCGCTGTCCGCCGCCGGCAAGCCGATGCGTACCCAGCCGCCGGGCGTGGTCGCCAAGGGCCAGCCGGAACCGCTGAAGGGCGTGCGCCGCAACATGGCACGCGTGATGGCCGATGCGCACAGCAAGGTGGTGCCGACCACGCTGAACGACGACGCCGACATCCACGCCTGGCTGCCGGGCAACGACGTCACCGCGCGCCTGGTGCGTTCGATCGTGGTCGCCGCGCAGAAGGTGCCGGCGATGAACGCCTGGTTCGACGGTGAAGCGCTGACCCGCACCCTGCACGCACAGGTGGACATCGGCATCGCCGTGGACACCGACGACGGCCTGTTCGTGCCGGCCCTGCGCAATGCCGACATGCTGGATGCACGTGGCATCCGCGAAGGCGTCAACCGCCTGCGCGAGCAGGTGGAATCGCGTTCGATCGCCGCCTCGGAACTGAGCGGCTACACCATCTCGCTGTCCAACTTCGGCATGTTCGCCGGCCGCTACGCGACCCCGGTCGTGGTGCCGCCGTGCGTGGCCATCGTCGGTGCCGGCCGTGCCCGCCACCAGATGACCCCGGTGATGGGCGGCGTGGAAGCGCACAAGGTGATCCCGCTGTCGGTCACCTTCGACCACCGCGCGGCCACCGGCGGCGAAGCGGCGCGCTTCCTGCGCGCAATGATGGACGACCTGGCGCTGGCCAGCTGATCGGCCACCTGACCGGTAGGTGCCAACCGTTGGTTGGCACATGACTTGGAGAAAACGCCGGGCATTGCCCGGCGTTTTTTTGTGCCTGCTCCGTCGCGCTCCATCCACGCATGGCGTGGATCCACTGGGCTCTCCGACCGTCGGTCGAAAGCGCAACGGAGCATTTTGAGAATAGTTGAATGGATTCCCAATAGCAGCTCGATAGCATTGAGCCTCTCTGCAGACGTCGAACTTCCGTGATTGAGACACCACCCACACTCGAAGAATTCATGAAGGCGGGCAATGATTTTTTCCGCGCCTCTCCATTCTTCCTACGGTTGACGAGGGATGAGGATCCGTCAGACACGAACTGGGTCCTTGGCATCATCTTCCTGCGCTGGCTCGCCCGAAATCACGCTCTCCTTGACGCATCAGTCGGCTCTACGGTGGCAGCCGCCCCCTCGCCGACAGACACCCTGGCATGCATCGAAGCTGCCTTCCAGGACGAAATCCCCGGTGCTGCGTTCGACCCGGAATTGCTGGAGTTCACCGTTCGCTACTTCTGCATGGCCGGTCCCTACTTTTCGGACTTCTTCTCGTTGTTCCCCCAAGACGCCATGCCTTCGCCGGACGCCATGTGGGACAAACAGGAGCAGGTGTACGCAATTATCGACTCCCGTCTGCGGTCATGGCGCAACGGCGAGCCAATCGTCCGCGCGGTCATCCCCAATGCCGATCAACAAGGACATGCCAAACCGTCTACGCCGCTGGACGCTGACGTCTGGATCACGACGCTGGCAACGCTATCGGATGCTGCGGTCACTCACGAAGGTTGCTGGGCATACGCCGACCACTTCTACAGGGCTCTGACGACACCAGCATCAGTAGAAGTCGTCCTGGCGGTCATGAGGGAGTTCCTTCGGAACCCGCCACATGACGCGTCGATCATGTGTGCAGCGGAGAACTTCCTGTCGGATATTCCGCTCTCCCGCTACATCAAAGCGTATTCCATCCTCGCGCCTGACCTCTTGGACGTCTCTTCAGATGCCGCGCTCAATCTCTTCAATTATCCAGGTTGTGAATTGACGCCACGTCAGGTCCGGCAGTTCATCAAGGAGCTCAGGCGGTGCCACCCCGAGCGCGATGTGGTCGGAGAACTGGCCCAGCTGGCCATTGCATGGAATTCGGAAGACGACGAGACATTTTCAATCGTCATCGAAGCAGCGCAGAAGCAAGGGTAGTTCCAGGAGCCGGCACGTGCCGGCTCCCTCCCTGAATCAATCGCGTGCGACCAAGCCCTCGGCACGGCTGTAGACGCGCAGACGGTGGCCATCAGGATCTGCCCCGACAAAGGTATGGCCGAACTCCAGCGTCACCGGCGCCTGCAGGATCTCCACACCAAGAGCGCGCCACGCATCGTGCATCTGCTGCACGGCGTCGGGGTTGGCCACCACCATTGCCAGTTCGGCGGCGCCTGCTTGCGCGGACACCGGAGGCTGCACGTCGTCGCGTTGCCACAGGCCGAGTGCGGCCCCATCGCCGAGCAGGAACAGGGCGAAGCCGGGCGACTGCTCGACCGGCGGTTTGCCGAGGATGCCGCTGTAGAAGGTGGCGCTGGTGGCGACGTCGCGCACGTACTGCAGCAGAGTGCTGGGCGTGAACATGGGGAAGCTCCGTTGTTGGGAGCAATCATGGTGGAACGAGCCTGCTGACAGATTCTGTCAGTAGAGTCGACTGTTGGTAGAGTCGACTGTTAGTCGACTGTTGGTAGAGTCGACTGTTAGTCGACTGCTCTTCCCTCAACCTGCCTAAACCCCGCGCTGCGCGCGATAGTCGACTAACAGTCGACTCTACCCCCGCTCCCGGCTGTTGCTCTGTTATGAACGGTCCAGCCAGTCCGGCGCGATGCCCTGCGCCTTCTGCCAGCGTCGCAGCAGGGTGGCGCGTGGCACGAGGTAGTGATTCTCCAGCACGCGCACCTGACGGATGCGGTCCAGCCTGAAATGCCGGAAATCCTCGCGGCGCTCGCACCACGCCGCCAGCATCGGCACCTCATCGAAGTAGCCCAGCGCGAACGGCCAGACGATGCGCTCGCTGCGCTGGCCGTGCGCGTCCTCGTAGCCGAACTTCAGGCGCTGCTGTGAACCGACAGCCTCTCGCACGGCCTGCAGACGAGCTGGGGGAACCTTGGCCGCCGCACGCGAAGGGCCCACCCGCAGGCCACTGTCACGCAAGGCCTCGCGCCGCGCTGCGGGCAACACATGCGCGATACGCGCCAGGGCATCGCGTGCGGCTTCGGCCAACGCGGGTTCGGTACGGGCCGCAACCCAGCGCAGGCCCAGCACCAGCGCGTCGATCTCGGCCGGTGGCAGGGTCATCGGTGGCAGGGTGTCGCTCGGCGCCAGCTGGTAGCCAACGCCGGCCTCGCCACGCAGGTCAGCGCCCTGCTCACGCAGGGTCTCGATATCGCGGTACAGCGTGCGCAGGCTGATGCCCAGCGTTTCGGCCAGCGCCTGCCCGGCCACTGGCCGTCGATGACGGCGCAGCAGCTGCAGCAACTGGGTCAGGCGCAGCGCACGTGACATCAGCCGACCAGTGCGCTCGATGCCACCACGTGCTCACCCGGTTGCGGGGCCAGCGCGGCCTCGACCAGAGCCTTGGCGATTTCGCTGGCCGGGTTGATCCGCCACGCCCGTGGCAACATCGGCCCCAAAGCACCGAGCACCGTCAGCGCCAGGCGCTCGCCACGACGCACCTCGTTGCGCTCGCCCCCGATCAGCCCTGGGCGGACCAGGGTCAATGAATGGAAGCCCAGCGCACGAAGGTCACGTTCCAATTCGCCCTTCACCCGGCTGTAGAAGATCGACGACTGTGGATTGGCGCCGGCCGCGGAATTCAGCACATAAGTCTGTGCACCCTGTGCCTGCGCCAGGCGGGCGAAGGCCAACGGGTAGTCATGATCGATGCGGTGGAAAGCCTCGCGGCTGCCGGCCTGGGCAATGGTGCTGCCGAGCGCGCAGATGACCGCGTCCACGCGCGCCCATGCTGGCGAAGTGGGCAACGCGTCGAAGGCCAGCACCGGGTTCTCCAGCTTCCCGTGGGTCATGCCCAACGGGCGGCGGGTGGGCGCCACCACGCCACTGCAGCGCGGGTCGTCCAGCAGGCGGGGCAGGGCCAGCCCGCCGACCAGGCCGGTCGCCCCCAGCAACATCACGCGCATCACCACCTCCACTGCGGCATCCTGTCGCCCATCCTAGCCGTTCAAGCCGTCGGCGGCCGCGCCGATATGCTGGAACCAGTCCCTGCCAGCCCCCAGGATTCGCTCCATGACGGACCAGCCCGACCACCGCCCTGCCCCCGGTACCGCCCTTGGGCCGCCGGCACGCGTGCGCGCGGTGGTGGACGATGGGCTGGGCGACCGCGTGGTACTGCAGGGCGGTGGTGGCGTGGCACTGCAGCAGCTGTTCGCCGGCGCCGACGCGCCGGAACCGCTGCTGGCCGCCTTCGCCAACGGCATGGCCACCCTGCCCGGCGAACTGGGTGACATGGGCGACCGCCTGCAGTCGGCGCAGGCCAGTGCCGATTGGCCGCGCTACGGGCGCGCGATGCGGCAGCTGATCGACAAGTACATCCGCACCATCGAACAGCATTCGCCGGACGGACAGCCGGAAAGCCTGCGCCTGTCCGAGCAGCTGCGGCTGCTGCTGGGTGGCGCCGTGGTGGCCCTGCTGCAGCACGACCCGGATCTGCGCGAACAAGCGCAGGCGCTGGCCACGCGCCTGCGCCAGTGGCAGCCGGGTACCGCACTGGAGCCGATCGAACAGGGCGTGCGCGAACTCGGGCACCAGGTCGGCGTGCGTGCCGAGAGCTGGCAGGAGCAGCAGGCGCTGCTGCTGGAACTGTTCGCGCTGCTGTTGGAAAACGTGAGCGAGCTGCTGGACGACCGCAGCTGGCTGCAGGGCCAGATCGCGGCGGTGCGCCAGCTGCTGGACGGGCCGCTGGAAGCCGAGGCAGTCGAGCGCACCCGTGCCGAACTGCGCGAAGTGATCTACAAGCAGGGCCTGCTGCGCCAGGGCATCGACGATTCGAAGGCGGCGATGCGCGGGTTGATGGGCGAGTTCATCGAGCGCATGGATGGCATGGCCACCAGCACCGGCGAATACCACGACCGCATCGGCAGCTACGCACTGCAGCTGCGCGAGGCGCGTAGCATCGCCGACCTCAACCAGCTGCTGCAGGACGTGATGCGCGACACCGGCAAGGTACAGCAGCAGGCCGCGCAGGCCCGCGATCACCTGGCCAATGCGCGGCAGGAAGTGGAACGCGCCGAACAGCGCATTGCCGAGCTGGAGCAGGAACTGCGTGCCGCCGGTGACCTGGCGCGCATCGATCCGCTGACCCAGGCGCTGAACCGCCGCGGCCTGGACGAACTGCTGCAGCGTGAACTGGCGCGTGCTGCGCGCAACAACTCACCGCTGGGCGTGGCGGTGATCGACCTGGATGATTTCCACCTGACCAACGAGGCGCACGGCCACGCCGGCGGCGATGCGTTGCTGCAGCACCTGGTGGCCGTTTGCAGGCTGTTGCTGCGCGCCACTGACGGCATCGCACGGCTGGGTGGCGACGAGTTCGTGCTGGTGCTGCCGGAAACCCAGGGTGCCGACAGCATGGCCACCGTGCAGCGCCTGCAACGCTCACTGGCGCACCGTGTGCTGACCGTGCAGGACCGGCGCGTGCCGGTGCACTTCAGCGCCGGGCTGGCGCAATGGCAGCCGGGCGACGATACCGAGGCCCTGCTGCGCCGTGCGGATGACGCGTTGTATGCGGCCAAGCGACAGGGCAAGAACCGGGTGCAGGCGGGCTGACCGTCCGGCCCGTCGCGAACCGCTTTGGTAGGTGCCAACCTTGGTTGGCACGCGCAGGAAACAAAGCGCCGACCAAGGTCGGCCTCTACCTCGCGACCCGCCGGTGATTACTTGCCGCGCAGCTTCTGGAACCCGGTCACCGCCGCGAGCACGATGGCGCCGGCGATGATGCCGACCACCATGTTACCCACCGCGCTGACCAGCCAGCCCCACTGCCCCTCGCCGCCCATCGCCTGTACTGCGTGGTGCAGCGCCGGCACGTTGTGCACCAGGATGCCGCCGCCCACCAGGAACATGGCAATGGTGCCGGCCACCGACAGGAACTTCATCAGCCACGGTGCCGAAGCCACCAGGCCGCGACCGAAGGCGGCCACGGCCCCACCCTTGCGCGACAGGTACAGGCCGACGTCATCAAGCTTCACGATGCCCGCCACCAGCCCATAGACGAAGACCGTCATCGCCAGTGCAACCACGGCCAGCGTGACCAGCTGGTTGGTGAACGATGCGGTGGCGACCACGCCCAGGGTCAGTACGATGATCTCGGCCGAGAGGATGAAGTCGGTGCGGATCGCGCCTTTCACCTTGTCCTTCTCCCACGCCACCATGTCCACCTGCGCGTCGGCCAGCGCCTTGCGCCGCTCGGCCTGATGCTCGGCGTCGTCCTCGGCTGAGTGCAGGAACCGGTGCGCCAGCTTCTCCACGCCTTCGAAACAGAGGAAGGCACCACCGATCATCATCAGCGGCACGATCAGCGGCACGTTCCAGCCGCGGCTGTGCAACCAGGCCTCCAGCGCGCTGATCGCCAGTGCCGCCGGCACCAGGATCACCTTGTTGACCAGCGAGCCCTTGGCCACCGCCCACACCACCGGCAGTTCGCGGTTGGCGTTGACCCCGGTGACCTGCTGCGCGTTCAGCGCCAGGTCGTCGCCCAGCACGCCGGCGGTTTTCTTCGCCGCGACCTTGGTCAGGACCGAGACATCGTCGAGGAGGGTGGCGATATCGTCGAGCAGGGCAAACAGGCTGGCAGCGGCCATGGGAAGTCCAGAGAGGGAATGAGCGGATTCTGACCGATACCGGGGCAGCTGCGGAAGCGGACGGATTCACCGCGTGCCCACCGCCCCCCGGCGACACTGCGGAATCCGGACATTGCCGGCCAGCGGCCGGCACGACCGTCTTTGCCGCATGGGAGTTCCGCTTGAGCAATCCGCCCACCGCCAATGGCAATCCCCCGCTGGTCAAAGGCATGAACCGGCGCAGCCAGATCCTGCGCCTGCTGATGCGCTACCGCCATTCGGGCGTGTTCTCGGGCATGAACCTGGATGCCGCCAGCAACCAGGCCGACGTCCCCGCCGACGGCAACCCGGAGCAGTTCGTCAGCGACCTGGAAGCGCTGGGGCCGACCTTCGTCAAGCTGGGCCAGATGCTGTCCACGCGCCCGGACATGGTGCCGGTGGAGTTCGCCACAGCCCTGGAGCGCATGCAGGAAAAGGTGGCCGAGATTCCGGTCGAGCGCATCCATGCGATCGTCGAGCAGGAGCTGGGCGCACCGGTGAACAAGCTGTTTGCCTCATTCGATCCCGAACCGCTGGGCTGTGCCTCGATCGCGCAGGTGCATCGCGCGGTGCTGCACGACGGACGCCAGGTGGCAGTGAAAGTGCAGAAGCCTGAAGTGGCTGCACAACTTCGCTCGGACCTGGAGGCGCTGCGCAGCTTCGCGCTGGCCGCCGACCACCTGACCCAGGTGGGCCGCCGCGTGCGCCTGCGCGACTGGCTCAACGAGTTCGCAAAGACCCTGATGCAGGAGCTGGACTACCACGCCGAGGCCGAGAACCTGGCCCGTTTCGGCCGACACCTGAAGCCGTTCCGCCGCCTGTGGATTCCGCAGCCGCTGTGGGACTACAGCAGCCAGCGCGTGCTGACCATGGAACTGGCCACCGGCGTGCGCGTGGATGCGATTCCCGATGTGCGCCGTACCGAACAATCGATGGACCCGCTGGCGGCGGCGCTGATCCGCGGCTACCTGGACCAGATCTTCGTGCACGGCGAGATCCACGCCGACCCGCACCCCGGCAACCTGCGGGTGATGCCCGATGGACGGCTGGCGATCTTCGACCTGGGCATGGTCGCGCACATGCCGCCGCGCCTGCGCGAACGGCTGCTGAAGATCCTGTTCGCCGCAGTCGATGGCCGTGGCGAGGAAGTAGCCGACGATCTGATCAGCATCAGCACGCGGCTGGAGGCCTTCGACGAAGAGCGCTACCTGCGCGAGACCGGCCAGCTGATCGCGCGCTACGCCGCCAGCGGCAGTTTCTCCGAAGGCCGCGTGGTGCTGGACATGGTGCGCATCGCCACCGCCTGCGGCCTGCGCACACCGCCGGAACTGAGCCTGCTCGGCAAGGCGCTGCTCAACCTGGAAACCGTATGCCGGTTGCTGGCACCCGAACTGGAGACCCGCCGCATCGTCGAGCGCCAGCTGCAGCATGTGATGCGTGCGCGCCTGAAAAAGTCCCTGTCGGCAGCCAACATCGCCAGCGAGGCGATGGAGCTGCAGCAGCTGCTGCGCGATGGGCCGCGCAAGCTGTCGGACATCATGGCGCTGCTGGCTGAGAACCGTCTGCAGATGAAGGTGACGGGCCTGGAAGAATCGCGGCTGATGGAGAACCTGCAGAAGATCGCCAACCGCGTGGCGGCCGGCATCATCAGCGCGGCATTGATCATGGCCGCCGCGATGATGATGAAGATCGACACCGGCTGGCACCTGTTCGGCTACCCGCTCATCGCCCTGATTCTGTTGTTCATCGGCGTAGTGCTCGGCCTTGGCATCGTGACCAGTGCATTGCTGTTCGATCGTCGCGCGCGGGCACGCGAAGAGCGCGGGCATCGCTAGCGAATCTGCGAAAACACCCGTATTCATGCGACTTTTAATGCAATCCAACGAAGCCTTTCACGCTCGTTTTACCTTCTGAGCGCGATTTCGCGCGCGTCATTTCAACAAACATTTCAGTCAGGTTCGTGCATGCACTATCGGGTCATCGGCCTGTCACATGCATGTGCGTGCGGCAGCGCCGGTCGGATGGACACGCGTCGGTACGACGTCCATCACCACCACCCCGTCACTGCCGAAGCTGCCTATGCTCTGGATACTGCTGCTGTCGTTGTTGCTGCTGTGCTGGTTGTTCCTCGCGTCCGGCAAATGGGTGTGGTGGAAGGCCAGTGCGTTCTCGCTGCTGCTGCTCACGCTCAGCGCATGGTGGCTGATCGACAAGCTGTCCGGTGATGGGCTCAACGCCGCCACGCTGTACCACCTCGGCGCCGACATGGAAGGCGCCGGAGTCTCCGACTTCAAGGGCTACATCGCCGGCTTCATCGTGCTGGCGCTGGTCTCGCTGCTGCCGCTGTTCGCCACGCGGGTGAAGCGCTGGCGCCGGCCCGGCCACGGTCGTGCGCTGTTCGCGGGCTTCGCGGCCGTGTGGGTGGCCACGATCATGATCAGCCCGCTGGCCCGCGACGGCCAACGCCTGTACCAGCAGCTGCGCCCGGTCGACTTCGCCCGCATCGCCCCCGAATACCAGGTGCCGACGCAGCCGCTGCAGCGCCCGCGCAACATCGTCTGGATCTACGGCGAGAGCCTGGAGCGCACCTACCTGGACGAGAACGTGTTCCCGGGCCTGATGCCCAATCTCAAGCGGCTGGCGTCCGAGTCGCTGGACGTGCGCAACCTGGCCTCGGCCGAGGGCAGCGGCTGGACCATCGCCGGCCTGGTGTCGTCGATGTGCGGCGTGCCGCTGACCACCTCGCAGGGCGATGAGAACAGCATGGACCGGATGGGCAGCTTCCTGCCCAAGGCGGTGTGCCTGGGCGACTACCTGAAGCAGCAGGGCTATACCAACCATTACCTGGGCGGGGCCAACGGCCAGTTCGCCGGCAAGGGCCAGTTCCTCGCCAGCCACGGCTTTGACGAAGTGCATGACCTCGCCTGGTTCAAGCAGCAGAAAAAGATCGGGCGCATCCACTACTCCGCCTGGGGCGTGCACGACGACGTGCTGCTGGATACCGCCTACCAGCGCTTCGAACAGCTCTCGCGCGCCGGCTCGCCGTTCATGCTCACCACGCTGACCATGGACACCCACCACCCGGCGGGCCACCTGCCGGTGTCGTGCAAGGGCGAGCGCTACCAGAGCCAGTACGGCAACATCAACATGCTCAACGCGCTCAAGTGCAGTGACCGGTTGATCTCGCAGCTGGTCGAACGCATCCAGGCCAGCCCGTACGGCAAGGACACGCTGATCGTGATCGCCTCCGACCACCTGGCGATGCCCAACGATCTGACCCACATCCTGACCCGGCAGAAGCGCGAGAACCTGCTGCTGTTCCTCGGCGATGGCATTGCGCCGCAGCAGCTCAGCGCCGACGCCGGCACCACCCTGGATTCGGGTGCGACCCTGCTCAGCCTGCTGGACCCGAACCTGAAGACGATGGGCTTTGGCCGTTCACTGATCGATACCCAGCGCGCGCCCAGCGCCAGCGTGGCCACCCAGCGTGATGGCGGCCGAGATTACCCGCAGTACCTCGCCTTCGCCCGCTCGCTGTGGCTGGGTGAGCCGACCCGCGAACTGAAGATCGACGGCGACGACCAGGTGGTGGTCGGCCTGCAGCACGTGCAACCGCCGGTGCTGCTGGAATACGACAAGGACTGGGGATTGAAGTCGGTGTATCTGGAGAACACCTCGCGCCAGTTTGATGATGCCGACCCGGACAACACCCTGGCCTATGTCGACCGCTGCACCGCGTTCGAGGACGGCTCGGCCGATGGCGACTGGTGCGCCCTGCTGGTCAACCGTGACAACGGCATCAAGCTGTACCGCGACAACGACCTGCGTGGCGGCATTGCCGTGGACGCACCGCTGGACGCATTCCAGGGCCCGCGCCCGAGCGTGCGCCAGGCGCACATGATCACCCAGAAGGGTCGCCGCACCCGCGCCGGCCAGTACATGCTGCAGCTGGTGGCGAGCACGCGGCCGGATCGTGGCTTCTGGATCGAGGCGGTGTCCTCGCAGCGCAAGGTGGTGCTGGCCCAGCAGTGGGTGCAGCCCGATGCCAACGGCAAGATCAACGTGTCGTTCGGGCTGGACCACGAAGTGGATGATCTGGAGATCCGCGCGTGGTTGAACCATGCCGAGAAGCTGGCAGTGGATACGTTCGCACTGGTGCCCTCGCGCGGCCGACCGCGGGGATAGGGTTCTTTGCAGGGCTGCGCCCTGCAAAAAACCCCCTACTCCTGCGGATCGCGGGTGATGTGGATATCGGTCGGGGTCGACAGCGGAATGTTCCGCTCCGCCAGTATCTGCAGCAGGCTGAAGTACAGATCGCTGCGGGTGGCGTAGACCTGCCGCGGGCTGGCCACGTACGCGAAGCTGTTGATGGTGATCTGGCCACCGGCAATGCTGTCGATGTAGACCGTCGGCGCCGGCTGCTTCAGCACGTTGGTATGCGCGGTGTACGCATCCAGCAACGCCTGCCGCAGGTTGCCGACATCGGTGCTGGGCGGCACCGCGAACTGGATCTGGATGCGGCCCTGGTTGTTGCCCATCGTCATGTTGCGCACGGTCTTGGTGACCAGCTCGGAGTTGGGCACGATCAGCGTCGACTTGTCGCCTACCTGGATCTCGGTCGAACGCAGGCTGATGCGGCGGATGTCGCCCTCCTGGTCGCCCAGCTTCACCCAGTCGCCGATCTTCACCGGGCGCTCGGCCAGCAGGATCAGGCCGGAGACGAAGTTCTGGGTGATCACCTGCAGGCCAAAACCGATACCCACTGACAGCGCACTGACCAGCAACGCCAGCTTGCTCAGCTGCAGGCCCATCGCGCTCAGCGCCCAGATCACCGCGATGATGATGCCCACGTAACGGGCAACCGTACTGACCGAATTGCGTGCGCCCAGATCCAGTTCGGTCTTGGGCAGGTAGGTGTCGGTCAGCCAGCGCTGCACCAGCTGGGTGATCGCCAGGCCGGCCAGCAGCGCCAGTACCGCCAACACGATCCCCGCCGGTGCCAGCTTGGTGCCACCGATATCGAATCCGGTCGTGAACAGTGAAGTGAAGCGCTCCACCACCGCGCCGATGTTGCCGAACGGCGCCACCAGGGCAAGCAGCGTGAGCAGCACGACCACGGTACGCAGCGCCGCCGACAGCAGCACGCCGGCCTGCTCCAGCCGCGATACGCTCAGGCCGGTGCTGAGCAGGATGGTCTGGCCAACCTTGCTGTCGGCGTTGAGCATCCAGGTGCTCAGGTCATCGACGAACTTGAACAGCAGGGTCGCGGCCAGCACTACGATGCTGCCGCCGATCAGCTGCTGGTTCACGAACTTGGCGAAGTTCAGGTAGCCCAGCAACGTGGCAATGATGGCCGCCACCACCGCGATGTTGCCCGCTACCCGGGCCAGTACCAGCCAGCTGCTGCGACGCACCGGCGTGGCCGCGCCCACGCCATCGGCCTGTGCCTCCAGCTTGGCCTCGGCCTCGGCGGTCTGCCGGCGATGCAGACGTGCCAGGGTCACCAGCATGGCCATGATCAGGCCGAGGTAGGTCAGCGCAATCAGGCCGTCCAGCGCCACCGTGGTGACGTCGCTGGTACGCGTGGCCTGATCGAGGGCGACCAGCACCGTGCTCAGCCAGGCCAGCGCCGCCGCGCCCCACGCGTACTTGCGCAGCTTGAGTGCGGCGGTGTCATCCAGATTCAGCAAACGCCACGACGGACGCTTGGGTACCAGCATGCACGCGCTGAGCGCCGCGATGAAGGCGGCGCGGAAGGTGGCCGTCTCCAGGCCGTCGGCCACCACCTGCAGGCGCGGCGCGATGGCATCGATCGCATCGAGCGCTGCCATCAGCACCACCACGGCATAGCCGGGCAGCAGCGTACCGACCAGCAGCAGCCACATGGCCAGGCCGGAGCGGCGCAGGCGACCGTCCGGCGCACGCTCGGACGCCGCAAAGCGCCGCCCCAGCCTGCGCAGCCACAGCCGCAGCGGGAACATCATCACCAGCGCGGCCAGCAGGCCCAGCAACGGCGTGCCCCAGCCATTGGCCCGAACGCCGGCGACGAACGTATCGCGCCCCTGCTCGGCCAACGGCGCGACGCGTGCGATATCGATCGGCAGGCGCTCGGCCACCTTGCTCCACAGCGCCGGAGACAACGGCGAGGCGACCTTCTTCCCCATGTCTTCGGCGCGTTGCGCAGTGCGCTGCTGGTCGATGTCGGCTGCCAGCTGCTGGGCACGCACGGCACTGGCCTTGGCCTGCGCTACCGACGCGGCCAGGCCGTCGCGCTGTTTGGTGATGGTGCGTCGTTGCGCGGCCAGTTCCGGCGGTTCGGTAGTGCCTTCCGCAGGCGTGCCCAGCTGCGCCAGCTGTTCGCTGATCCGATCCAGCTGCGGCTGCAACGCCTTCTCCAGCGCTTCGGCATCGCGCCGGGCCTGCGAGGCATTCTCGGACAGCATCGCCAGTGTCTCGATGGCCTCTGCATCGCCCCGCTTGCGCTCGACCTCCTTCAGCCTGGAATCGATGTCCGCCAGTTGCTGCTTCGGCGTGGGGTCCTCATCCTGGGCCAGCACCGGTGCGGACAGCAGGAAGGCAGTGCACAGCAGCAGGGCCAGCCAAGGCCCCCGTGCACGGATCGATCGCAGGAAAGAAGACACGCCAGCCACACCGTTTCGCGCGGACCACCGCGCCTGCGCGCGACTATACGGCACAGGCGGTAAAGGCCGGATGGTGGGGCAGAGGACCACACCCACCGCGATGGGAGCTTCGACGGGGTGAAGGCGCGGGGTGGTCACGACGGGGCGATAACGGCCTGGCGATTGCGGCGGGGTGATCGTGGCCGGGCGAATCGACGGGGTAGAGTCGACTGTTAGTCGACTATCGCGCGCAGCGCGGGCTTTGGCACAGCGTCCAGCGAAGAGCAGTCGACCAACAGTCGACTCTACCCCGTCGATTCACCCCGCCTGCGTTTCCGCGCGCACGCGCGCCACGCCGGCGAAGTCAGTACTTCAGGCGCAGCTCTTCGACGGCCGGCTGCTGCAGCGCGTACCAGTCCTGGAACTCTTCCTCGGTGATCTCATCGGGCGCGTACACCGCCACCGGGTGCCAGTCGTGGTCGGTGGGCAGCGGCTGGCGCGGGCCGGCACGCAGGCTGTAGCTGACGCCCTCGTAGTCGACCAGGTCATCAACCTGCGGCCACTGCTCGCGTGCGAACGCGGATTCACTCTTCAACAGGATCACCTGGTACATCGGCACCTCCACCTCGGTTGGATCAGGAAAACACGGCGCTGGCGGCAGCATACCGCCACGCCGGTGACAACGGGCACGCCGCAGCGGCGACGGAACGTTCTGGACACGGCCATCGCCCCGGCTTCACCCGCCCATGGCAAGGCCATCGGCATCGTGGAGGCCCACCCCTGCCACGACCGCCGATGACCGACCACCCGCCGCTGAAGACCGTCGCCGACCTCAAGCTGCCCCGCTACCTGGGCACCTGGTATGAAATCGCACGCCTGCCGATGCGCCACGAGCCGGAAGGCTGCACCGATGTGTCGGCGCACTACACCCTGCTCGACAACGGCAACGTCGGCGTCACCAACCGCTGCCGCATGGACGGCGACGTCGAGGAAGCCACCGGCGAGGCCTGTGCCGTCGACAACGACAGCGCACGGCTGGAGGTGAGCTTCCTGCCCAAGGGCCTGCGCTGGTTGCCGTTCGCCAAGGGCGACTACTGGGTGATCCAGGTCGCTCCGGACTACAGCGTGGCGCTGGTCGGCAGCCCGGACCGCAAGTACCTGTGGCTGCTGGCCCGCGAACCGCAGCTGGACGCTACCGTGCAGGACCATTATCTGGCCACCGCCCGCCTGCAGGGCTTCGATCTGTCCGAACTGATCCACACCCCGCACACCGGTCGCCCCACAGCCTGAGCCGCCCACTCATGGACCTGAAGAGTGGCTACCCGTGGTGGGCGGTGCGCAACGGCCTGATCCACGCCTTCCCACCGCTGGAGCGGGATCTGCGCTGCGACGTGCTGGTGGTCGGCGGCGGCATCACCGGTGCGCTGATTGCCGACGAGCTGTCCGGGCATGGCCACGACGTGGCGGTGATCGAGCAGCGTGACATCGGCTGGGGCAGCACCGCTGCCAGCACCGCGCTGCTGCAGTACGAGATCGACACCCACTTGCTGGAACTGGCCCAGCGCTATGGCCAGGACGCCGCGGCGCTTGCCTACCGGGCGTGTGCGGAAGCAATCCCAGCGCTGGGCGACGTGGCACGCGGGTTGAAGGACGTGGATTTCCAGCGCATGGACAGCCTGTACCTGGCCAGCCGCCATCGCGACGTTCCGCGCCTGATGGCCGAAGGTGAGGCGCGGCGCAGCATCGGCCTGGATGCCCGCTGGCTGGGCCCGGAGGCACTGCAGGAACGCTTCGACGTGAATGCCGGTGGTGCCCTGCTCACGCGCCAGGCGGCGCGGGTCGATCCCTATCGGCTGACCTATGCGCTGCTGCAGCGCGTGCGCCGGCGCGGCGGCCAGGTGCATGACCGCACGGTGCTGCACAGCCTTGATGCCACTGCGCGCGGGGTGACCGCCCGTACCGAAGACGGTGCCACCATCCGCGCACGCCACGTGGTGCTGGCCATGGGCTATGCCAACCAGCGCTGGCTCAAGCAACGGGTCGCACGCAACCGCAGCAGCTACGCCTTCATCACCGATCCCGTCGATGCGGACGTGCTCGGCCGGCTGCGCACCACCATGGTGTGGGAGAGCGCCCGCCCCTACCTGTACCTGCGCGCCACCGGCGACCGTCGCCTGCTGGTGGGCGGGCTGGACGATGCCATGGACATCCCCGCCCGCCGCGACCGGCGCGTTGAGAGCAAGGCCGACAAGCTGATGAAGCAGCTGCTGCATTGGTTCCCACGGCTGGACCCGGTGCCGGCGTTTTCCTGGGCCGGCACCTTCGCCGAAACGGCGGACGGCCTGCCGTTCTTCGGCCCGCACGATCAGTGGGGGCCGCGGGTGCACTTCGCCATGGCCTACGGCGGCAACGGCATCACCTATTCGATGATCGGCGCGCAGCTGCTGCGGGCCGGGATCGAGCGGCGGGCGCATCCGCTGGCGGGGCTGTTCGGGTTCGGGCGCTTGTAGCCTGCAGCCAGGCATGGCCTGGCTCTACCGCGAGCGGGCGCCGACAGGCATCATTCAAGCAGCCCCTGCTAGCGTCGGCCTGTACCGCCGCGTGTTGCGCGGCCACCTGTCCGCTGGAGCACCGTCATGATCCGCCCCCTGACCCTGCTGCTGTGCCTGGCCCTGCCGGGAACCGTGCTGGCCCAGTCCGCCGCCGGCGCCACCGCGCCGCAGGCTGCCGGCCTGGACCTGACGCTGCCGCAGGCGCCGATGCGCTACCTCAACGACCCGGCCCTGCAGCAGGACCCGCCGGGCACGTACTACGGTGACAAGAGCGGCCCGCGCGTACACGACGACGCGAAGATCGCAGACGTCACCGACGACAAGGTCAAGGTATCCGGCAGCTTCACCACCGGTATCGGCTATTCCAAGAACGGTGGCAACAGCCACTACAACGCCGCCACGCTGAACCTGAGCAAGAACTACACCACCGATGAGGGCAAGACCCACGGGGTCAACGTCAACATCCACGTGAGCGAAGGCAAGGGCCCGGGCTTCTTCGGCCCGTACGGCGGCTACTACGGCCGCGGCCCGGGCTATTGGGATTACCCGCCGCCGTTTGGCTGGTAACGCCCCGCGTCGGCCTGGGCCGACCAAGGTCGGCCACTACCGCTGCGTACGCTTGGTAGGTGTCGACCTTGGTCGACACGCTCTGCATTCCGTGCCGGCCAGCGGCCGGCACCTACCCGCACGCGAATCAATCCAGCCAGCCATCGCGCTCGCTGTGCAGGATGCGGCCGTCATAACCGCTCAGGCGCACCTCCACCTTCTGGTTGCGGGCATTGCGGGCTTCCAGCGACCAGGTCGCACCATCGCGTTCCAGCGAATGGATCTCGCGCAGGCCATGCGCCTGTGCCCGTGCCAGCACCTGCTCGGTGGTCAACAGCGCGCGGCTGCTGTGCTCATCGAAGATCTCGCCGGTCTTCGGGTCCACGTAGACCTCGCTGAAGCGGCCATCGGCGCGGCTCACGTCAGCCTCCCACAGGCCATCATCGCGTTCGATCTCGTGGATCTGGGTGTAGCCGGCCTTGCGCAGGGTCTGTTCAACCTGGGCCATGCCCAGCGGCGCAGCCTGTACGGCCGGCGCGACGGCCAGCAGGGCAACAGTGGCGAGGGTGAGTGACTTCAACATGGGGGTTCTCCTGTTCGTGTTCGTGGCCGGACCATCCCGGCAACGCCACAATGCACCCCGTGGTTAACAGCGCCTTAGCCGGCACTGTTAGCCAGCTGTTAGTCACCTCCGCCACACTCACGCCTGGTCCTACAGTCCTCCCCGCGCCCCGATGCTCTCCACCCTGCCCCTGCTGCTGGCCCTGGCCAGCGCCCCGACCGCCGCCGCGCCCGCACAGGACCCGGCGCAGCAGGTCGCGCGCCGCGCCGTGCAGCAGGGCCGCTACGTGCCATTGGAAAGCGTGGTGCGCCATGCGCTCAAGCGCTTTCCGGGCCAACTGCTGGAAGTGGAGCTGGACGACGGCGTCTACGAAGTGGAGATCCTGCGCGGCGACGGCGTGGTGGTGGAGCTGGACTATGATGCGCGCAGCGGAAAGCTGCTGAAGACGGAGCTGGACGACTGATGCGCATCCTGTTGGCCGAAGACGATGCCGCACTGGCACAGCGCCTGGTGCCCCTGCTGGAACAGGCCGGCTACGTGGTGCACGTGGTCGCCGACGGCCGCCAGGCCGAGGAGATCGGCCAGATCGAAGACCTGCAGGCGGCCATCGTCGACCTGGGCCTGCCCGGGCTGGACGGATTGAGCGTGATCGAGCGCTGGCGCGGCAACGGCCGCAGCTTCCCGGTGCTGGTGCTGACCGCACGCGGGCGCTGGCACGACAAGCTGGCCGGATTCGACGCAGGCGCCGACGATTACCTCACCAAACCGTTCCAGGCCGACGAACTGGTGCTGCGCCTGCGCGCCCTGATCCGCCGCAGCCATGGCCACGCCAGCCCGCGCCTGCACTGCGGGCCGCTGCAGCTGGACGTCAACGCCGGCCGCTTTGAGCTGGATGGGCAGGCGCTGTCGCTCAGCCCGCAGGAGTTCCGCCTGCTCAGTTACTTCATCCACCACAGCGGCCAGGTGATCGGCCGCGACCGCCTGGGCGAACAGGTGTTCGACGGTGGCCACGACCCGGACTCCAATGCGCTGGACGTGCTGCTCGGACGCGTGCGCCGCAAGCTCGGCATCGACCTGATCCAGACCGTGCGCGGCCAGGGCTGGCGGCTGGCCGCGCCGTGAGCCGGCAACCCTCCCTGCGACGGCGCCTGCTGCTGGCTGGCGGCGCCGGCCTGCTGCTGGTTTCGCTGCTGGCCAGCGCGCTGCTGGGCGAACTGTTCAAGCGCAGCGCGCGTGACCGCCTCGACCACGAACTGCAGCAGGACATGCTGACCCTGCTGGCGCAGGCCGAAGTGGACCCCGAAGGACAGCTGCGCCTGCGCCAGGAACCGAATGACGCGCGCTTCCAGCGCGTGTTCTCCGGTGCCTATTGGCAGATTGCCGGTGCCGATGGCCGCGTGCTGCTGCAGTCGCGCTCGCTGTGGGATGAAACCCTGCCGGCCATGGCCACAGGTGCGGCCACGCGCAATCTGGCTGGGCCACTACAGCAGTCCCTGCGTGCACGCGTGCAACAGGTGCGCCTGCCGCGCGCCAGCGCACCGTTCGTGGCCGTGGTTGCCACCGACCGCAGCGCGCTGGATGCGGATGTAGCCGCGTTCCGCAAGCGCACCGCCATCGCGCTGGGCGTGCTGGTCGCGGCCTGGCTGGCGGTGCTGGCCAGCCAGGTGCACTTCGGATTGCGTCCGCTGCACCGCCTCGGCGCACAGCTGGAACGGGTTCGGCGCGGCGACGCGCAGCGCATCGAGACGCAGGGACTTGGGGCGGAGGTCGCGCCACTGGGCGAAGAACTCAACGCGCTGCTGGACCACCAGCAACGCATGGTCGCGCGCGCTCGGACCAGCGCACAGGATCTGGCGCATGCGCTGAAGACCCCACTGAGCGTGCTGGCCACCGAAGCCGACGGCGACGGCGCGGACTGGCGGGCGACCGTTCGTGAGCAGAGCGCCCGCATGCAGGCCAGTGTCGACCGCTACCTGGCCGCTGGGTTGGCCGCCGACCATCGCCAACGCACCGACGTGGCGACTGTCGGACAGGCGCTGTGCCGGCTGATGGCACGCGTGCATGGCGAACGCGGCATTGCGTTCACAGCGGAAGGCATTGATCCGGCGCTGCAGTTCGCCGGTGCCAGTGCGGATCTGGAAGAGATGCTGGGTAATCTGTTGGACAACGCCGGGCGGTGGGCGCGACAGCAGGTCACTGTCGAAGCGGAAGCCCACAACGGGCAGTTACGCATCGAAGTGCGTGATGACGGCCCTGGCCTGACGGCGGATGCGCTGTCCCAGGTCACACAGCGTGGTGTACGCCTGGATGAGCGCGAGGGCAGCAGTGGATTGGGGTTGGCGATTGTGAGCGATATCGCCGCCAGTTATGGCGGGCGCCTGGCGCTGGAAAATGCGCAGCCCGGCCTGCGCGCAGCGTTGTGGTTGCCGGTGGCGTGAAGCGGCCAACCTAACGGTGGGTAGTGCCGGCCGCTGGCCGGCAACCACGTGGTCACCGGAAACGCCCTGCGGAAGCCGGCCAGCGGCCGGCTCTACCAAGCGCCAATCCGGCCGGTCGCCGCACACCCGGTAGGTGTCAACATCGGCCAACCTCACGATGGGTAGTGCCGGCCGCTGGCCGGCAACCACGTAGTCACCGGGAACGCCCTGCGGAAGCCGGCCAGCGGCCGGCTCTACCAAGCACCAATCCTACCGGTCGCCGTGCACCCGGTAGGTGTCCACATTGGCCAACCTCACGGTGGGTAGTGCCGGCCGCTGGCCGGCAACCACGTAGTCACCGGGAACGCCCTGCGGAAGCCGGCCAGCGGCCGGCTCTACCAAGCGCCAATCCGACCAGTCGCCGTACGCCCGGTAGGCGTCGACATTGGCCAACCCAACGATGGGTAGTGCCGGCCGCTGGCCGGCAACCACGTGGTCACCGGAAACGCCTTGGGGAAGCCGGCCAGCGGCCGGCTCTACCAAGCGCCAATCCGACCGGTCGCCGTACACCCGGTAGGTGTCGACCTTGGTCGACACACATCAGACATCAACGGTGATGCATCCACCAGCAATCAATCGCGTCCAGCACGATGTGGATGAGCAAACCGAAGCCGAACAACCGCGTTCTCTTCGGCACGCACAGGCCTGCATACACGGCAATTGCCGGTGCGGTGTGCAGCGGATGGAAACCGATGCTGCAGCGGTTCGGTGCATAGATCGGATCGGCCAGCAGGTGGTCCAGGTCGATGATCCAGCCCAGCAGCATCAGCAGCCACGCCGAAGCAAAGCGCTTGCGCCAGAACAGCCATGCCAGCAGGGCTGGCACGGCGGCATGCAGGAACAGGTGGAAGATCGCGCGGACGCTCATCTGCAACGGTGGCGCCGGGCAAACCCGGCGCCGTCCATCAGACCAGCGGTTCGTCGGACAGGTAGGTGTAACCGGTCAGGCCGGCTTCCAGCGCCTCCGACAACTCCTGCGCGCGTTCCGGCGACAACTGGGCCTCGGCCACGCGCTGCGCATAGGTCGCACGCAGTTCGTCCAGGCGGTAACCCACGTAATCCAGCATCACGTCGGTGGTGTCACCACGGCGCTGCTGGGTGATCGCGTAGCCATCGGCATCGGCCAGCACTTCCACCGCGTCGGTATCGCCGAACAGATTGTGGATGTCGCCCAGGATTTCCTGGTAGGCGCCGACCATGAAGAAGCCGATGCGGTAGCTCTCGCCCGGCTTCATCTTGTGCAGCGGCAGCGAGCTGTCCAGGCTCTCGTTCTCGACATAGGTTTCCACCATGCCATCCGAGTCGCAGGTCATGTCGGCGATGATGCCGCGGCGGTCCGGGGTTTCATCCAGGCGCTCGATCGGCACGATCGGGAACACCTGGTCGATCGCCCACACGTCCGGGATCGATTCGAACACGCTGAAGTTGACGAAGTACTTGTCGACCAGGCGCTCGTTCAGTTCGTCCAGCACCGGGCGATGGCTCTTCTCGTCGTAGCTCAGGCGCGCACGCACGCCGTGGGCGATGGCGTAGAACAGATCGTCGATGCGCGCACGCTGCGGCAGGTCGATCTGGCCCAGCGCGTAGCTGGCCAGGCCTTCGGCATGGAAATGCTGCGCTTCCTGGAACAGTTCCACCGCCGGGCGCACGTCCAGCTCGTCGTGGATCTCGCGCAGGTGGCGAATCGCCGCCGGTTCGTCGTCGTGCTGGTCCGGCACGCGGCCTTCCTGCGCCTCTTCCACTTCCGAGACGTTGGCGATCAGCACCGCGTGGTGTGCCGTCATCGCGCGACCGCACTCGGTCACGATGCGCGGCGGGGTGAGGCCGAACTCCTCGCACGCGTTGGCCAGCGGCTGCACGATGTTGCTGGCGTAGGAATGCAGGCCGTAGTTGATCGAGCAGAAGCTGCGCGAACGGGTGCCTTCATAGTCCACGCCCAGGCCACCGCCCACGTCGACGTGGGTGATCTTCGCGCCCAGGCGCGACAGCTCCACGAAGTAGCGGGTGGCTTCGCGCATGCCGTTGGCGATGTCGCGCACGTTGGAGATCTGCGAACCCATGTGGAAGTGCAGCAGGTTCAGGCAGTCGGCGTACTCGGTGTCACGCAGCGACTTCCACAGGTCCAGCAGCTGGCGCGGGGACAGGCCGAACTTGGCCTTGTCGCCACCGCTGTTCTGCCACTTGCCGGCGCCCAGCGAGGCCAGGCGCATGCGCACGCCCAGGCCCGGCTTCACGTCCAGCGCCTTCGACTCTTCCAGCACCAGCTTCAGCTCGGACGGCTTCTCGATGACGATGAAGGTCTGCAGGCCCAGCTTGCGGCCGATCAGGGCCAGGCGGATGTACTCGCGGTCCTTGTAGCCGTTGCAGACGATCAGGCCACCCGGACGCGACAGCGCCAGCACGGCCATCAGCTCGGGCTTGCTGCCCGCTTCCAGGCCGAAGCCCTCGCCGTGGTGGCTGGCCAGGGTGCCGGCCACGCCGCGGGTCTGGTTGACCTTGATCGGGTACACCGCGGTGTAGCCGCCGCTGTACTCCCAGTCCTGCTGGGCCTGGGCGAAGGCCGCCTGCAGCTTGCCCAGGCGCTGGCCGAGGATGTCCGGGAAGCGCACCAGCAGCGGCAGCTTGGCACCGGCCGCGCGCGCCGCATCGACCACCTTGGGCAGTGACACCACCGGGCCGTCCGCCCCGGTCGGTCTCACCACCATGTGCCCGGCCTGATCCACGTCGAAGTAACCGTCCGCCCAATGCGGGATCGAGTAGGTCTTGCGGGCTTGGTCGAGGGACCAATCGGTCATTTCAGTCGGCCTTGTTGGCAATAAAAGGGGGGGCATGATAACGCCTATATGCCCACAGGTTCGTTATCATGCGCGCCCGCGCCCGTGACAGGTTCCAACCTGAACAGGCCGATCCGTCCGGATGTGGCATCTGTGCCACGCGGCCCCGCCCGCCAGCCCGGCTCCACCCCTCCGAACAGGACTGTTTTCCAATGACTGACAGCAACAACTGGTACATCGAACACTTCGAGCGCACCGGCTCGGCCATCGGCTACCGCATCACCGGCAAGCTGGACGAGGTGCAGTCGCCGTTCCAGAAGATCGAGATCTTCCAGACCACCGACTGGGGCAACCTGATGACCATCGACGGGGCCATCATGCTGACCAGCAAGGACAACTTCTTCTACCACGAGATGATCAGCCACCCGGTGCTGTTCACCCACGCCGCACCCAAGCGCGTAGTGATCATCGGTGGCGGCGACTGCGGCACCCTGCGCGAAGTGCTCAAGCACACCGGCGTGGAGAGCGTGACCCAGTGCGATATCGACGAGCAGGTCACGGTGATGGCGCGCAAGCACTTCCCGGAACTGTGCGACTCCAACGACGACGCCCGCGCCGAGCTGCTGTTCGACGACGGCGTGGCCTACATGGCCAACTGCCCGGCCGGCAGCGTGGACGTGGTGATCGTGGACTCGACCGACCCGGTCGGCCCGGGTGAAGGCCTGTTCAACAAAGCCTTCTACGAGAGCTGCTTCAAGGCCCTGAAGGACGACGGCATCCTGGTGCAGCAGTCCGAGTCGCCGCTGATGCAGCTGGAGCTGATCAACGAAATGCGCACCGAGATGGGCAAGGCCGGCTTCGGCTCGTTCAAGACCCTGCCGTTCCCGCAGCCGTGCTACCCCACCGGCTGGTGGAGCGTGACCATGGCGCGCAAGGGCGACAGCAGCTTCGACTTCCGCCAGGCCGACTCGGCTGCCAAGACCTTCAACACCCTGTACTACACCGCCGCGCTGCACACCGGCGTGCTGGTGACCCCGCCGTTCGTGCAGGCGGCACTGAAGTAATGCGTGCCGACCAACGGTCGGCACCCACCCATGCAAAAGAAAAACCCGCGCTGGCGACAGCGCGGGTTTTTTCATGTTCCGGTAGTGCCGGCCGCTGGCCGGCAACCTCATGTAACGATCAGAGCGCCCAGATACCGGCAATCACCGCCACCACCAGGCCCCACTTGATCAGCTGGTAGGCCACCACGCTGCGCTCGCGCAGTGCCTTGGCCTTCAGGCGCACCTTGTAGACGCTGCCGAACGCCTTGTTGACGCCACCGGTCGGGTCACCCGGCAGGTTCGGCGATGCACCGCCGGCCAGCAGCGTGGCCGCCACCGCGCGGTTGAACAGGCCCGGCAGGCCGAAGCGCAGCGGGCGGGCGATGTCGCAGAACAGGATCACCCGGTCATCGGGCGTCTCGTTGTGCGCGTGGTGGATGTAGGTCTCGTCGAACATCATCCACTCGCCATCGCGCCAGCTCTTCTTGATGCCGTCCACTTCGATGTAGCAGCCGTCGTTGTTCGGCGTGGCCAGGCCCAGGTGCAGGCGCAACGAACCGGCGAACGGGTCGCGGTGCGGGCGCAGTTCGCTGCCCGACGGCAGCTGCGCGAACATCGCCGCGCGCACGTCCGGTAGGGACTCCAGCAACGCCGTGGTCTTGGGGCACATCGCCTTCGCCGACGGGTGCGACGGGCCGTACCACTTCAGGTAGAAGCGCTTCCAGCCACGGCGGAAGAACGAATTGAAACCGGCATCATTGAACGTGCTGGACGCGGCGATCTTCTGCGCATCGCGCAGCGCCAGCGCCTCGTCGCGGATCATCTGCCAGTTCTGGCGCAGCGGCTCCAGCTGCGGGAACTCCTTGGCCGGGTCCAGGAACGGCGTGGTCGGCACCTTCGAGAACATGTACATGACCACGTTGATCGGGGCCATGAAACTGGAGTGGTCCAGCAGCTGGCGCGACCAGCGCGCGCGGACCTTGCCACGGAAGTGGATGTACAGCACGCAGGCGACGAACAGCGCTGCAATGACGATTTTGATGATCAAAGCACTTTCCTCCAGCCGCGGCCGGAACGGGAATCGGGGTGGTGCACGGCCTGGCGGCCAGCACCGGTAAGGAACGCGGCAGGGAACGGGACGTGCCGAAGGGTGCGGCCGCCGATGTCGCGAATTAACAGCTTATGGTCGGCAGGCCGTGCGTCGGGGTCAAGCCGGACGTGCGCGACGTTCAGCGGGCCGCGGATGAACGAACCGATGCGACGCCCAACCTATTGATTCGGAAAGAACCGTCGACCAAGTGAGACATAATTGTCCGATTGAGCGCGACGAACTGTTCCAGCCACGCCCCTGACATTTCTCCGACAAATCGTGGAATAGCGAACTGGCGAGTACTAAAATTAACGAAAACTTAGTAACTCCCTGTAACACCGGTTCGCTTGACGCTTTGCGCCACCCACCGGGTCGTCCGAGACCCCGACATGTATCTTCCTGCTCTGCCCCCCTCCTCCTGCGGCGATGAGGCCGCCACCCCGCTGCTGCTCAAGCGCGGCGAACGCTTCCTGGCCCCCGACGTCTATCGCACCTGCCTGGACGGGCGCGAGGCAGTCATCAAGGACTATTCCCGCTACCGCGGCACGCCCGTTTCGCTAATCGCGCGACTGATGGTGCGCCGCGAGGCCCGCATGCTGCAGCGCCTCGGCGGCTGGAAGCACGCCCCCGCGCTGCTCGGCACCCTCGGTGGCCTGGCGCTGGGCATGGAATTCATCCCCGGCCAGACCCTGAGCACCGCGCAAGCCGTGGGCAATGACGTGTTCGAGCAGCTGCAGCACGCGCTCAGCCGTTTGCACGCCGCCGGCATCACCCACAACGACCTGCATGGCACCAACGTGGTGGTCAGTGGCGGCGTGCCGGTGCTGCTGGACTTCACCTCGGCCTGGCGCGCTCCACGCTGGCTGCGCCGCAACCCGCTGAGCCGGCAACTGAGCCGCAGCGACATGAAGAACCTGCTGAAGATCCGTCAGCGCGTGACCGGCCAGGCGCCGAGCGCCGCGCAGGCCGCACTGGTGGCCGACCCGGGCTGGGTCGCGGCCGTGCGGCAGGGCTGGAAGCGGTTCTACAAGTGGGCCAAGCGGCGGTAAGCGCCGCGTCTTTCGGGCGGCGATGGATCGCGAGATGAGATGGGACAGCGCCGGGGGGCTGCGTGCCCCGACGGGGACGATGCCTCGGGGGGTGCGTGCGCCGATGGGGACGACATCTCGGCTGCTGTGTGCGCCTTATCAGGTAGAGTCGACTGTTAGTCGACTGCTCTTCGTTCCGAAGCCGAAAAACCCCGCGCTGCGCGCGCAAGTCGACTAACTGTGTAAACCCACCACGTTGTTCAGCAGGACTCTGGAAATAGGTGGCTGGCCACCGATCCCCATGTGAGGGCGGTGCCAGTTGTAGTGGTGCAGCCATTGGGTCAGCACGGAATTGCGCTGGTCCGAGGAGGCGTATTCGCGGGCGTAGGCCCATTCGCGCAGGCTGGTTTGGATGAAGCGCTCGGCTTTGCCATTGGTCCGCGGCGTGTAGGGCTTGGTTCTGATGTGCTTGATCCCAAGGGATTTGAGCAGCTTGGCAAAGGCGGTGGAGCGATAGCAGGCACCGTTGTCGGTCAGGATCCGCTTGAAGGTGATTCCCAGGCTGGCGTAGTACTGCAGAGCGCCCAGCAGCGCCTGGCAGGCGGTTTCGGCCTGTTCGTTGGGGTGGACGCTGCTGAAGGCGACCCGGGAGTGATCGTCGATGGCCACGTGGACGTAGCCCCAGCCACCGCCAGCGGCGTTTCCCCGACGTTTGGCATCGGTTCTGTGCCCTGGCCGCTGGAAGTTGCCCAGCTTCTTGATGTCCAGGTGCAGCAGCCCTCCGGGCTGATCGTATTCGTATCGGATGACCTCCTTGGGCGGTTCAAGCCGACACAGCCGATTGAGGCCGTGGGCACGCATCAGCCTTGAAATCGTACTGTGGCCGACCCCCAGCGCCTTGGAGATGGTCAGGTAGGTCTGCCGTTTACGGCGGTGCTCCTTGATTTGCTCGATTACCGGAGCAGGTGTGGCATGCGGCGTCTGGTGAGGCCGTGAGCTGCGGTTTTCCAGCCCCGGTGCCCCGAACTGGCGGAATCGGGCCAGCCATTTGTAGGCCGTACGCACACTTACGCCGCATGCTTGGGCTGCTTCCTCTGGGCGCAGGCCCTCGTGGAGGATGCGGCGAATAAGAAGTGCTCGACTATGGACGGTCAAACGGGCATTTTTATGGTGGTTCATCCGGGCTCTTTGGGGTCTGGAGAGGTGTGGTAACCACCATTTTCCAAAGATGTCCCGGATGAACAACGTACAGAGAGATCACAACTAACAGTCGACTCTACCTCGTCCCATTCCGGCATCCCTGTCGTGTGCCGGCAGCCCGCGGCGCGCTTACAACGCGTCCGCGTCCAACTCACCGGTACGAATACGCACCACACTGCCCAGGTCGTACACAAACACCTTGCCGTCACCAATCTTCCCGGTGCCGGCGGCCTTCACGATGGCCTCAACCACGGCCTCCACCTGGTCATCGGTCACCGCCACTTCCAGCTTCACCTTCGGCAGGAAATCGACCACATACTCCGCGCCACGGTACAGCTCGGTGTGGCCCTTCTGGCGACCAAAGCCCTTCACTTCCGTCACCGTGATGCCAGTGACCCCACGCTCGGCCAGCGCTTCGCGCACGTCGTCGAGCTTGAACGGCTTGATCACCGCCATGACCATCTTCATCGTCTATCTCCTGTCTTCCGGCGTGGAGGATAGCGCCTGAACGAGGCCCGTGCGAAGCCGCTGCGGCCTGTCCGGGCAGTGGGTGCCAGCAGTATCCTTGTGCCCGAATGGCCTGCCCGCGCCGGATGCACGGGCCCACCCCCACGGAGCACCCCATGATCGACCTGAACCAAATCGATGACCTCGCCCGTCGCCTCAGCGACCTGGTGCCGCCGGGCCTGCGCGAATCGCGCGAGGAACTGCAGGCCACCTTCAAGAGCGCGCTGCAGGCCGGCCTGGCCAAGCTCGACCTGGTCACCCGCGAGGAGTTCGAAGTACAGCGCGCCGTGCTGCTGAAGACCCGCCAAAAGCTGGATGCGCTGGAAACGGCCGTGCGCGAGCTGGAAGGGCGCGGCGCCGCAGAATGAAAAAAGGAGGCGCACCGCGCCTCCCGTTCACAGATTATTTCCCGGATGGGGCCTTGCAGCAAGGCCCACCGGGCGCCCTAGACTCGCCGGCCTGTCGATCCGGCAGGACACGCAGGGGCAGTGCCGATGGCGCAGGACACCGATTGGACACCCGTTTCGCATGACACCTGCGACCAGGTCGCCGGACCGTTCTATCACGGCACCCGCGCTAATCTGGCGGTGGGCGAGCTGCTGAGCGCGGGCTTCCGCTCCAACTATCGCGACAGCGTGGTGATGAACCACGTCTACTTCACCACGATTGCCAAGGGCGCCGGGTTGGCTGCGGAGATGGCCAGGGGCGAAGGACGGCCGCGCGTATATGTGGTGGAGCCGACCGGGCCGTTTGAAGACGATCCGAATGTGACCAACAAGAAATTTCCCGGGAATCCGACGCAGTCATATCGGAGTGCGCAGCCATTGCGGGTGGTTGGGGAGATTGTGGAGTGGGAGCTCTACGACGCGGAGTTCGTTCGGCAGTTGAAGGCGTTTGTTGCTTCGGGGAGTGGGGAGATCATTAATTGATGGAGGAAGATCGGCGCGGCACTGTAGTCCTTACTTGCAAGACGTGCTGCCTGGTAGCTCACCCTTAAGCTGTCGCATCGTGGAGTCGAGCCCTCCAAGGAACGAGGCATCGTCGTCCGTCACAAGCGCGCGCGCACCAGCATCACTTAAGCCCGGCGCCAATTCTCGATTCCGCCCAACGGAATGAGATGGGAAGCGAGGCGCTGCATCGATGCGAGGTCTCCTCTGGAAACCCACTCCTCCATCCATTGCCTGTACATTGCTGCTTTGCCTATCTCGCGATAGTGATTCTCGACCAACGCCTGAGCGTGCCCGTCGCCAGAGCGGGCTTTGGCCTCCATCAGCGCTGCAGACTCGTGGCCGTAGCTTTCGCTTCTGCTCCCTGCAACCACATTGTTGTTGGTGCTACCGGGTTGAGTGCAGGCCAGAAGGCATAGCGTGAGACACATGAGCAAGGTCACTTTCGACAGCGCAAACATTCTGCCGCTCCGAATGCTTGAACGATACCAATGGCGCGACGAAGCACGGCGCATTGCTTTCAATCGTGCTACGAAGCCGCTTCCATCGTCGCTGATCGATGCAGGCGAGATCATTTCAGCCAAACGCGGTCATCACGGCGCCTCAGCCCTTCTGCGCTACCACTTGAACTACCGTTAGCGCGGCCAGATCCGCGGGGAGAACAACCTGTACTGCAAACACTACCAGATCAAGTGCGTCCGGAGACTTGATTCTCATGACGCAGGTAGTGCTTGCGCGAAGCGAAGATCAATGAAAGGAGCCCAAGTCATATGCGGCCGATTTGTCCAAACCCAGATCCGACGCGCCATCGGTTTGAGCTCCCAACCTAGTGGGCGACCTGCTGTCCATACCAGCGAGGTACAACCTAGCGCCCACAAAGCGCTCTATCGTGGTTCCGAGTTGAGGCGAAGGGCCTGTAGGTGCAGCGACCGTCCAGGGGCCTCCTGCCTTTCTGGGCAAAGGCGAAGAGCCTGCAAGGCTCTACCATCAATGCCCGTATCGGGTAGCCCGGAGCACGTTCCATGCACGCGGGTGCCTGATCCCGATAGCGGGCTACTACGAGTGGTCCATCAACCCTGACGACAAGATGAAGTACCCGGGGTTCATCCGTTCTGCGACGCCGCTGCGGGCTGCAGGCGCTTGGGGAAACGCCAGCAAGCTGGTGGGCGAGGACAATCTGGCCACCTTCACCGTGACCACCGGCGACAGCAGCAGTGTGACGGCGGACCTTCATGACCGCCCGCTAGTATGACTGGCACTTGGCCAGGCCGAGGATTGGATTAAGGCCGACGCCGATGGGGCCCACCTTGTCAGGCGCGTGGTGAGCACGCTTCGCAACAACAGCGAGGCCTTGCTCGTTCCCGTGGCATAGTAGCCAGAGAACGGCAACTAGCGAAGATCAGTGGACCAGACTACCGCACATGCGAATCTGCAACATGCTCGCACGCGATTCTTCGTCGCGGGTGCGGCGTATGCATTGCTCACGGGATCGTCAAGCGGAAAGCTCATCCTCGAGCACGAGATCGTCTTCTCGGAAGCTGGATTCTTCGTTAATCTCAAAGGTGCGGAGAAACCAGCTGGAAATGCACGAATCGTCTCATTCAATCGCGCCACGGAAAAAGACGAGGCTGCAGCACTTCTTCAATTAGCTTTCCAGAAAGTTCTTAGCGACTCCGTCGACACTGTCAGGGCATATGCGCGCCATATCGGCGAATGGGAGAGCCTAAAGAAAGAACACTGGTTTGCGTTTGCACACCACCTACGCAACGCATTCAGTCACAATGGACGATGGCACTTTGAACGTCACGCGGTGGTCCCGGTGCAATGGCGTAGATATTCCATCGACCGAAGCATGCAGGGTGAATCCGCTAGCGCTTTCTTGTCCCATTACGATGGAACTGAACTGATGGCACAGATGATTCTTTACGTTTCAGGTATCGTCGATTACCGACAAATCCACATTCCGAAGCAACCATGTGCATGAGCAGGAGCACGAAGCTCCTCATCGGAGCCACGCCATTGCCAATATCATGGCACTGACGACGAGTGGTTCTGTCACCACCGACCACGCGGGCAACGAAGTTGGCTTGATTCGCTTGAACGTAGATCAGGTGACGGCGAGAGATTCATCCCTTCTAAGCCCCACACGCTCAACAGCTATCCATGTTCTTGCCCTGCCCGTCCTATCAATGCGCAGGCTGCGTCCGCAGCGCGCTTGACCCTCTGCGCAGCAGGTACAACGCAACCAGGAACGGCCACAGCGAGTTGATCGACGAGAACACGCGCTGGGTCAGCCCCCTGAGCCCCTCCGGATCCACTCCCACCACGTTCAACCAGAGATAGACAATCCCCGCGACGCTCACCGCAGCGGTCACGGCGTACGCCCTTCGGTTGGCCGACCACGCGCTCAATTCGATGTGCGACATCGCCGGTGCAATGATGTTGGCGATACCGATGGTGTAGAAGCCGTGCATCGGATGGCCCATGGGCCAGAGCCCGTTGGTCAGCATGGAAATGCCAAAGACCAACCAGCAGATTGCACCTACTGCAATCCGGCGACCGGACTCCCGCCATACCCCGATGGAGAACGCCACGAAGCCCATACCGGAGCCGATAGCCGCAATCCTGCCGCAGATGCTTGCAAGCGTGGGCGCCTGCAGCAGCTCGCTGGCGTGCTGGGCAAGCGGGTTGTAACCCGGCGCGAACAGGGCAGCAACGCTGGTCCAGAACAGGAACCACGGAAGCGGGAGCAGACCCGCAGACAGAAGAAGTCGATTGCGGCGTAACACGTACAGTGATCCTTGTAGCGGCCTGCGCCAGTGGGTGGAGTCCGTTCAAACGCCGCAGAACCTTCCTGCTGCGGGCAGGACAGTTCCTGGTGACTACAGCGGTAGTCAGACTCTGCGTGACGCCCCACGGGGTCAATAGGCAGAAAGTCACTCACGAATGGAGGCGAAATACGCGGCATCCATCAGCGACCGTCGGACCAATGCTGTCGCATTTGCCGCGCCCCACATCTCTGACGGAAGGTTCTGACGACTCCGTTCCAGAAGTGCCGCTGCGCCAAGCACGCCAAGGCTCTCGCCCCATCCAACGCTATGCGACAATGCCAAAAGCGTCTCGGGTTTTGGCGGCATTGACCCCTACCCGTTGGCATTCCGAACAACAGCAGGTAATCGTTACTGCGCCACCGTGCATCGGTGGTCGGGACTCGAAAACCCGGATTGCTAGACGTAAGTTTGCGCTTGCCAGCCGGCACCACCGCACGTGGTGCCGGCTGGCAATCCGTCTGCCGGCTATGGCGGGCGGGGCGTGGGGGCCTCGTGCCCGCCGGCTTTGTCTAGCAACCGGTTTTCGAGCCACGCTCTGCCCGCCACCTTTATCGGTGGCGGCTTCTGCCTGCTTGCACGGAGCCCGCCATGACCACGCCGCACTCCCCTCCCCCGCGCCCGATCCAGGAAGCGCCCTCGGCCGCCCCGGCCCTGGATCCCAACAGCCTCATCGCCATCCTGCACGCCATCGGCGCGGGTGCTGCGGCCGACGGCCAGCCCTGGCCCGAGCGGCATCACCTGCGCAGCCGGCAGATGGCGTTGTCCGACGCCGACTGCGCACTCACTGGCCAGCGCATCGTGCAGGAGATCCTGCTGGCGGCCGAACGCACGCGCCAGAACGGTGAGCCTGAGCAGTACGTGGGCGACCGGGTGATGGAGGGGCTGGTGATGGCCGATCTGGCGCTTACTGCGTTCATCCACGAACGGGTACGGCCCAAGGACTGAGCGCTTGTGGCGCGTACGTTTCTGCCTGTGTCTGGGGTGACAAATGAAGAACCACAGCCTTGCCGCTGCGGCGGTGTGCGCCTCGATCATGGCGGCGGTGTGGATGGGGTGGCCCGAGCCTGCGGGCGATCAGGTGTGGGCCTACCAGAAGCTGCGGCCGGCCGATTACCGCCTGCTGCACAGTGATGCACTTGGCTTCGTGACCGCGAAGGCCCACGAGGGCTTTGAACTGCACGCGCGCCATGCCGGGGCGACGTCCTTCGAGATCCGGTGCAAGGGCGTGCTGGTGATGGACGTGGAGAACGCGCCCTCGCGCGTGCTGATCCGCATGCCCGCCGATGCACGCTGGCGGGCGCCAGACATCGAGCGTCTGCGCACCAGCTTCGAGCGTTGGCTGGATCTGCACCAGAGCCAGGGGCGGTTGCTGGTGGAAAGTGCGGGGCCTTCGTGGGTTGAGGCACGGCTTGGGCGCCTTGACAGGTCGGTGCCTGATGACCAGCGCTGCGTGTTCAGGGACCCAGGCCACCCTCGGCTGGAATCTCCCTCGTCATTCCGCCTATCCAGCAGACCATTGCAGGCAGTGAAAGGAATGGCAGCATCATCCTCGGCATTGCTCCGAAATTCCAAAAGAGCCGCGTGAACCACGTGCCCTCGGCACCGTTTCGGCGCAACTTGTGGCTGCGCAGAAGCCCCGCTAGCATCGGCTCAACGGTTTTTCCCGTTCTGCCCCCGCATCCATGATGGAAGCCCCCGTGACCGAATCGACCGCCACTGAAGTTTCAGCCGAAGCCGCATCTCACAAGGGCGAATTCTTCCTGATCGACGCAGGCTTGCTGAGCAACGGCGGGGTACCCGGTATAGAGATCGCCAACGAAGACAAGCTGATCGATCCGGGGATGAATGTCATCTCGCGTCCTGATGGAACGCCAGGCCAGTATCCGGAGCGCCCCCACCTGGTTCATGTGCCCGAGAAGGGCGCAATGCCACGCGATCTGGAAGAGCTCGCTGGCATCTGGATTGTGTCGGAACCGTTGAAGCAGCTGTTTGAGCAGATGGACCCCCAGGCGTTTGCCTTTGTGGCCTGCGACTTCAGCCTTGCCGACGGCAGCCCCGGGCCCCAGTACTACCTGGGCAATGTGCTGCGCAGGCTCGACGCCCTGGATGAGGCCTCGTCCCGCGTGAGAATCAAGCTCGACCACAATTATCAGACCGGCGAGGACGAGAAGCTTTACAGCCTCGTCGGCGGCGCCAGCCTGGTGTTCAAACAGGACGTTGTGGGTGATGCCCATATCTTCCGCCAGGATCGCATGGGCGCACCGCCCATCTGCGACCGCGCGATGTTTGATGCATTGAATGCCGCCAACTTCTCCGGCGTACGGCTGCGCGATGTAGCCGATCTCTAGGACGAGCTCCTTCAAACGGATTCTTGAATGAGGTGGTGCGCATGGCCGACACACCGGTTTTCCAGGGACACCATCTGATCGAACAGAATGCGTTCGAACAAAGCCAGCTGCTGAAGTCGCTTGCCAGGAGTGGTCATTTCACGCTCCACGGTTCCGACAACATCCTCAACCTGCCCGCGAACCCCGCGCTGGCAATCCGGTTGGGTATATCGCCGCACTCGGGCGGCCCGTTGAGTGCGTACTCGGATCAACTGAAGTTCGTTCTCGACGACCTCGCAGAAACCTACGATGGCCGAGCGCTGTTGGCGAAGGATTCTGCGCCGGATGTGCGCGCTGCCGCCGCCGAGCGTATGGCTGCCCGCATCCAGAACCTGGAGTTCACGCTTCGCGCCGGCATCCTCAACGGCGACCTGGTCACCAACACGCCGGAGAACATGACCCCGGCCGAAGCCAACGCCAGGATCCGCACCTTCTTCGCCGATCTGGACGGCTACCAGCGCACCCACGCCGCGCAGATTGCGGAACTGAAGACCCTCAACCCGACCGAGTTGCGCTGGCGCGGCGTCACCCGCTCCGAAGCCAACGTGACGGCGGCGCTGGATGCCATCGACCAATCCGGCAACTCCACCCTGAGCGAGCGCTGGGGGGGCCGCGCATCGTTGGGCACCGCAATCCAGGAGGCCAACCAGGGCGGCCGCCTGCCGCTGAGCGAGCACACCGCGGCCCGCGTGCGTACGGCGTTCAACCCGGAGATGCCACTGACCATCGTGCGCCCTGGCCCGGCAACCACCGCTCCGGAACTGGCCGGCTCTGCTGGGCGCGCTGGCGCTGCGGAAGGCGCCGCCGAAGCTGCCACCGCGCGGGGACAGATTACCGGCGCACGCGTACTCGGGGCCGCGGGTGTTGCCGCACTGGCCGTGGACTTCGCCATCACCGGCCACCGCGTGGCTGAGTTGCACAGCGAGGGCAACAACGCCGGCGCAAAATCTGCGGCCACCCACTTCGTGGGGCGCACTGCAGGCGGCTTCGGCGGCGGCTTCCTGTTGGGCGCGGGGTACGGATTGGTCACCGGCTCGTGAACCGGGCCAGGTGCGATGGCCACCGGGCTGCTGGGCGGCGTGGCCGGTGGCTTCGCCGGTGAGTACTGGGCCCAGTACCAGGACAAGAAGGCCGTTTACACCCAGGTGGACCGCAGCGGCAACGAATGGAGCCGCGATCCGGAAGATGCAAAGGGCACCTGGAGGCTCAGCGTGCGCATGCCGCAGCCCGACGGAAGCTACCGCGAGACCACGGTTGTCGCCGGTGGCCGGCTGCAGGATGAGCTGAACTACAAAGCCGCCAACGACTCATATTCACTGGGCATGGCCAACCTGCCCAAGCCGCAGAACCCCTTCAAGCTCGATGCAGGCGGCGAGAGTACGCCGCCGCGCGAGCCGTTTGAAACCAACCGCCACTACGTGCGCAATCCGCACAACGGCGAATGGAACCTCTCCATCCACTCAATGATTGATGGACGCGTCCCCTTTGACTACAGCGTGCCCGTCAGCCCGGAAAAGTCCGACCAACTGGAACGGGAATCGCAGCGCATCATTGCCCAGAACGCCTTGAACACGCCGGAGGCGCTTGCCGCCCGTTACCAGGTGGCGTTCAACCAGTACAACTGGCACGAGTTCGCCACCATTGAGCCGGTACCGGAGGTGATCACCAACGCGCTGACCCAGACGCAGCCCCTGCGCGCTTCCAACGGCGAGAAGTACACGCAGGACGCCAACGGGCAGTGGCAAACGCCGGGTTGGGTGTATGGCACCAACTTGGCCGAGGGCAGCATCGTCGAGGAGCTCAATCGTACGCGCCAGAGCCAGCAGGCCGGCGTACAGGAGCTGACGTCCATGGCCGACATCGCCCGGGCCAACCCCACGCCAACCGAATACGGCCTGCGCAGCCAGGTGGTGGACGCCTACCGTAGTGCCGGCATTGTGCGCAGTGCCGAAGAGATTGATGATGCCGTAGCCGCCGTTGCCCAGGATCATGCACGCGCCGTGCCCGACTTCGGTACGTTCATGCTGCAGGTACAGAAGGATGGCTCGCTGGCCACACTGGCCGGGAAAGATGACGAACGCATGCAGATCGTCTGCGTCACCACGCCACAGGAGATTGCCCAGGCACACGTGCAGCGCTCGACTGCGGAGCAGCAGCCCGCGGATGCCCTGCCGCGCGCGCCAGCTTCACCTGAGCCCGCACCGAGTGCATCGCCGCCACACACCTCCAGGCCTGCCACGCAGCACGACGCTGACGTAGACCGGCGCCACGGCACGGCCCTGCGCCCAGATGGCAGCGGGCTGCTGGAACAGCTGCGCTCGTCGGTAGCCATGCTGGATGAGAAGAACAACAAGCCGTGGGACCAGAACAGCGACCGCCTGCTGGCCAGCGCCTACCGGCTTGCAGCAGAAGCCGGGTTCAAGCCCGGCGACCAGGTAGACATGGCACTGAGTGAGGCCACCGAAACCCGTGCTGCGGGCGCCACGCTGTTCGTGACGCGCTCAGGACCGGGCGCGTCATCGGACCCCGCCGCCAACCGGGTGCAGATGCCAATACAGGACGCCCTGGCGGTCGCACCGGAGCAGCAGTATGCAGCGGCCAACCGGAGCCTCGGCGCTCAGGATCGGGAGCAGTCGCAGCAGCTGGCGCAAGCGCAGGAACGGCAGCAGGAAGAGAGCCGGCAGGGGCCGCGGTTGGGTTGATGGCAACGTGACGCTTGGGTTCTTCATGAGAACGCCAGGGTTCCTGCCTGGACGGAATCAGGCGAATGCTCCCTCCGAACATCTCAAGCCTTCCGGAGGTTAGCCCGCACTCCCGAGCGTGCCCATTGCTGGGAGTGTCACGGTACTACCGCTCTGTTCTGCGAGGTCATACACCACCAATGCCTCGTCTCCAGTTCCGGCGCTGCACCTGAGCGCACCACTGTTGTCCCAGGCTGCAGACCCTCCCGTCATCTCGAATCCATCGGCATGGCCCACGCCATTGCATGCCAACACGATCATCCCAAGCTCCCGCGCGACTGTTGCGTAGTGGCGGTGAGCCCGCTCCATACCGATCATGTTCTTTGCAACACTGGCAACGTAGACCGTCGCTCCCGCGTCCTTGGCCCGCAATGCACTTTCCATCTGTAGCGACTCGAAGCAGATGGCGGGGACAAGAATTTCCTCTCCAAGGGTTACTGACAGGGACGTGGTTCCTGCCTTGAAATAAGGCAGTTCGTCGGCATGCAGCATCTGCTTGGTGTAGACATCCGGCGCCTGACCGCTGCGGAAGACGAACATGCCGATCTCCGGCCTATCGTTGCCACGATATGGCCCACCGACTGCGACCAGAATCTGGTGCCGATCGCTCAGAGATTGGAATACCTCCAGACGTACATCATCTGCCGTCATTGCAAGCTGTTCGGCCAACCGTGGCTCATAGCCGGTCAGCGACATCTCCGGAAAGAGGACCGCTGCACCGCCACACGAAGCGGCCCGTTCAATGAAGTGCACGTGCCGTTCGATATTGCCATCGATGTCGCCAGGGGCTGATCGCATCTGTGCTGCAACAATCTTCATTCCATCCTCTCTACTCAGACGCAGGCCGAAGCAAGAACCGCCTCGTACGCTGATTATGCAACCGCCGGTTGAGTGCATCCATCGGGGATCGAGGCGCGATCTTGACGCTTCAGCGAGGCGACTCCTGATGCGCAGCGATGACTATTCAGAGCGAAGGATCGCCCTTGACCGGAATCCCCCTAGCCGTTTCACCCGCAATGCCCGATGGCGCCGTGACGAATGCCTGCCGCACCATCGAACATCCATCCGCAGGAAACCACACATGAGCCTGGCGCTGGTCCACAGCCGTGCCCGCGCCGGGGTCGATGCCCCGCTGGTGCGGGTGGAAGTGCATCTCTCTGGCGGCCTGCCTGTCACCCAGATCGTTGGCCTGGCCGAAACCAGCGTGCGCGAATCCCGCGAGCGTGTGCGGGCCGCCCTGCTCTGCGCTCGCTTCGACTTTCCACAGCGGCGCATCACCCTGAATCTGGCGCCCGCCGACCTGCCAAAGGAAGGCGGGCGCTACGACCTGGCGATTGCCTTGGGCATTCTTGCGGCCAGCGGCCAGGTCGATCCACAGTCGCTGCTTCAATACGAGTTTCTGGGCGAGCTGGGGCTGACCGGCGAACTGCGGCCGGTGGCGGGTGCGCTGCCGGCCGCGATTGCCGCCGCTGAAGCCGGTCACATCCTGGTGGTACCGCCAGGGAATGCCGCAGAGGCTGCGTTGGCCGAGCACGCCGATGTGCGTGTAGCGCGTACGCTGCTGGAGTGCTGCGCCGGGCTGGGCAATCCGCGCCTGCTGCCACCCGTGGAGCGCGTGGACACGACGCCGTTGCCCCTGCCCGATCTGGCCGACGTGCGGGGGCAGGCGCATGCACGGCGCGCGTTGGAAGTGGCGGCCGCCGGTGGGCACCATCTGTTGTTGATCGGCAGCCCTGGCTGCGGCAAGACGCTGTTGGCTTCGCGCCTGCCCAGCCTGTTGCCGGATACCGAAGAGACTGAGGCGCTGCAGCTGGCCGCGATTGCATCGGTGAGTGGCGAAGGACTGGACCCGCGACGGTGGCGGCAGCGGCCCTTTCGGGCACCGCATCACAGTGCCAGTGCGGCGGCGCTGGTGGGTGGGGGCAACCCGCCCTGCCCTGGCGAAATCTCGTTGGCCCATCACGGCGTGCTGTTCCTGGATGAGCTCGTCCTTAGGTCGTCAAGTTGACTGACAACACGTCGGCTTCTGACGGGAAGAGGGAGTACTCACTGCGTTTCACATAGTCACCATGTGCGGGGTCCGTTTCCGACCAGAAGCAGACAGCCACCCCCTCCCTCATGAATACCCCTAGGCCGCAGCAGACCTCGGGCCCGCTGTGGCCAAAGGGTTTTGGGGCAGACTACGCCAGTTGCCTAAATTCCCTGGGTCAGGAAGTCCAGCCCGCCCCTTCCAGGACGCTTTAGATCACGTCAAGTTGATGCATCGTCCACGCAGAAAATCCCATGCATCGCGCCCAGCAGTGCTGCAACGCGCGGGTCTTCCATGCGGTAGATGATCGACCGCGATTCCCGTCGGGTCGCTACGAGCTTTCGTTGACGGAGTTCGGCCAGTTGCTGGGAGAGCGCCGGCTGTCGAATGCCGGTGGCTTCCTCCAGTCCGCCCACCGTCATTTCACCTTGCGCGAGCTGGCATAGCAGCAACAGGCGCGAGGGGGTGGCCATGAAGCGCAGCAACTCGGCCACTTCAGGCACGCGCTCCTTCATCGTGGCTAGGTCTGACGGGCTGAATGGGGGGCTGGTCACGGGTAAGGGCAACTTGGGCAGGTGATGTGATGCAAAGACCATGCGGGCACGCGTCCAATCTAGCATATTTCCATAGTTGCACATATTACGTAACTATGTAATTCTCAGGTCGCGAAGCCTCTTGGAGCCAGCCATGATCCCATCCGTAGCGGTAGACGCCCCCTTGGACCAGGCTGTGCGCCTGGTCAGCGATGCGCGTGCCGGCCTGCTTCCCTCACCTTCCGTGAAGACGTTCTTTGACCCTGCTACGTTCACTGCCAGCGACGTCGTACGCGATCCAACTTCTTCAGCGTGCGCCATCATCGACAGCGTCCTGGACTTCGACATGGCCGCAGGCCGCACGTCCACTTCCTCCGCATCGGCGTTGGTGGACTACGTGCGTGCCGAGCGCCTGCAGGTGCAGTGGTTGCTGGAAACCCACGCGCATGCCGACCACCTGTCCGCGGCTCCATGGCTGCAGGAGCAGGTGGGAGGCGCGCTGGCTATTGGCGAACACATCACCGCAGTCCAGGAAACCTTCGGCAAGCTCTTCAATGCCGGTACTGCATTCAAGCGGGATGGCAGCCAGTTCGATCACCTGTTCGCCGACGGTGCCTCCTTCCGCATCGGTAATCTGCAGGCGATGTCGCTGCACGTGCCAGGCCATACTCCCGCTTGTCTGGCGTACGTGATCGGCGACGCCGTATTTCCTGGCGACACGCTGTTCATGCCGGACTACGGCACTGCCCGATGCGACTTCCCAGGTGGCTCAGCGCGCCAGTTGTATCGCTCGATCCAGCGCCTGCTGTTCCTGCCCGACGCCGCCCGCGTATTCCTGTGCCACGACTACAAAGCCACCGGCCGGGACCATTTCGCATGGGAAACTACCATCGGTGCCGAAAGGGCAACAAACATGCATGTGCACGAGGGCGTGAGCGAAGCCATGTTTGTGGAACTGCGGGAGGCTCGTGATGCCACACTTCCGATGCCACGGCTGATCCTGCCGTCAGTGCAGGTCAACATGTGCGCCGGCCATCTGCCCGAGCCCGAGGAAAACGGCGTGCGATATCTCAAGCTGCCGGTGGACCTGCTATGACGCTCTCTCACCTGGCCTGGTATTGGCCGCTCGCTGGCGGTGCCATGATCGGAACAGCGGCCGGAGCCTATCTACTCCTTCTCGGGCGCGTTGCTGGCATCTCGGGACTGCTTGCCAAGACACTGGGCATGACGGGTGACGGCGGGCGCAGCGGTGCAGTCCTGTTTCTGGCAGGACTTGTCCTGGCGTCAGGCTTGGCATTGGCGGCCCGACCCATACCCCTGCCGGCGCTCTCCGCAAACGGAACTGTGGTGCTGGTGATCGCCGGACTGCTGGTGGGTTACGGAACTCGCCTTGGGGCTGGCTGTACCAGTGGGCACGGTGTCTGCGGCCTGGGCCGGGCATCGCCGCGGTCGGTGGTGGCGACCTGCGTGTTCATGCTCGTGGGCATGGCCACGGCAACCCTGGTACAGATTACGACCGGGGGCCCGGCATGATCCGTCTAGCCGCGTTCCTGTGCGGCGCACTCTTCGGATTGGGCCTGGTCGTATCCGATATGGCCAACCCAGCCCGCGTGCTTGCTTTCCTTGAGGTGAGCGACGCCTGGGACCCCTCCCTGGCGCTGGTCATGCTGGGCGCACTGATCCCTTCCGGCGCAGCCTACCTGTGGATACGCGCCCGCAAAACGCCGCTGCTTGCCGTATCGCTGCACATTCCCGCCCATCGCATCATCGATCGGCGCCTGGTGATCGGTGCGGCGATATTCGGCCTGGGTTGGGGTCTGGCCGGACTATGTCCCGGCCCAGCCATCGCGTTGCTGGGAACCGGCCAGCCCTTCGCGATCATCTTCGCCACGGCAATGATCGCTGGCGTGCTCCTGCATGGCCTCATTCACCGCCCCACTGCAACTACGGGAAAACCATGAACCTCAAGCCACTCTCCGCCAGCCTCAAGGTGTCCGGCCAGCTCCTGCCAAAGGACATTGAAGCCCTGAAGGAGCAGGGCTTTGCGAGCGTGATCTGCAACCGCCCCGACGATGAACAGCCGGAGCAGCCCAGTCACCATGCGCTGCAGGCCGCCTGCCACCAGGCGGGCATGCAGTTTGCCTATCTTCCTGCGCTGCCTGGCGTCATTACCGATGATCAGGTGCATACCTTTGCCACGTTGATCGAAGCGCTGCCAAGCCCTGTTGCCGCGTACTGCAGAACCGGCACCCGTGCTGCGATGCTTTGGGCGCTGTCGGAAGTCGTTCACAATGGAGCGGCGTTTGACCACGTCCTGTCTGTTGCTTCGGATGCAGGCTATGACCTTTCTTCCATCGCAACACGGCTGCAGCAAGGCCCGGCGTCCGGCGACTGACATATGGAAGCGCTATCTCTGCTGCAGTTGGTTCTGGGCGGCCTGTCTGGCGTCCTGGTCGGCTTCGTCCTGAGCGTGGTCGGTGGGGGCGGATCCATCCTGGCGGTACCACTGATGCTCTACGTGGTCGGAGTGGGAGATCCGCATGTGGCTATCGGCACCAGCGCCCTGGCAGTAGCGGTCAATGCGGTGTCGAATCTGGTGATACATGCCCGTAGAGGGAACGTTCGATGGCCTTGTGCCTCGGTCTTCGCTCTGGCGGGGATCGCGGGCGCATACCTGGGTTCCAGCTTGGGCAAGGCGTTCGACGGCAGGAGCCTGTTGGCGCTGTTTGCTGTGGCTATGATCGTTGTCGGCATCGCCATGCTTCGCAGGCGCAACACGCCTGGACTCACGGACGCTCGGCTCGGCAGAGGCAACGCGCCCGCGCTGATTGGGCTGGGCGCCACCGCCGGCGGGCTTTCTGGCTTCTTTGGCATTGGCGGAGGCTTTCTCATCGTGCCCGCACTGGTGGCCGCGACGGGCATGCCGATGATCGCCGCAGTCGGAAGCTCGCTCGTCGCCGTCGCCGCATTTGGCATGACCACCGCACTGAACTACGCGCGTATAGGTCTGGTCAACTGGAAGCTCGCGGCAGTTTTCGTCGTTGCCGGCGTGGCTGGCGGTATTGCAGGTGCAGCAACTTCGACGAAGCTGGCCAACTATCGTGGAGCTCTGAACACGGTATTTGCAGTACTGATCTTCATTACTGCCGCATACATGCTGTGGAAGGTGAGCTGACCGGATGTGCTCCAGACCACAGCCGAGCACTGATAGCCAGCGCAGCGCTTCAAAGGCTTTGATAGGAAGATACTACGAACGGTGGTCCACATCCTCCAGAGTCAAATAAGATGCGACGGCTCGAAGCGCCTCGCGATCAGCTTCGAAATCCATGGCCAATAGGCCGCGCTCCAACGCGATGCGGGCATGCGCCTGTGATGCGACTCTTGTCGCTTCATTCGAGGACCCTGCCAACGCTGCGAAGGCCTTCTGCAGCCGGATACTGACCTCCAGGGACGCGGCGGCATCCCTGGCAATCGGAGTGAACGCGTCCTCAAACATGTCGCGTACGTCGAGACACTGCACGTGCACGCGCGGATACAGCACCTCGCCTGTCGCAGCGTCCCCTCCGTGGCTGGACCATGCACAGAGCAGCCTGACACATGTCCCGATGACGTCGATGCAGGTCCCAGGGTCGTTCACCGCAGGTGACATGGCTCGCTGGGCAATTTCCGCAAGCACGACCAGCCCGAACCGTGGGTCATTTTCGATGGAGCGCGCGTCGCTAAAGGAAATGGCTGAGATCACTTTACTCTGTACTTCAGGAAGTAGATTTCCCTCGATGGCTATCAACGGACGGGTTGGGGTTGCGAACGTACCCGGCTGGCAGAGCAGATGAACGCGTAGATCATGTTCCTGCGCAATGGCGTTGATCCGCCCGACATCCACGTGTTCAACGTAGGCCACCTGATCGCCGACCAGCTGCACCGCCCCCTCTCCTACCCGAACCGCACTGGCTCCGCCGAGCGAAGGCTCCTCGGCGCGGCGCTTCATTGCCACTTGGGTCGCCCGCTCCACCAGATCGATGGTTTCGCCGACGCGGCCAAAGCGTGAGAACTGCTCGATAGCCCGGAGCAACGTCACTGTGATGACGATGATGACCGCGATAGTTGCCCCGAACAGTACAAGCCGGCCGCTATCTCCGTAGATGCCGGTGCTGAGCGCGATGAGGCCCACGATCGAGAACAGGAAGGCACCAATGAAGGTGGCCAGCGCACCTTGGGCCCGGGTGTCTTCGATCAGCAGGCGGGCCGCGCGCGGGGTGGCGCTGCTGGACGCGGACCCGTAGGCCGAGACCATGGTGGACAGCGAGAAAGTGGTGACCGTCAGCATCGACGCGGCAAGAATGCCAAGAATGTTGCCGACGGAATCTGCGCCGATCCGCGCGGCAAGGCCGACGGGAATGAGGAACTTCAGGAACGCGCCCGCCAACGCCGTGATGATGCCTAGGGCGCCATACAGGGTCGAACGGAACCACATCCGCTTTGTAACTTTGCTGGCTGCAAGCCTCAATCTGGTGAGCATGGGCTACTTCCTGGGAAGTTCGACCATCAATAGCACGGCCGGGCGCCGAGGCCACGTCAACGCAGGGTCATGCCCGACCCAAGGCAGATGCCGCTACTCCGGGCGGCATCTGTGTGCAGATTCTACGAGCGCACCTTGTCCAGGAACTGACGGTGGCGCTCGTATTGATCGAGCACATCGTGGATGAGTTGAACCTTGGTCCATCCCATGACGTCGTAGTCCTGCCCGCCCTCCCGCAGATAGACCTCCGCACGGTAATGACGGGTACCCTCGCTGACCGGCCGACGGGGATCCTGCAGGGCGAACGTCGGCGGCTCATAGGGCTGGGGCCGTACCGAGTAGAAGAAGTCCATCTCCTCGCCATGGCCAACCTGCAGCCACGCACGACCATCCTCCCCCTTGGAGACCTGGACCGGCAGATCCTGCTTGCGCAGCTCAGCCGCAACCTCTTCCAATGCTGGGATGACACGCTGCTCGATGAAGCCGGTCACCTCGATCTTCAACGGATTGTGCGCCAGCAGGCGCAGGCGCGCCCGCCAATCCTCGCTGGTACCCGGCAAGATACGTGCCTCGCGCAGGATCGAGCGCTTGGTTGCATCCAGATGCATGGCCTTCAGCAGTCCCCAGCACATCAGGATCATGACGATCGTAAATGGCAACGCACTGGCAATGGTGGCCGCCTGCAATGATTCCAAGCCGCCGGCCACCAGCAGGGCAATCGCAAGGCCGCCGACCAGCAGCGCCCAGAAGATCCGCTGCCAGACCGGCGATTCCTGCTCACCCTTCGAGGTAAGCATGTCGATTACCAGGGCACCGGAGTCCGCTGAGGTTACGAAGAACAGCGCAACCAGGATGACCGCCAGCGAAGAGGTCAGCATGGTCAGCGGCAGGTGCTCCAGAAACTCGAAGAGCGCCGTCGAGCTGTCGGTTGAGACCGCCTGCACCAACTGCTGGATGCCCTCCGCCCGCACCATGTGCAACGCGGTGTTGCCGTAGATGGTCATCCAGAGGAATGTGAAGCCAAGCGGCACAAGCAACACCCCCACCACGAACTCACGGACGGTGCGTCCACGTGAGATGCGCGCGATGAACATGCCAACGAAGGGCGACCAGGCAATCCACCAGCCCCAGTAGAACAGCGTCCAGCCACCCAGCCAACCCGTGGGTTCGTAGGCATAAAGGTTGAAGGTCATCGAGAACAGCTGGGAAACGTACATGCCGGTGTTCTGCACCAGTGCCTGCATCAGGTGCACGGTGGGTCCACAGACCAGCACGAAGGCCAGCAACGCTGCCGCCAGGATCATGTTGAGCTCGGACAGCCTGCGTACGCCGCTGTCCAGGCCAGCCACGACCGAGCCGGTCGCCACCAGTGTGATGACGGTGATCAAGCCAACCTGGACGAGCGTACTGACCTCCAGGCCGAACAGGTAGTTCAGGCCGGCGTTGATCTGCATGACGCCCAGCCCCAGCGAGGTGGCCAGGCCGAAGATGGTACCCAGCGCGGCGAACGTGTCTACAGCATGCCCCAACGGGCCGTGGATACGATCGCCGATGAGCGGATACAGTGCGGATCGGACACGCAGCGGGAGATTGTGCCGGTAGGCAAAGTACGCCAGCGACAGCGCTACCACTGCGTAGATCGCCCATGCGTGGATGCCCCAGTGGAAGAAGGTGATGCGCATGGCCTGGCGGGCAGCTGCGGCCGACTCGGGCGAGCCGACCGGCGGCGTGGCGTAGTGCATGATGGGCTCGGCAACGCCGAAGAACATCAGACCGATGCCCATGCCGGCAGCGAACAACATGGCGAACCAGGAGCCGTAGCTGTAGTCCGGCGTACTGTGGTCAGGGCCGAGTTTGATGCGGCCGTAACTGCTGATGGCGACGCCGACGACGAAGACCAGGAAGCCGGCCACCGCAAGGATGGTGAACCAGCCTGCATCATTGGCAGCCCATGACTTGGCCGCGGTGAACCACCGCGTGGCTATATCGGGCGCGATGGCAGCAAGCGCCAGCAGCGCGATGACGATGGCTGCCGTGGGAATGAACACCTGCGGAAGGATCCGCTGGCGAACGGGGGGATGTTGCGGAGCCGTGCTCTGCATGGATACCTCCGTGTTGTTGGGTGAAGAAGCCTCTGGCTTGCGCGAGGCCGATCAGAAGTAGAAGCCGATGTTGAAGTTCAGCCGTGAATGCCAGCGGGAAGGACCTCCCTCGTCGATGCCGATACCATCACCACCGGCAAACCACATGTTGCGGCCAGCGATCCAGTCGACATAGGTGAGCATGATGCCTTTCTGCAGGCTGCAACCGGTCACGTTCTGCCACGAATCACGAAGGCCCGCGCGGTGCCCGACCGGGCGGGTCATGCTGAGGTTGTTATAGCAGGTGATGTCATCCAGCCAGCCCTTCTGGCCGAACGAATAGGCGATGTTGGCGCTTGGCACATCCGCCTGCGCTGCAACCTGGAAGGGGGATTGGAACGCCGACATTGCGATGCGATCTCCGGGCACGGCATACCGGTACCGCGCCCACTGCAACTGCGCGGTCCAACCATCGCGCTGCCACTGTGCGTGGAGGGCCGCGCCCTGATGACCGTAGTGACGCCGTGTCTGAGTGTTCTGCACCTTGCCAGCAAACGCTGATGCGCCCAGCAACAGCTCGCCGCCGCCCCAGGCGCGCGCGCGCTCCACGCGTGCATGCAGTCGTTGCCGCTCACGATACGGCAACGCCTCGGTCTGCGCGACATCAAAGGAGTAGCGATCATAGCGAGCCCCGGACCCGTATTCGTCTCCGGAGAACCAGCCGAGATGCCAGGTCGTGCTGCCGGTGCGGTGAATCACTACAAGGCCCGGATCGTAATCATCCTCAATGCCCAAGTAGTAGCCGGAGCCGAACCAGAAGCTCTGCGAAACGGTAGGGAGCAGCCCGAACGGGACTTGCTGGATACCTGCCTTGAGCTGGGTAGCATCGGAGAACTGCCAGCCCGCGTAGGCGTGATGCACGGCGTCGAAGCCATCGTACCAGCGGTATTGGGCAGAGAAGGAAAACGGTCCGGTTCCAGCGTCAAGGTCTGCACGCAGCAGTTCAAGCTGCAGGCGGCTGGTCGGCCCGTAGTCGAGCCAGCCATAGTTGAACCTGACGGCGCCTCCTGGATCAAAGTAAGGATCTCTATGGAGGTTATCCTCAGAAGCATCTGCAGCCAGCGAAGTTCCCGCCAACGCGGCAGCGACAATGAAGGGAATTGATCTCACGGTTATGCGCCTTGCCTCCCTGATCTGCTACGGAAAGCGCTTGAGTCTAACGTCGATTCATCCAATGCCTCAAACTGGCGATCTCAAAGAATTCTTGGCGGGACCACAGCAATCACTCACGGCGCATCTTTAGTCCTCAGGTCCATATGCCACGTGAAAATCATGTGCAGTGAGAGAGTAGCTAACACGATAAAATTCTTAGTAGTCGATCCTGAGATTGAGCGACTCATAGTGGACATGGAGTGACACGCAATGTCATTTGAGAATAGGCTAGGGCCTCGACATCGGGGAAGAATTCATGACTATTGATATCAGCGGCCTTTCTGCCAAGGAACTTCGCTCACTGATTGCTCAGGCGGAGAAGCAGCAGTCCAAAGTGCTGTCACGCCCTAAGGCCACAGCGATGCGCGCCAAGATCAACAAGTACGTCAAGGATCATGGATACACGATAGAGGAACTCTACGGCGCTTCAGTGATCGTGCCCTCCGAAACCGCCAAGAAGCGAGGTGATCGGAGGCCTGCCAAATCGACAGTGCCCAAGATCGCTCCCAAGTACCGCAATCCTGCAGTGCGCGGCCAGACGTGGTCCGGTCGAGGGCGGCAACCGCGATGGATAGCCGAGCTGGTAGCAAGCGGAAAATCACTGAATGACTTCCTGATCAAGTAGTGATAGCGAGGTAGCCGCACACCGGTACCGCAGCAAGTCCTGAGAATCATTAGTCATCAGATCGAACAGGATGCTGGTGCGCGGAATGCCCTGCCAGGTAGGCGATCAAAGATTTCAGCTAGTCGCAGTTGATGTGACAGCGGGCGAACAGCAGGCGCTCCCCTTGCCTTTGGAGAGTGGGCTCAGGCAGCAATGATTGCAGTATCCACTTCTGGCCGACAGCTGCCGTCCGATCTGGCAGGATCCGATTCCTAGCGGGGATTCGACGCTGCCCGGGCCATGCGTGTGGCGTGCAACCGCTCCGGGCGTCAGGCAGCCCGATCAGCCCCATGCCGAGCGGGCCGCCGATGCGCGGGCTCACCTAACTTCCCCCGGACCATTCAGCCAACTCCATTGTGAGCATGACTCTTTGCACTGTCGTGCCCGGGTGCCTGGGCCTAAGGTTGCCGGCCGGCATCGGTTCCGTCGGCACTCGCCAATCCATTTTCCAGACGACCTGGCCCAGGGAAATCCATGCTGCCTGCACTCTTGCGCACCGCCTTGCTGACCGTTGCCCTGTCGGCATGGCTTCCAGCCCAGGCGCTTGCGGCCGGTTCTCTTAAGGAAGCCAACAGCAAGGCCAGGGCCTTCATCCAGCAGGCCATGCAGAAGCAGCGGATTCCGGGCCTCCAGCTGGCAGTGGTGCAAAACGGGAAAGTAGTGCTGCTGGAGAACTACGGGTTCGCCAATGTCGAGAACCGGGTGCCTGTTACCGGCAAGACGCTGTTCCCGATCAACTCGGCCACCAAGTCGTTCACCGGCGTAGCCATGATGCAACTGGTCCAGGACGGACGGGTGGATCTGGACGCCCCCTTGTCACGCTATTTGGACGATGTGCCCGCGACCTGGCGTGGGGTGCGGATCCGGCAGCTGCTGGGGCATACATCAGGCCTTCCGGAGATCATCGACTCGCAGGGGGCCTTTGGCGGTGCGACGGAGCCGGAGGCATGGAGCGCGGTCGAGGCTCGGCCTCTGGAGGTATCGCCAGGCGAACAGTTCTCGTACAACCAGACCAACTACGGCCTGCTGTCGCGGATCATCGTCAAGTTGAGCGGGCAACCATACGAGCGATTCGTGACGCAGCGACAGTTCGATGTGGCGGGCATGCCCTCTACCACGTTCGGTGACAGCTATGACCTGGTTGCCGGAGCCGCCACGATCTACAGCTGGTCGCCGCGGGGCTCGCTGGCACCGGACGATGGTGAGCGCCTGTCGCATTGGATTTATGAAATGCCCTACAGCCTGTGGGCGGGTGGCGGAATCCAGACGACGGCCGAAGAGCTGTCGCGCTGGATCATTGCGCTGTCGCAGGACCAGTTGATTGATGATGCACATGTCCAGCGCATGTGGCAGCAAGAGCCACTGAACAGCGGGGCGAAAAGCGATTGGGCCTTAGGCTGGCCGGTTTTGAAGGCTGATCGCCCGCGCCAGGTCGCAGGCATTGGCGGTGCCCGCGCGGCATTCGTCGTCTACCCGGACGAAGACTTGGCCGTGATCGTACTGACCAATCTTGCCGGTGCGAACCCGCAGCGGTTTGTTCGACGCATCGGCGAGTTCTACCAGTCGCGGGCGAACGACTCCACCCATTGATGCCGACGAAGCTCCGGGACGACGTGTGCTTTCGGCACGAAGCGGACGTCCACACGCACACCTTCTGGCTGGCGCCAGGGGCGGCCGCCGCGAGAACAGGGACAGGTGTGCGGCCCTCGGTGTTCGGCTATCTTGAGAGTTCTTGCCAAAACCCTTCAAGCACAGACGCATGCAAGCGATTTCGAGGATTGTTCGAAACGGGCGGTGGCTCAACTACTTCGTATTGTCCGTCGTGTTCTTGGCTGCCGGCTGCAAGGGCGAGCATGTGCCGGCAAAGGATCTCGGGGCGGACCTCGATGAGGTGGCCGCAACACTGATACAGCAGCCGTTGCTCCACTCAACCTCGATCGCAGTCGTATATCGGGGCCAGGAATTCATCCGTCATCGCGGCAACATGGAAGCCGGCAGGCTGAGCCCTCCGACCGACGCGACCCTCTACGAAATCGGTTCGTTGAGCAAGACCATGGCAGGGACCCTGATGGCCAATGCCGTCCTGGAGCGCAGGCTGGGGCTGGACGACGATGTCCGGAAGTATCTGCACGGCAATTATCCGAACCTGCAGTACAAGGGCGACCCCATCCGCATCCGTCACCTGCTGTCGCATACGAGCGGTCTTCCGAACATGTTGCCGGAACGCGCGAACACGGTGCTCGCGGACTTCACCGATCAGCGTACGCCTCGTGAACTCAATGCCATTTACGCCGGCTATGGCAAGGCGGATTTCTTCAGGGACCTGCATGCCGTCGAGATTCACCAGGTGCCCGGAAAGGATTACGCCTACTCCAGTGCTGGAACCCAACTGGCGGCGCATATTCTGGAGACGGTTTACAAGAGCGACTATGAGTCGCTGTTACGCGAATTCTTCCGCGATTCCGCGGCAATGGCGGACCTCAGAATCAGGCTGGGCGATGCTGAGGCGCCCCGGCTTGCGGTCGGCTACCACAGTGACAACGCGGTACCGACCTCGCCCATGCCGGAGTTGCCTTGGGGAGCATCGGGGAACGTAAAGGCGACCGTTCCGGAAATGGTGAAGTTCCTCAAGTTCCAGCTGGCCGGTGGGCCCGTCGTGACGGAATCACACCGTACTCTTGTCGAATTCGATTCCGAGTTCAGCATCGGCTATTTCTGGAACATCGTCGGCGGCGACCGCTTGAAGGGCACCTACTATGCCCATCATGGTGGTGTGCCCCGCTCGCAGTGCTATATCTACATCATGCCGAAGTATGACCTTGGCATTTTCGTCATCACCAACCAGAGCGGCGACAAGACTGCCCACGCCATGGAGGCGGCGATCAATACACTGGTCGAGAGAATAGCCGCGCGAGATAACATCTCTAGCTAGGGCCTGTCACGTTCGCGTCCTGCGACTCGACTTGACCGAGGGATTGTGAATGACCGCTGCTGGCCAGAAGCAGACGTTATGTTGTGCTGCAGAGGCGCGCCTGATTGACCTGGCGGCGTTACCGTGGCAGGGCCCAGGTCGTCATGGCAGCCAGCAACACAACCAAGATCGGCGGTGTACGCGCGAGGGCCAGTAGCCCGAACGCAACCAGCGCCATCGCGGCATCCCATCGGTCATGGATCGCACTCGTCCACACCGGGTTGTACAACGCAGCCAGCAGAATCCCGACCACCCCGGTGTTGACGCCAGCAATCGAAGCTTGCAAAGCCTTTCGGTGGCGCAGGGCCTCCCAGAACGGCAGCGCCCCCACGAGCACAAGAAAGGCTGGCAGGAAAATGACTGCCAACAGCACAAGGCCTCCAAGCCAGCCACCCAGCGGCCCCTTGGCCAGGGCTCCCAAGTACGCCGCGAAAGTGAAGAGAGGGCCTGGCACCGCCTGCGCCGCACCGTACCCAGCGAGCAGATCCGCAGTGGTCACCGTGCCGCTTTGGACAACCGCGGTCTGCAGCAACGGCAGTACGACATGGCCGCCGCCAAAGACCAAGGCACCAGCACGGTACGTCCCCTCCAACAGCACAGCCAACGGGGAGCCACTAGCCACCACCCACACAGGCAGCAGAACAAGCGGCAGCACCAACAGCATCAGCGCTACCGAGCCCGTTCTTCGCGAGACGGGATAGCTGCAAGCGAACTGGCCCTGGGCAGGCTCGATTTTCAGCGCCCAGCGACCGAGCAGGCCGCTGCAGATGATCACCACCATCTGGCCGAAGACCGAGGGCAGTGCTAGCGTCAATACGGCGGCGACAAGCGCCATCCCTGCCCGCAGGCGGTCCGGGCATAGGGTCCGGGCCATTCCCCATACAGCCTGCGCCACCACGGCAACTGCAACGATCTTCAGGCCATGCAGCCAACCGGATTCGAGGATGCCTTGGTATCGAGCAACGCCAAATCCGAACAGGATCATCAGTACGGCCGATGGCAGGGTAAAACCTGCCCAGGCGGCCAGCAGGCCAAGCCAGCCGGCGCGAGCCAAGCCCAGCGCCATCCCAACCTGGCTGCTGGCTGGGCCTGGCAGTAACTGGCACAAGGCCACCAGATCCGAGTAGCTACGGTCCGTCAGCCACCGGCGGCGCTCGACAAACTCGAGGCGGAAGTAGCTCAGATGGGCGATCGGGCCGCCGAACGAGGTCAGTCCCAGTCGTAGGAACACCAGGAAGACACGCCACGCACTTTCGCTTTTTGCGGGATGGAGCGTCGGCATGGGGCAGGATCTCCGGTTGTTCTCAAAGGCGGCCAGCCCGGCCCAGCACCCAGACTAGGTCGCCGGGCTTCCCCTGTGCTCGGCCACCAACTCTCCATCTTCCTTCCGGAATGGTCCGGGAAGCTTCGGCAGGATCCAGCACCAGTTCGGAAGGGCGGCACAGGCGCGTGCCATTATCGGTTTGCACGAAAGGACGATTGATGAGTATTGGGTGCGCCAGCATGGCATCAAGCAGCGCGTCGTCGCTCAGTGCCGCATCGCCCAGTGCCAGCTCGTCATAAGGAGTGCCCTTCTGCCGGAGGGCGTCGCGCACGCTCAAGCCCGCGGCCCTGATGAGGTCGACCAGGCGCGCGCGGCTGGGCGGGTGGGCCAGGTAGTCGATCACTTCCGGCTCGATCCCGGCGAAGCGGATCATCGCCAGGGTGTTGCGCGAGGTGCCGCACTTGGGGTTGTGGTAGATGACCGCGTTCACGCACTTTCCTCCTCGTTCAAAACAGTTTCCACCACCCCTGCAGCGGCCGCGAGCGCCGCCGCCTCGATGGCCCCCTTGCGCTCGCTGTAACGGTCCACCAGGTAGTCGGTGCGCCCACGTACCAGCAGGGTGAACTTGACCAGTTCCTCCATGACGTCCACCACGCGATCGTAGTACGCCGAGGGTTTCATTCGACCTTCGTCGTCGAACTCCTGCCAGGCCTTGGCGACCGAGGACTGGTTGGGGATCGTCACCATCCGCATCCACCGGCCGAGCACACGCAGCGCGTTGACGACGTTGAACGACTGCGAACCGCCGCAGACCTGCATCACGGCCAGCGTGCGGCCTTGGGTGGGGCGCACGCTGCCCTCTTCCAGTGGCAGCCAGTCGATCTGGTTCTTGAATACCGCGGTAAGGGTGCCATGGCGTTCCGGGCTGACCCACACGTGTCCCTCCGACCACAGCGAGGCCTGGCGCAGCTCCTGCACCTTTGGGTGGGTGGCTGGCACCGAGTCAAGCATCGGCAGCTCATGTGGATCGAACAGGCGGGTTTCCGCCCCGAGCTGTTCCAGCAGCCGCTGCGCCTCCAGCGCCAGCTTGCGACTGAACGACTGAGGTCGCAGCGACCCGTACAGGATCAGGATGCGCGGGCGGTGCGGCTGCGCGGCCGGGTCGTTGAGCTTGGTGGCCGTCGGGATGTCCAAGGCACCTGGGACCAAGTTGGGGATCTGCTGCACGGGGTTGTCCTACGGAATCGATTCTATTATTCTAGAATCATGGAACATAACGCTGCAACCCACGCTCTTGCTGCCTTGGGCCACGCCACCCGCCTGTCGATCTTCCGCCTGCTTGTACAGGCCGGCAGCGGCGGCAAGCTGGCCGGTGACATTGCCCAGACGCTCTGCTTGCCTGGTGCCACGCTCTCCTTCCACCTGAAGGAACTGTTGGCTGCGGGCCTGATCAGCGCCGAGCAACATGGTCGGACGATCTGCTACCGGGCCGAGTTCGAGGCGATGACCGCATTGGTGGCCTATCTCACGGAGAACTGTTGTGCCGACGAACAGGCCTGCGAACGACCCGTTGGCTGCTGACCAACCCACCTTAGAGATCGCTCAGATGACCCGTCGCGTCCTGTTCTTGTGTACCGGTAATTCCGCTCGCAGCGTGTTGGCCGAATCGACCCTGAAAAAGTGGGGCCAAGGCCGCTACGAGTCCTTCAGCGCCGGCAGCCAGCCGGCCGGCCGCGTCAACCCGTTTGCCATTGCTCAGTTGCAGCGCGAGGGTTTCCCGGTGGACGGCCTTCGCAGCAAGTCGTGGGACGAGTTCGCCGAAGCGGATGCCGCGCCGATGGATCTGATCGTCACCGTCTGCGACAGCGCGGCGGCCGAGGCATGCCCGGTAGTGTTCGGCGACTTTGTACGGGTGCACTGGGGCCTGTTCGATCCGGCCGGCGTTGAAGGCTCGGACGGACAGAAAGCCGAAGCGTTCGATCGCGCGCACCAGATCATCAAGGCGCGCCTGAAGGCGTTTCTGGAGATCTCAGACAGCGTCTGGGATGACAGCGAGGCCCTCAAGGCCCGGCTCGACCCGATCGCACAGATCAACTGACCGTCTTTCCGGAAATCCCCATGACCACTGATACCTCCCGCCTGTCCTTCCTGGACCGGTATCTCACGCTCTGGATCTTCGCCGCCATGGCGCTCGGCGTCGGCATGGGGGCGTTGTTCGAAGGTGTACCCAGCGCGTTGAACAGCCTCTCCATAGGGTCGACCAACATCCCGATCGCGATTGGTCTGATCCTGATGATGTATCCGCCGCTGGCCAAGGTGAAGTACGAGGAACTGCCGCGGGTCTTCGCCGACAAACGGGTACTGATGCTCTCGCTGCTGCAGAACTGGATCGTCGGTCCGTTCCTGATGTTCGGCCTGGCCGTGCTGTTCCTGCGCGATTACCCCGAGTACATGACCGGCCTGGTCCTGATCGGGCTGGCACGGTGCATCGCCATGGTGCTGGTCTGGAATCAGCTTGCCCGCGGTGACGGCCAGTACGTCGCCGGGCTGGTGGCATTCAACTCGATCTTCCAGATTGCGCTGTTCAGCGTCTATGCGTGGTTCTTCCTGTCCTGGTTGCCGCCGGTGTTCGGTCTGCAGGGCAGCGTCATCGATGTCAGTTTCTGGACCATCGCCGAGGCTGTTCTGATCTACCTTGGTATCCCGTTCCTGGCGGGCTTCCTCACCCGCCGATGGTTGAAGGCGCGCAAGGGCGTGCAATGGTATGAAGAGACGTTCCTGCCCGCCATCAGCCCGGCAACCCTCGCCGCACTGCTGTTTACCATCGTGGCGATGTTCAGCCTGAAGGGAGGCGATGTGCTGAGGATTCCGATGGACGCGGTACGCATCGCGATCCCGCTGACGTTGTACTTCATCATCCAGTTCGTCATCAGTTTCTTCATGGGCAAGCTGATCGCCAAAGACTACCCCCGCACCACCGCGATCGCGTTCACCGCAGCAGGCAACAACTTCGAACTGGCCATCGCCGTGGCGATCGCGGCGTTCGGGCTGGCTTCCCCGGTAGCCTTCGCGGCTGTTATCGGCCCGCTGGTGGAAGTGCCCGTGCTGATTCTGCTGGTCCACGTCGCCCTGCGCCTGGGCAAAAGCTACTTTCCTGCCGATGCACGGAGCCGCTGAATCGCCTAGGTGCTGCAGCATGAGGAAGTCCCGATGGACAGCGTCGATGTCGTGGTGATCGGAGGTGGCCAGGCGGGTCTTTCGGCTGGCTACTTCCTGCGTCGCAGCGGGCTGTCCTATGTGATTCTTGATGCCGAAACGTCACCTGGCGGGGCGTGGCAGCATGCGTGGAAATCCCTGCATCTGTTCTCGCCGGCGGGCTGGAGCTCGATTCCCGGTTGGCCGATGCCTGCTACCCGGGAACCGTGCCCGTCGCAGGCGGAAGTGCTCGACTACCTCGCGCGCTACGAGCATAAGTATGCGCTGCCCGTCATCCGTCCCGTGCAGGTGAAACGCATCAGCCGCTCGGGGAGCCGGCTGCGGGTGGAAGCAGATGACGGCCGGCAGTGGCAGACACGTGCAGTGATCAGCGCCACGGGTACGTGGCGGCATCCCTGCACGCCCGGATATGAAGGTCTGGACGCTTTCGGCGGCGTGCAGCTGCACTCGGCCCACTACAGCCATCCCGAACCCTTCGCCGGAATGCGCGTGGCCATCATCGGCAGCGGCAACTCAGGCGCACAGATTCTGGCCGAGGTCTCCAAGGTGGCCAAGACCACGTGGATCACCCAGCGGGCGCCAGCCTTCCTGGCCGACGATGTCGACGGGCGCGTTCTGTTCGCACGCGCAACCGAGAAGTGGAGGGCTCAGCAGGAAGGACGTGAGCCGGATATTCAGCGGGATGGTTTTGGCGACATCGTGATGGTGCCGCCGGTGGTGGACGCACGGCGCCGCGGTGTACTGGTCTCCATGCCGCCACCCGTCCGTTTCACCGCCACCGGCATGCAGTGGGCAGATGGCAGCGAACGCAACTTCGACGCGGTGATCTGGTGCACCGGCTTCCGGCCGGTATTGTCGCACCTGGAAGGACTGGGCATTGTCAACGCTCGTGGTCGGATCGACGTGGATGACACCCAGGTTCGGTCGGTCGCAGCGCCATCGGTTTGGCTGCTCGGCTATGGCGACTGGAATGGCGCAGCATCGGCCACGCTGATCGGGGTGACCCGATACGCGCGCGAGGCAGTAAGGCAGATCAGCGACTACATCGGGGAGGCTTCTCCGGTGTTATCTCGCGCGTGAGCCTCGGCGCCATTGCCCAGCGCCCGCACCTGCGATTGCAGGGCCATGCGGTCCAGCGCTTCAGGCTTAAGCGCCAACAGCAATCCGAGACGGTGCTGGAGCTGGTGAAGCGTGCTCAGGAACGCCTTATGGACCTGATCAGCACTGCCCTGCACTGCGGCCGGGTCGGGGATGCCCCAGTGGGCGGTAGCCGGGTGGCCCGGCCACACGGGACACGCTTCACCCGCGGCACGATCGCACACCGTTACGATGAGATCCATCTGCGGTGCTTCCGGACCTGCGAATGCATCCCACGGCTTGCTCGACAGCCCGGCAACGTCGAAGCCAATCTCCGAGAGCACCTGCAGGGCCACCGGATGAACTACGCCCTTGGGATGACTGCCCGCACTGTAAGCGCGGATACGTTCGCGCCCTAAATGGCTGGCCAGTGCTTCGGCAAGAATGCTGCGCGCCGAGTTGCCTGTGCAAAGGAACAGAACATTCAGGGGACGCATGTCATCGCAACCATTTATCTAGAATAATCGAAGTATTGCCTTGCCATATGTCAACTCGATGACTGCCGAAAAGGAAGCGGGCACCCCTCGGTGCCCGCTTCGCTCATCTGTTCAATGACCCGACGACCGTGTGGCGCCTGGCGTACGATGCTTTCCCAAGCGGTCTACCAAGGTCTCACTTGCATCGTTGAGACCGAACACCTCAACGGTCGCGCCGTGCTCGCGCAGCTTCATCACTACCCGGTCGAGCGCATCAACGGCGGTCACGTCCCAGAAGTGGGCGTCCTTCAGATCGATGATGACCTCCTTGGGGACATCCAGATAGTTGAAGCTACTCACGAACTGTCCAGAAGACGCAAAGAACACCTGCCCCTTCACAACGTAGACGCGCGAGTCGGTCTCGACCTGGGTGTCGTCGATGATCAGCATCTTGCCGACCTTGCGGGTGAAGAACACCGCCGACAGGATCACGCCTGTCAACACGCCTTTGGCGAGGTCGTGGGTAGCCACGGTCACGATGACCGTGCCAATCATCACGACCGAAGAGCTCTTGGGATGAATGGCCAGCTCGCGCAGCGAGCGCCAGCTGAAGGTGCCGATGCTGACCATGATCATCACTGCGACCAGTGCGGCCATTGGAATCTGACTCACCAGGTTTGACCCATAAACAACCAGAAGGAGCAAAACCACGCCGGCCACAAGGCACGAGAGACGGCCCCGGCCACCGGAAGTGATGTTGATCACCGACTGGCCGATCATTGCACAGCCTGCCATGCCCCCAAAGAAGCCCGTTACGGTGTTAGCCAAGCCTTGGCCCGCACATTCGCGATTCTTCTGGCTCGGGGTATCGGTCATGTCTTCGACGATCTGCGCGGTCATCAGCGATTCCAACAAGCCAACGACCGCCAAAGTCGCCGAAACCGGCAGCAGGATCTGGAGTGTTTCCCAGGTGAATGGCACATCCGGAATCAGGAACGACGGCAGGCTGTCAGGCAGCGCCCCCATGTCGCCTACGGTGCGTACCTGGAAGCCGAAATACATGGAAGCGGCCGTGAGAACCACGATCGCCACCAATGCCGAAGGAACGGCTTTGGTCAGCAGCGGCAGCAGGTAGATGATTGCCAGACCCACAGCACAGATCGCATACACCATCCACGGCATGCCGATGAGCTCGGGAAGCTGCGCCATGAAAATGAGAATCGCCAGTGCATTCACAAATCCGGTCACCACCGAGCGCGACACAAAGCGCATCAGCGAGCCCAACCGCAGGGCGCCGGCCAGCATCTGCAGGACGCCGGCCAGGATGGTGGCGGCAAACAGATACTGAATGCCGTGCTCGCGCACCAGCGTGACCATCACCAACGCCATGGCGCCGGTCGCAGCCGAGATCATGCCAGGGCGGCCACCGGCGATGGCGGTGATGACGGCGATGCAGAACGAGGCATACAAACCTACCCTTGGGTCGACGCCGGCGATGATGGAAAACGCGATTGCCTCAGGAATCAGGGCTAGCGCAACGACAATGCCCGACAGCAGGTCACCACGGATGTTACCGAGCCATTGCTGGCGCAGGGGATAAATTGCAGACATAGAAAATGATCTCCGCGCACAGCCGTGCGCGCCAAACGAAAGAAACAGGCACCCTTCCAGACCTATGTGTCTGGGTCGCTTCTTCAATCAAGCATCAGGGTGGAGTCATCGCTAGCCGATCCGTTGGGTACTTGACGGTATATTGTAGACTTGCATAGCGCCTGAGGGGAAATCCGGCCGGCATCGCGGTCGCGTCGGTGCATTCTCAAGGGTAGCTTCCCAGATCCCAAGAGCATTTCGCAGGCGAAGTCGACAAGCTGGTAGGCAGTTGATCAGATTGAATTGAGCTCTGACCGAATCGCCAAAGAAGAGGTGGACATTCGCCGCGGGGCCTATGTCCGCTATCGGCCAAAAGCGGTCAGTTGGACGGGTTGAACTGGGGCCGAAAGATTCTGCTCTCAGCCCCAGAAATGGCGATTAGACTGTCACCACGATCTTTCCAATCTGCTGATTGGCCTCAAGGAAACGATGGGCTTCCTGGATGTCACTCAGAGGGAAGGTCTTGGCGATTATCGGGCTCAGTGCTCCAGACTCCAGCCCCTGCAGAATAAACGCCTTGGCACGTTCAAGGACTTCTGGGTCGGCCACAATTTCTGCATAGAGATAGCCCTTGAGGGTTAGGCTTTTGCCCAGCACGGTAAACAGCGGGAATGGCGTCGGTTCCGAGCTGAGTGCACCGTATACCAGCAGAATGCCACCTCGGGCCATGCTCTGCGTGAGGGGCTCGAAGGACCGCCCGCCAACCGGGTCGAACACAACGCGGGCGCCTTGTCCGGCCGTTATCTCCATCACGCGCTCGACGATATCCTCTTCGTCACTCACGATCACATACGCGGCACCAGCATCCAGAAGGGCCTGTTTCTTCGCACGGGTTCGCGTGATTGCAATTGGTGTGGCGCCGACCATGCGTGCTATCTGGAAGGCAGCCAGACCGACACTGCTTGATGCCGCGGTGACAAGGACAAAGTCGTGTTGCCCGAGTTTGGCCTGCTCGATGAGTGCACCCCAGGCGGTGACGTACTGCATCCAGGACGCAGCAGCCTCTTCAAAGGACAACCTCTCGGGGCTCTTCACCACCAGATGAGCAGGTACATTGGCCAGCTCTCCGTAGGTGCCCCAACGGGCGATGTCCAGAGGCGGGATGAGAGCGACTGCATCACCCACCTTGATCCCGGTTACTGCGCTACCCACTGCAACCACGATGCCTGCGGCCTCGTAGCCCAGGCGGCTAGGGAACTCGGCTTCCTGTAGGTATGCGTGATTGCGAAACATCACCTCGGCTCGGTTCAAGCCAATCGCTTTGACGCCAATCTGCACCTCGTTTGCCGCCGGTGCCGATACGTCCAAATTTTCCAGCTTCAGAACACTGGCGTCACCGTATTCATGGATTCTGACAATGCGTGCCATTGCGGATACCTCGTTTTTGAATGGGCTTCGAAGTGCGCAGGAAAGGTCTGCGGCTAATCGAAGAGTGAATAAAATGTAATCATTGGTTGGTAGCGGATAAAGGCCTACTATGACGTAATATTTGAAACAGAGAGTTTT